>CAZNRD010000010.1:0-97139 GCA_964575425.1 uncultured Anaerolineaceae bacterium | reverse complement strand
GACGGCAATTGTGGAGTTGACCTCGGCGGATGGTGATGTACGCTATGGCCAGGGCGGCGCGGCAAGGAGGCATGAGCCATGGCCAGGAAGCGGTATTCCGCGAAGTTGAAGTTCCAGGTCGTCCTGGAGGCCCTTTCCGGAGAGAAGACGCCGGGCCAAATCGCCAAGCAATATGGCATCCACGCCAACTCCGTCGGGCTGTGGAAGAAGCAGTTCCTGGAGCGCGGCGCCGAGATCTTCGCCGAGGACAACACCGTCCAGGAGTACGAGCGGCGCCTGGCGGAGCTCGAGCAGCTGCTGGGCAAGAAGGAAGTCGAGATCGCCTTGCTAAAAAGCTTCTTGGGCCGGAACGGATGAGCACCGAGCAGAAAGTGGCACTGGCCGGCAAGGTCACTGCCGGCCACGGGCTGGGCCCCGTTCTGGCCACCCTGGAGCTGCCGCGCTCGACATGGCACTACCACCAGCGCCGAGCGAGCTACAGCGAGAAGTACCGCCACTTGCGCGGACCCTTGGAGGCGATCGCCCGCCATCACCCGGAGTACGGCTACCGGCGAACCGCGGTCGAACTGCGAGAGGCTTATGGCCACCGGGTCAACCGCAAGGTGGTGCAGCGGCTGCATCGCTTGTGGGATTCGCCCTTGATCCGGGGCACCCGGCGGCCCAAGCCCAGCGGCATTCGGCGCGCAATCACCGCCGCCGGCCACCGGGTCAACCTGCTGGCAGGCAAGGGAGCCATCCAGCCCTTTGAGGTCGCCCATGCCGACTTCACCGAGCTGGTGTACGCCAACGGGCGCCGGAAAGCGCAGCTCATCCCAATCGTCGACCATGCGACCAAGCTGGTCCTTGGCTGGGCCGTGGGCGAACGTGCCGTCAGCCAGCTGGCGCTGGCCGCCTGGGAGCGGGCCAGCCAGTCGCTGAGGCGCCACGGCGTGTCCTTGCCCGGAGTGATCGTTCACCACGACCAGGATCCGGTCTTCACGGGCTATGGTTGGACGGCGCGCCTGCTGCTGCAAGACCATGTGCGCGTGTCCTACGCCCTCAACGGCGCCCGCGACAATCCCGAGATGGAGGGCTTCAACAGTCGTTTCACACCTGCCCTGGCGGGCGGTGCCAGGGAGACCGAAAACCGATCGCTGTTTCTCGATGCGGAGACACTCGACCAACTCGAAGCCGTTGTCGCGGCAAGGATGGGCTACTACAACTGCGAGCGAAGGCATTCGTCGATTGGCTATCGAGCACCCGCGACTTACATCGCGACTCTGCGGCCATGGCCGTAGCCTACCTCAGCTCCCGAAGACGTCAAATCCACACGACTGGAGTGTCCAAGATTCTGGGGTCAGCACCGATCAGGGCTTGGAGCCTTGATGATCGCCACTACGAGGGACCCTTCTGCATCGAAAGGTACGATCGTTGAGCTTTCCTGATCCTCCGAAGCGCAATCTGAACATAGGTGGAGTTAATCTCGACACCGACATAGTTACGGTAGTGCTGTTCGCACACCAAACCCACTGTTCCTGAGCCGAAGAAAGGGTCGAGGACCCAATCGCCTGGCTCAGACCCCGCAAGGATACACGGTTCGACGAGAGCTGGGGGGAACGTTGCAAAGTGGGCCTCTGGGAATGGCTCGGTGGGGATAGACCAGACGGTTCTCCTATTCCTTCCGTTTGCCTCAACAATCGAGGTTGCGTTGTAGTAGTAGCGCACCGACTTCGAAAAGAGGAACAGGTACTCGTGCGACCGCGTGGGCCTGTCCTTCACACTCTCTGGCATGGCATTCGACTTCTCCCAGATTATGTCGGCTCTCAGATACCAGCCGGATCGTTGGAGCTCGAAGGCCAAGCGCCATGGGATGCCCACCAGATCCTTCGGCTTGAGGCCCTTAGGAGTCCTCGGCCGATATGTCATGGCACGGATGGGGTTCTTCTTGTCGGGCGCCCGGTAACCCCGGTTCCCGCTGGTGAATGTGTCCCCGATGTTCAGCCAGAGACTGCCATCGTCGCGAAGCACGCGACGGACCTCGTCGAATATCCGGCCGAGTCTGAGGATGTACTCATCAGGATCATCTTCCGCACCAATTTGCCCATCAACCCCATAGTCTCTCAGTCCCCAGTAGGGGGAGAGGTAACCACGCAGCGGAACAACGCATCGGGGAGTTGGGGCAACAGACTCTCCGTGTCCCCTTGGTAGACAGTCGACTCCGTTGGCCTCAGCCCAAGACCTGATTTGGGCTCTCGAATCAACTTCATGGCGCGACTCTGGCGAGAGTATACATCCAATGCTGTCCCGATCAGCAAGGACTTCCCCAAGACCGGGCAGTTGGCCCCCTTGCAGCGCGGTGGTTGCAACCATTGCTCCCGCTCAGGCGAGCTGTCGCACCACCAGCATCACCTTCCCCTGCACCTCGAGATTCTCGGGATTGTCGACGATGATCGGCGCCATCGTCGGGTTGGCAGGCTGCAGGCGGACCTTCTTGCCCTCGCGGTAGATGTGCTTGAGGGTGGTGGCCTCTTTGTCTTTCAGCCACACGGCCACCATGTCGCCGTTGCGCCAGTTCGTCTCACGTTTCATGACGACGATGTCGCCGTCGCCAACCATGGCATCGATCATCGAGTCGCCCTGCACCTGCAGGGCAAAAAGCCCCTCGGGAGAACTCAACAGGCCCCGCGTCAGCTCGATGGCCTCGTCGGCGCCAAAGATGGGCGAATCCGTGCCCGGCAGCGGGATGGGCTCCGAGGCGAAGATGCGGCCCACCAGAGGGACGCGGACCACGTCCGCCAGACGCTCGGCCATCTTGCCGATCTTCTCGGTGAGGCGAATGCCGCGGGAGACGTTCTGGTCCCGCCCCAGGTAGCCTTCCTCCACCAGGCGGTTGAGGTTGTAGTTGACTACCGAGGTCGAAGTGATGCCAACGGCATTGCCGATGTCGCGAATGGAGGGCGGATAGCCGTTGTCCTCCGTGAACCTCTGGATGAACTCCAGCATCCTCCGCTGGCGTTCCGTAAGTGTGCCTGTGGCCATGATAGCCTCCTGAGCCGCCAGCCAACCCCCGCCCTTTCTCGGGCAGCTCGCCACTATTCTAACGGAACATCCGTTCTATGTCAAGCACCGCGTCGCCGAGGGTGTTGAAAAACATCAGCCGCGGCTGCCGATACCATGCAGTCTAAGCTAGGCGTGCAATGACGAGCGGCCTCAGCCTCACCCCCTGTCCCCCTCTCCGCCTGCTAGCGCGGCTGCTCTCCCAGGGCTCAATGGCGGAGAGGGGGTGGCGGTGTGTGAGGGTCTCGGCCCGGTGTCCGAGATACGAGAGGATATTCAACAGTCTCGCCTCGCGAGGGTGTTGAGCACACCGAGTGGCGCTGCGGATGCTTCCGGGTAGGGCTACGGATGCAATGGCGAGGTGCCTCCGCTTCACTCCCGCTCCCTCGCAGCCGGCCGGGGCCGATGGCTTCTGCTGGAATCCGGCTACCCCCGCTCCGCTGGCGCAACACCTCTGGCCGAGCCAGAGCGCGCTTCCAAGGCACACCTCATATGAACGAATCTCCAGTTTGGCAAGACATCCTGCAGAAGCCGAAGACGATCGCCGTCGTCGGCCTTTCCAGCGACCCGACCAAGGACAGCCACTCCGTCGCCGCCTACCTGCAGTCCCAGGGCTATCGCATCATCCCGGTCAATCCACGCGCCAGCGAAATCCTGGGGGAAAGGTGCTATCCCGACCTGCTCTCCATTCCCGTCCCACTGGATGTGGTGGACATCTTCCGTCCCGGCCAAGACGTCCCCCCGATCGTTGATCAGGCGATCGCCATCGGGGCTAAAGCCGTCTAGATGCAGGTTGGCATCGTCCATCAGGAGGCCGCCGAAAAGGCGCGCCAGGCTGGCCTCCAGGTTGTGATGGACGCGTGCATCCGAATGGCCCACCGCCAGTGGACCAGCCAATTGCGCACCGCCTGACCCGCATGCGCGATTCTCCTGCCCGAGGTACAATCCTGTCACCCTGTCCAGACAAGTGCGGGAGCGGACGATGGATGAACTCAGGCTTCGCATCCTCACCGATGGCAAAAACCTCGGCAACGGCATCCTGAAAGTCGACGGCTTCATCAATCATCAGGTCGACCCGGCCCTGATGGCTGCCTGCGGGCGGGAGCTGGCGTCGCGCTTTGCCCGACTGAACGCCACCAAGGTCCTCACGGCCGAGATCTCAGGTATCGCCCCGGCCCTGACCACGGCCATGCACCTCGGAATCCCCGTCGTCTACGCCCGCAAGACAAAGCCCATCACCATGCCAGATCAGATCTTCCTCACCCTGGCTCCCTCCCACACCAAGGCGCGCACGGTCGAGCTGATCGTCTCACCGGAGTACCTTGGACGGGACGAGCGCGTGCTGATCATCGACGACTTCCTCGCCACAGGTCAGACGATTCTGGGGCTGATCCGCCTGGCGCAGGCGGCGGGTGCCAGAGTTGTCGGAGTCGGCGCTGTCATCGAGAAGACCTTCGAGGGCGGGCGCGAGCTGCTCAGGCCGCTGGGCATCCCGATCGAGTCACTGGCCGTCATCACCGACATGAGCGACGGAAAGATCGTCTTCGCCGATTGAGCCGTGGACGCCATCGCCATCCTGGACTTCGGCTCCCAGTACTCTCAGCTGATCGCCCGCCGCGTGCGCGAGGCTCACGTCTACTGCGAGCTCTTCCCACACGACGCCCCGGCCGAGCAGGTCCTGGCGCTCGACCCCAAAGGCTTCATCTTCTCCGGCGGCCCGGCTTCGGTGTACGAGGCCGGGGCGCCGCAGATACCCGAGTATGTCCTGCGCTCTGGCCTCCCCATCCTCGGCATCTGCTATGGGATGCAGGCACTGATCCACACGCTCGGGGGACGGGTGTCCCCCTCGTCGGCGCGTGAGTATGGTCCGGCCCAGATCGACGTGACCCAGCCGAACCCGCTGCTGCCCACCGGAACCCGGCCGGTGTGGATGTCTCACGGCGACCGCATCGAGGCCGCCCCCGCCGGGTTCACCGTGCTCGCTCGCTCCCCCAACTCCCCCATCGCGGCCATCGCCGACCCGGACCGCCGCTGGTTCGGCCTGCAGTTCCACCCGGAGGTGCGCCACACGCCAGGCGGCGCCGATATCCTGCGCGCCTTCGTCATCAACGTGTGCCACGCCCGACCGGATTGGACGCCTGAGGCCATCGTCTCGTTGGCGGTCGAGCGCATCCGCGCTCAGGTGGGCAGCGAGCCAGTTGTCGCCGGGGTGAGCGGGGGTGTCGACTCATCCGTGGCTGCCGCGCTGGTCCACCGCGCCGTCGGCGATCAGTTGACATGCATCTTCGTCGACACAGGCCTCCTGCGCCACGGCGAGGCTGAGAGCGTTCGCGAAGCCTTCGAGCACACGTTGGGCGCTAGGTGGGTGAGCGTGGCCGCCGCGGATTTCTTCCTTCAGGCTCTGGCTGGCGTCACCGACCCGGAGGAAAAGCGCCGCATCATTGGCGAGAAGTTCATCCGCCTCTTCGAGGAGCAGGCGCGCCGTCTGGGCAAGGCCCGCTTCCTCGTCCAGGGCACGATCTACCCGGATGTCGTCGAGTCCTCCGGGCCCGACCGGCGCGTCGCCGCGCGCATCAAGACTCACCACAACGTCGGCGGCCTGCCGCCGGACTTGCACTTTGAACTGGTTGAACCGCTGCGCTACCTCTTCAAGGACGAGGTCCGGGCAATCGGTGAAGCCCTTGGCCTGCCGCGCTCGCTGGTCTGGCGTCAGCCCTTCCCGGGGCCGGGGCTGGCCGTCCGCTGCCTGGGAGAGGTGACCGCCGAGCGCCTGACGCGCCTGCGCCAGGCTGACCGGATCGTCCTCGAGGAACTGTCTGCCGCAGGGCTGGTTCCTAACGGCCCCAGCGAGGGCGCCCAGGTCCCGGCGCAGGCGTTCGCCGTCCTGCTGCCGGTGCGCTCCGTGGGCGTCATGGGCGACTTCCGCACCTACGGGGAGACCATCGCCATCCGCGCCGTCTCCACCGACGACTTCATGACCGCCGATTGGACCCGCCTCCCGCCCGAGGTGCTGGCCCGTATCAGCACCCGCCTCGTTAATGAGGTCCCCGGCATCACCCGCGTGGTTTACGACATCACCAGCAAGCCGCCGGCAACGGTCGAGTGGGAGTAGCCGACCGGGCCGGCTTTGCCTCCACAGGCCACGAAATGGGTGTATCCTTGCCACTGCCCGACGGGCGAGAGTCTGCGGGCGAAACCCAGCGGCTGCTCGGGTGTTGTCTGGAGGGCGGCTTCGCCTGCACCCGGCGGCGCCAGCAGATAAACACGACATGGGCACCACGATCGAGAGGGTGCAGGGCCGACGGGCCCTGCAGCAGTTCGTTCGCTTCCCCTGGAAGGTCTACCGGGGAGACCCCAATTGGGTCCCGCCCCTGGTTTCGGAGAGGCTTGACCGCCTGAACCCCGCCCGCAACCCGTTCCTGGCCGAGGCGCAGCTTGAGCTGTTCATGGCACGCGACGGCCGCCAGGCCCTGGGAACAATCGCCGCCTTTGTCGACTGGCACAGCGTCCGCCACACCGGGCAGAAGACCGGGGGTTTCGGCTTCTTCGAGTGCCTGCCGGACTACGCCATCGCTCAGGGGTTGCTCACGGCCGCCTGCGACACCGTGCGCGCCTGGGGCATGGACGGGATCTGCGGGCCCACCAACTTCGGGCCCAATGATGAGCCGGGCGTCCTGATCGGCGGCGCCGACTGCCCTCCGGCCATGCTGGAGGCGCACACTCCTCCCTACTACCGCGAGTTCCTCGAGCGCTTCGGCATGACCAAGGACAGCGACAGCTATGCCTGGCGCGTGCCTCTCCAGGAATTCGCCCAGGGGCGGAGAAACCTCCCCGAACAGATCTTGCGCGTCTTCGAGGCGGCCAGCCGGCGCAGCGACGTCCTTGTGCGCAAGGTGCGCATGCAGGACTGGGATCGCGAGGTCGAGATCGCCCGCGAGCTGTTCAACGTGACGCTGCAGCACCTCCCCGATCATGTCCCCACCACGCGCGAGACCTTCCGCCACCTTGCCACCCAAATGCGCTTCCTGCTTGACCCCGACCTGGCGCTCTTTGCCGAAGTCGATGGCAAGGTCGTCGGCTTCCTGGTCGCCATCCCGGACTTCAACTACCTACTGCGCCGCCTCAACGGGCGGCTCTTCCCCTTCGGCTGGCTGAAGGTGTACTGGCACCGCAGGCGGATCGACACCGTGAGCTTCAAGCTGTTCGGCGTGCTGGGGGAGTATCGTCGGCGCGGCATCGATGTCCTGCTTTATCTCGAGGCCGTCCGCAGCGCGGCGGCCAAGGGGTACAAGTGGCTTGATGGGTCGCTGACCTCCGAGGCCAACCCGACGGTCAACCGTCTTGCCGAACGGCTGGGAGCCGAACGCTACAAGCACTACCGTCTGTATCGCATGATGTTCTGAGGCACAGACGACGCGCTGACGATGAGCAAGGTTCTTTCCCGCACCATGACCATGAGCGAGGCGCTGGGCGCGGTCGCCGCCTGGCGCCGGCGGGGCGCGGCGATTCGCACACCGGAACGGACGATCACCTACGGTGAGCTGCAGCGCGCCGCCGCGATCCTGGCGGTCAACCTTCAGCAGCAGGGGCTCGGCAAGGGCAGTCGCATCGCCACCCTGCTCTGGAGCCAGCCCGAATTCGCCTTCCTGTTCTTCGCTGCCGCTCGCCTGGGCGCTGTGGTGGCGCCGCTGCCTCCACGCATCCGCCGCCAAGCCCTGCAGCAGGTCCTGGAAGAGCTTGAACCGCAGATGATCGTCGCTTCCACCGACCTCGAGGTCGAAGGCGGCCTGGAGGTGCTGCGAGCCTACGCCGTCTCACGGCCAGGCGACACCCGCGTCGCCGTGATCGGCGTTGCGCCCCCCGACCTGATGCCCTTCGATGTCCTGTTGGAGGACCGCGGCCAACCCGCAGCCCCGGCTCCGCCAGTCTCCCCGCAGGACCTGTTAGCCATCGTCTATACCTCGGGCACGACCGGACGTCCCAAGGGAGTGATGCACAGCCACCGCAGCCTGATCTCGCCGGTCGTGGCCAGCCTCAGGCTGCGCGAAATGTGGACCCTGCCCATTCCGGCGCCAGCCCGCTTGCGCCGATGGGTGCGCGTCCTCTTGCGCTACGGCCTGCGCCTCCTCCGGGCAGCGGGCCGGCCGCAGGTGATGCTATCAACGATGCCGCTGCACACCATCTCGGGGCTCGAGGCGATGCTGCAGGCCCTGCTGATGGGCGACTGCCTGGTGCTCCTGCCCCGGTTCCATCCGGCGCGCGTGCTCGATGCCATCGAACGTCATCGGGTGACGGTTCTGGTTGGCACGCCCTTCAGCTACCAGGTCCTGCTGGCGGCCCGCGAGTTCGGCCTCCACCGGCTCTCATCGCTGCTCATCTGCGCCACCGGTTCCGCCCCCTGTCCACCTGAACTGGCACGCCAGATTCAGAACCGATTTGGCTGCGCGGTGCACATCGGATTTGGCATGACGGAACTCGGCGGCGGCGTCGCCGCCACGGGTCTGGAAGACTCCGCAACCCGCCAGGCCGAGACCGTGGGCCAGGCAATGCCCGGGATGGAAATCCGCATCGTCGACGAGCAGCGCCGCCCCGTCCCTCCCGGCGTCGTTGGCGAGCTGGCCTGCCGCAGCGACAGTGTCATGCTCGGCTACTTCGGCCACACCGAGGACGGCGGCACCCCCATCGACGAAGCCGGCTGGCTGTACACGGGCGATCTGGCGATGATCGACGAGCACGGCTACCTGCGCATCGTCGGCCGCAAGAAGGACGTCATCATCCGCGGCGGACAGAACATCTATCCCGCTCGCATCGAGCACGTCCTGGCGGCGATCCCGGGCGTGCGCGAGGCGGCCGTGGTCGGCGTCCCCGACCCCCTCCTCGGCGAGAGCGTGTGGGCCTTCGTCGTCCCCGAACCCGGCGCCACGCTGCGCGAGGCCGACCTCATGGAACACTGCCGTGCCGAACTCGAACCAGGCGAAATCCCGCAGCGGATCCGGTTCGTGCCGGACCTGCCGCGAACGTCCACCGGCAAGCCGCGCAAGACCGACCTGCGTCAACTCGCCCTCAAGGAGTCAGAGAGCCATGACCCAATCCCCACAGCGCAGGCTGACCTTTGAGGAATTCCGCGCCATCCTCGCCGAAGAGCTGATGCTTCCCAAAGATCAGCTGCTGCCCGAAGCGGACCTCGTCCAGGATTTGCAGGTCGACTCCCTGGCCCTGGCCTCGATGATGCTACGCCTTGAAGAGTTGGGAGTGGACCTGCCCCTGGAGAGCGCGTGGGAGATCCGCACGGTCGAAGAGGCCTATTGCCTCTACCAGGCCAGCCTGGGCGGCGCGGCCGCGGGTTGACCTCCCCGTCGTCGCGGCGTTAAGGTCGACCCTCCCGACGGCAGGGGAAACCGCGGGAGGGTCAGCCGGAGGGAGGCTCAAGAGGTGCGCCTGGAGAAGAATCCAGGGACCTCGAGGCCAGCAAGCAGAAGGGAGGCCGATTGGCGCCTGAGTCGGGCTCTCAGAAGAGCTGTTCCCAGGCACGCCAGAGCAGCCAGGCCTCCGTCAGCAGCACGGCTACGAACCCGACGAGGAGCGCCCAGCGCACGAGGGCCTCAGCCCTGGTCGGGCCTGTGCCTTGGAGTCCGCTGGCCGTGCCGATCTCGTTCATAGACCCATCCATCTCGGTGCGCATCGTCCTTCCTCGCCAGCGCGGACCGATGCCCAACATCATGATATCCCCAAGACCGGGCTCTGCGGCTGCTTTGTAAGCTGACTGCAAACCGCCCAGCGTTGCGGAGCGCATGTTAGAATGACAGCATGGCTTGGCGCTTCCGCCTGCGCCGGGCGGCGCTTGGACTTTGGTTGGGGCTGGTCGCGGCGTCGGTTGTTCCGGCCCGGGCCGAGGAAGGCGTCAGCGTGCGGCTCTCGCCGCCGATCGTCGACAGCTTCCCCCAGGTCACCCTGTACGCATCGGTGCTGGACGCCAGTGGCCGCCGGCTGCCATCGCTGCCTTCGGGCGCATTCCAGGTCGTGGAGGACGGGGCCACCCTGCCCCAGGTGGTGGCGCGCGAGGTCATGGTCGGGACGCGCCAGGTCTTCGTCCTGAACTCCGGCCGCGGCCTTCGTTTCCGCGACGCCACCGGCCGGACCCGCTACGATTACCTCCGGCAGGCCCTTCTCGCCTGGTGGCGCCACTCCGCCGCCACCACCTTCGCCGCCGATGACCTGACGCTGGTGACCGCCGACGGCACGCTCGTCGCGCACGGCCCGTCCAGCGCCGAGCTCGCCTCCCATCTTCGCTCCCACCAGCCAACCTACGCCCCGTCCATCAGCGACTACGACTTGCTGCTGCAAGCCATCGACTTCGTCTCCGATCCACCGCCGCGGCACGGCATGCGCAGCTTCCTGCTGTTCTTCACCCCATGGATCGAAGCCGGTCGCGAGGCCTCACTCATCAACGCCATCGCTCGAGCACGGGAGACCGGCACGGCGATCTACCCGATCCTGGCGGCACCGGCCGAGGCCCTGACGCTGCCCGAGGCAGACAACCTGCGTCGGCTTGCCTCCGAAACGGGCGGGGAACTGCTGCTCTTCGATCCCACTCAGGGCCTGGAGGCGCTGGGCGAGAAGATCCTCGAGCAGCGCATGCAGTATCAGCTGTCGTACACCTCACGCGCCAGCACCTCGGGCAGGCACAACGTCCTGCTGCAGGTGGTGAGCGGCGAGGTCACCATCCCTTCCAACGAAGTTCCCTTCCACGTAGAGGTCCTGCCGCCCGAGGTGGCAGTAGTCGATCCGCCCGATGTCATCCTGCGCCGGAGTGATGATCCGAGGCTGCTCCCGACACAGTGGCAGCCGACACAGCAGCCACTGCGCGTGCTCGTCACCTACCCCGATCGACACGAGCGCATGATTGCCGCCGTCCGGCTGATCGTCGATGGCGAGGTGGCCGCCGAACGCCTGACGCCTCCCTACGACGAACTGCTGTGGGACCTCACCGGCTACGATGAGTCCGCCGCGCATGTCTTATCGATCGAGGTTGAAGATGCCCTCGGCCTGGTCGGCACCTCACCGCCCTTCAAGATCAGCGTCGAGCTGGCCGAACCGCGCCGCGGGCTGGCGGCGCTGCGGCCAGCGCTGGTCCCGCTCCTGGCGGCGGCTGGCCTCCTCGTGCTCGGCATCGCCATTGCCGTGCGCTGGCTGATCCCCCCGCGCCAAAACCCCCAGGCCCGGACGGGCTCCACGGCGGGAACAGCTCGCCGACCCGGATTGGTGCGCGCCTCGCTTCAGCCTCCTGAGGCGCTCCAGGATCCCGAGGCCTACCTTCACCCGCTGGAGCTCGAGTCAACCCCTGGGCCAATCCCCCTCACCGGTCTCGACGTGACGTTGGGGCGCGACCCTTCAGTCTCCTTGATCGTCCTGGACGATCCCTCGGTCGCTCGGCTGCACGCGCGCATCATCCGCCTGGCAGACGGCGATTACCAGATCCGAGACCAGGGATCTGTCTCCGGGACATGGGTCAACTACGAGCCTGTCACCGCCGAGGGCCAGCGGCTCCAGCATGGGGACCTGGTGCATGTCGGCAGGGCCTCCTTCCGCTTCCGCCTCGCCTCGCCCCCTGCGCCAAAGCCCATCCAAGTCCGGACGGCCGAGGCCCACCTCGAGGAGGCTGGCGGTGATTCCTGACCTATCGACTCATCTCACGTTCGCCGCCCTGTCCCATCCGGGCGAGACCGGGAAGAACAACGAAGACCGCTGCGCGGTCCGCGGGTTTCGCCTCGAGGCCGATGGCAGCCCGGTGACGTTGGCCGCGGTGGCCGATGGCATCGGCGGGCATCAGGCGGGCGAAGTGGCCGCCGAACTGGCCCTCGAGACCTTTCTCTCGTCGCTCTCGGCCTATCAACAGGGCGATCCCGTTGCTGCACTTCAGGCGGCCGTGGGCGATGCCTCTCGTGCTGTAAGCGCCGCCTCGCTGGAATCCCCCGATCGGGAGGGCATGGGCTCGACTCTGAGCGCGGCCTGGGCAATCGGCAATCGCCTGTACACGGTCTCTGTGGGCGACAGCCGAATCTACATGCTTCGCCTGAGTCGGCTGCAGCAGCTGACCATCGATCACACCTGGGTGCAGGAAGCCATTGAGCATCGCCTCATACCGTCTTCCCTGGCCCGCCGCCATCCGAACGCGCATGTCCTCCGCCGCCATCTGGGAGGCCAGGAACCACCGGTGCCGGATTTCCGGCTCCGCCTGTCGCCCGAGGAAGACGACGAGCAGTCGACCTCCAACCAGGGGCTGATCCTCCTCCCCGGCGACCGGCTGCTTCTGTGCACCGACGGCCTGACTGATCTCGTGGGCGACCGTGACATCCGATCGGCCCTGCGCCGATCCACGCTGGAAGAGGCAGCCGAGCGCCTGGTGTATCTGGCGCGCCGGCGCGGCGGGTTCGACAACATCACCGTCATCGCCGTGGGCGTCCCGGGCAAGGTTCAGACGAACATGCGGCGATGGCTGCGCTGGCCGCGACCGGGTTGAGCCAGCCCACGATTCTACAGGGTGCGACATGTTTCTCGCACTGATCGCGGTTTCCTGGTTCTCCCACCTCCGATGAAGATTGTCCCCTATCTCCGGTGACTTCCGGCACTGTGGGCGGCTGACGTCCGCACCTACCATCGGGCTGAATCGCAGTGTGACCATTTCATCGTCCCTGCTTCGCCTCCGCGCTGAAGCCGCGCACAGGTGAAGCAAGGCGAAGGCCAGGATGCTGTGCAGAACTCACGCGTTGAAGGTCCCTCCACGGTGGAGCGTCTGGAACCCGGGGGCGTTCTCGTCATCGGCGGCGGTGTGGGTGGGATGCGCGCCGCCATCGATCTGGCCGAAGCGGGCATCCACGCCTACCTGCTGGAAACCAGCCCTGCCCTCGGTGGGCGCGTGGCGCAGCTCGGCTTCATGTTCCCCACCCATGACTGCGTCTTGTGCCGCGGCACCTCCGATCACGGCTTCGGCTGCACCCGCCCGACCATCAGCCCCGCCCTGCTCGACCACAACCTCCACCCGAACATCACCCTGCTCACCTCCACCGACCTGCTGGGCGTCGAGGGCCAGGCAGGGGACTTCCGCGTCTTGGTGGAGCAACATCCCCAGTACGTTGACCCACGCCGCTGCACGAACTGCGCGCACTGCGCCGAGGTCTGCCCCGAGTCGCGGCCGAGCGGCTTCCAGCTCGGGCTCAGCATGCGCAAGGTGATTGACAAGTCGGCGCCGCGCTCGGCGCCCAACGCCTACTACATGTTGGCCAAGGCCTCGACCTGCGAGGAGTGCCGCAAGTGCGTGGAGGCCTGCCCCACGGGCGCGGTGGACCTCGGGGCACTCCCCCGCCGATCCGAACTCCGCGTCGGGGCCATCATCCTCGCCATCGGCTTCGAGCCCTACAATCCGACTCAGCTGCCCGAGCTTGGCTTCGGCCGCATCCCCAACGTCATCACCTCGATGCAGTATGAACGATTGGCGTCGCGCTCCGGCCCAACCGAGGGCATTGTGCGCTGCCCCTCCGACGGCCGCGTGCCGCGCCGCATTGCCTGGCTCCAGTGCATCGGATCGCGCGACCAGCACAATCCCTACTGCTCATCCATCTGCTGCATGTATGCCACCAAGGAAGCCATCCTGGCCAAGCAGCGCAGTCCCGAGGTGGAGTGCCAGGTCTTCACCATGGACGAGCGCGCCTTCAACAAGGAGTACAACCACTACTATCAGCAGGCCAAGCGCGACTACGGCATCCGCTACACCCGCTGCCGCATCTCCGGCATCGAGGAGGATCCGGCCACCGGCGAGATCCTCCTGCGTTATCCCTCCGGCCGCGAGCACGACGAAGCCGCTCCTGGCCAGGGCCCGCTGTGCGAGGAGCGCTTCGACATGGTCGTCCTGGCAGTGGGCATCCGCCCACCCGCCAAGGCCATCGAGATCGCCCGCACCCTGGGCATCGAACTCAACGAGTATGGCTTCTGCAAGACGGACAAGTACGCACCGCTGGCCTCCTCACGCCCCGGCGTCTTTGTCTGCGGGGCTTTCGCCTCCCCCAAGGAGATCGCCGAGACCATCCTTGATGCCTCCGGGGCGGCCGCCGAGGCCATGCGCCTGATGCGCGATCGCCTCGGCCAGCACCACTTCACGCGCGCTCACCCCTTCGTCACCGCCGAAACCATGCCCGCTCAGCGCCCGCCCCAACCGGACCGGCCCTCTGTCGGTGTGGTGCTCTGCGGCTGTCAGGGTGAGATCAGCCGCACCATCGACCTGCAGGCGGTCGCCGAGTTCGCCTCCGCTCTCCCTGGCGTGCGGGTCGTGGAAACCATGCCATTGGCCTGCTTCCCCGAAGGGCAGCAGCGGCTGAGCGAGCTGCTGCGCTCGCACAACCTCGATCGCCTGCTCGTCGGCGCCTGCACGCCGCGCACGCACGAACCCCTCTTCCAGCGCCTGCTTGCGTCTGTGGGCATCAATCCGTACCTGCTCGAAGTCGTCAACCTGCGCGAGCACTGCGCCTGGGTCCATGCCGGCGACGCGGCGGGGGCCACGCGCAAGGCGGCCGAGCTCGTGCGCTTGGGCGTGGAGCGGCTGCGGCTGGCGCGGCCAGTACTCAAGCACGAGCGCCAGCCGGCCCGCTCAGCACTGATCGTGGGCGGCGGCGTCTCGGGGATGACGGCGGCCCTGGCGATCGCCGACGCCGGCTTCGAGGTGCACCTGGTCGAGAAGCGCGGCGAGCTGGGAGGCAACCTGCACCACATCTACTATGTCGCCGAAGGCGAGAATCCCCAGCGCCTGCAGCGCGACCTGGTCAATCGCGTCGTCGGGCATGAGCGCATCCGCCTCTACCTGCGCAGCCAGCTCGTCGCCCACACCGGCAGCGTGGGCGATTTCCGCTCCGTCCTTCGCACCGAGGCCGGCAGCGGCACGGCCGTTGACCACGAAGTGCGGCACAGCGTCACGCTCCTGGCCACCGGTGGGGTGGAATCGCGCGCCCCGCGCAACTTGCTAGGACAGGATCCGCGCGTCATCCCTCAGTCCGCCTTGGAGGAAATCCTGGCGCATCAACCCGACCGGGCGGGGCGCCTGAAGTCGGTCGTGATGATCCAGTGCGTGCAGGACGAAGACAAGGTTGAGTATTGCTCACGCATCTGCTGCACCAACACCATCAAGAACGCCGTCCGCCTGAAGATGCTCAACCCCGAGTGCCAGGTGGTGGTGCTCTATAGGAACATCATCACCTACGGCTTCCGTGAACAGTACTACCTCGATGCCCGTCGCCGCGGTGTGCTCTTCGTCCGCTACACCGACAGCGATCTGCCCCGGGTGCGCCTCGAGCGGCGCGGCGCACGCCAGACGCTGGTGGTGGAGGCACACGAGCACGTCTTCGGCCGGACGTTGGTCTTCGAGCCCGATCTGCTGGCCCTGAGCATGGCCATCGAGCCTGAACCCGAGACTTGGCAGCTGGCCGAGCTTATCGGCGTCCCGCTGTCGGCCGAGGGCTTCTTCCTGGAAGCGCACCTGAAGATGCGGCCGATGGAATTCGCCGACAACGGCCTGTTCCTGGCCGGCATGGCTCACTATCCGAAGTTCATTGAGGAGTGCATCACCCACGCGCTGGCTTGCGCCGGACGGGCCCTGACCATCCTGACGCGGCCGACAATACAGGTGGGCGGCGTCGTCGCCGTCGTCGAATCGGAGCGCTGCACCGGCTGCCTGACCTGCGCTCGCACCTGTCCCTTCAGTATCCCGCAGATCCGCGCCGACCAGCCCGGCATCGGCAACCTTGGCGGTTCGGCCTGGATCGACCCCGCCCGCTGCCAGGGCTGCGGCACATGCACCGGGGAGTGCCCGGCACGAGCGATCCAGCTCGAGCACTATCGCGATGAGCAGGTGTGCGCTGCGCTCGGCGCATGGGAAGTGCCCAGGATACTGGCTGTCCATCCCTGACGGAGAAGGCGGCGGCCGCACGGAGAGTCCATGCAGCGCATTGGAGTGGATCTCGTCGTCGAGCTGATGAAAGACCGCTGCATCACGTGCCGCGAATGCCTGCCGCACTGCGCCGTCGGCGCCCTGCTCTGGGCCACGGGCCAAGACACGATCCTGATCGACACCTGGGCCTGCACGGGATGCGGCACGTGCACCACCGCCTGCAGCCAGCACGCGCTCCACATGCAAACGAGGCACAGCCTATGAAACCGCCAGCGGCTTTTATGCCGGAGATCACGGCTTTCGCCTGCAACTACTGCGGCTACGCCGCCGCCGACACGGCTGGCGCTCTGCGCCAGGAGTACCCGGCCAGCGTCAAGCTTGTGCGCCTGCCATGCACCGGGAAGACCGACATCCAATATCTGCTGGAGGCCTTCGAACACGGAGCGGACGCTGTCTTCGTCGTCGGATGCAGCCTGGGCAACTGCCACCATGTGCGCGGCAACGAGCGCGGCCGGGCCCGCGTCGAGCGAGCCAAAAGTATCCTCTCCAGCATCGGACTGGAGCCGGAGCGCCTGGAGATGTTCTTCCTCTCAGGCGGCATGGGGGCTACCTTTGCCCAGATCGCGCGGGAGATGACCGAGCGCGCGCAGAAGCTTGGCCCCAACCCGCTCCGCCGCGCGTCGCCAGCCTGAGAATCCTCTCCCCGAGGCCGGAGGTCAAGTCATTTACCCATCAATGCGGATGAAGTTTCTCCCCTCCGGCGGTGACATCCGGCACTGGAACGCCCTTTCTTACACAACCTATGATGGGGAACGGGCGGTGAGGCTTGCAGCAGCGCGGGCCGTAGGCCCGCGGGAATGATTCGGGTTGTGGGAGAGGGGCCGGGGTGAGCGAGGTCGTCCGGACACAGGCCGTGGTCGCGAACGGGATGCCCTCCCCCGTCGGGGCGGTCATGGTTGTCGGCGCCGGCATTGCCGGCATGCAGGCCAGCCTCGACCTGGCGGAGCAGGGCTACCGCGTCTATCTGGTCGAAAAAGAGTCCGCCATCGGCGGACACATGGCCCAGCTCGACAAGACCTTCCCCACCAACGACTGCGCCATGTGCACCATCAGCCCCAAGCTGGTGGAGACCGGGCGGCACCTCAACATCGACCTGCGCGTCGACTGTGAGGTGGTCTGCATCGAGGGCCAGGCCGGTGACTTCACCGTCACCCTCCGGCGCAAACCCCGCTACATCGACGCCACCAAGTGCGTCGGCTGCGGCGACTGCGCACAGGTCTGCCCCGTCATCATCTCCGACCCGTTCAACGAAGGCTTATCGCAGCGCCACGCCGCCTACAAGCTCTACCCGCAGGCCGTCCCCAATGCCTACGCCATCGCCAAGCTGGGCATCTCTCCATGCCGCGATGCCTGCCCGGCGGGGCAGCGCGCGCAGGGCTACATCGCCCTGATCCGCGAGGGCCGCTACGCCGATGCCCTGCGCGTCATCAGGGAAGACAACCCGTTCCCCGGCATCTGCGGCCGCATCTGCAATCACCGCTGCGAGGATGCCTGCAATCGCAGCCTGGTCGACGAACCGGTCAACATCCATGCCCTCAAGCGCTTCGTCACCGATAAGGTCTACGCCGAGCCACGCCAGCCGGTGCCGCCAGCGGAACGCAAGTACAACGAGCGCGTCGCCATCATCGGCGCCGGTCCGTGCGGCCTGACCGCAGCCCAGGATTTGGCCAGGCTGGGCTACCCGGTGACCGTCTTCGAGGCCCTGCCGGTAGCGGGCGGGATGCTGCGCGTGGGTGTTCCCGAATACCGCCTGCCAGCAGCCATCATCGAGCGTGAGATCGCCGACATCCTCGACCTGGGCATTGACCTGCGCCTCAATACGTGCGTTAGCGATCTGGATCAGGTCTTCGACGAAGGCTTCGCCGCCGTGCTGATCGCCGTTGGCGCCCACGAGGGCGTCCGGCTGCCGATCCCCGGAGCCGATCTGCCCGGCGTGTTGATCAACACGCACTTCCTGCGTGACGTGCGCCTCGGCAAGCCGCCCGCATTGGGAAAGCGCGTCCTTGTCCTTGGGGGCGGCAATGTCGCCATCGACGTCGCCCGCACCGCAGTGCGCCTCGGCTCAGAAGTCCACCTGGCCTGTCTGGAGCCGAGGGACAGAATGCTCTGCCACCCGTGGGAGGCCGAGGCTGCCGAGACCGAAGCAGTCACCATCCACCCAGGCCGCACCTTCCTGCGGGTCATCAGCGACGGCGGAGGGCGCGCCGCCGGCGTCGAATGCGCCCTGGTCAAGTCGTTCACCTTCGACCACGAGGGGCGGCTGACCGTGGAGACCATCCCGGGCTCGGAACATGTGCTCGAGGCCGATAGCGTCATTTTCTCCGTTGGCCAGCGCGCTGGCCTGGCCTTCATCCCCGAGGACGCCGGGGTGGGCATCACCCGTCAGCGGACCATTGCCATCAACCCCAACACCATGGCCGCCACGCGACCCGGCGTGTTCGCCGCCGGCGACAGCGTCTCGGGCACGGCTTTCGTCATCGAAGCCGTGGCCTCCGGCCATAAGGCTGCCTCCAGCATCCACCGCTACCTGCGCGGCGAGGACCTCGAGCCGCGGCCCAGGCCCGAGCTGCCGGTGGCGAAGATGACGCCTGCCGAGGCGCATGACAGACTCGAGCGCGGCGTGGCGCGGCGCGGCGGCCGGGTTCCAATGCCCGAACTCCCACCCGAGGCCCGCCGACAGAACTTCGACGAGGTTGCGCGCGGCTACACCGATGAGCTGGCCCAGGCAGAGGCGGCGCGCTGCCTGGCGTGCGCTATCTGCTCCGAATGCCTGTCGTGCTACTACAAGTGCCAGGCCAATGCCATCGACCACGACATGGTGGCGCAGGAGGAGCAGGTGCGGGTGGGCGCGGTCATCCTGGCACCGGGCTATCACCTCTACCGCGCCGAGTTGTCCGAGGAATACGGCCTGGGCCGCTACCGCAACGTCGTCACCGCCATGCAGTTCGAGCGCCTGCTCTCGGCCTCGGGGCCCACCAATGGCCATGTCGTGCGTCCGTCCGATGGCAAGCCAGCCCGGCGTATTGCTTTCCTGCAGTGCGTCGGCTCGCGCGATCAGAGCCACGACTACTGCTCCGCCGTGTGCTGCATGTACGCCGCCAAAGAAGCGGTGATGGCCAAGGAACACGACCCGCAGACCTCGGTCCATGTCTTCATGATGGACATGCGCGCCTTCAGCAAGGGCTACGAGGCCTACTACCAGCGCGCCCGACGGCAGTACGGCATTGACTACACACGCTGCCGCATCTCCGAGGTGCGCGAGGACCCAAAGACGGGGAACCTGATCGTCCGCTACAAGCCCGAACGCGGCGCGCTGGAGGCGACTTCTGCCGCCATGTCCCCGATCGCGGAGGAATTCCCCGACCTCATCGTGTTGTCGGTGGGCATGGAGATCTCCGACACGGTCCGTCAGCTGGCACGGACCCTGGGCATCGAGCTCGATGAGTACGGCTTCTGCCACACCGTCCTTTTCAATCCCCTCGAGACCAGCCGGCCGGGCATCTACGTTGCCGGGCCATTCCGCGAGCCCAAGGACATCCCGGAGTCGGTGGTCGAGGCCAGCGCGGCTGCGGCGCGGGCGGCGGGCCTGCTGGCTCAAGCCCGCCACACGCTCAGCCGCCGGGCAGTATTCCCGCCTGAGCGCGACATCAGAGCCGAGGAGCCGCGGGTGGGTGTGTTCGTCTGTCACTGCGGCTCGAACATCGGCGGCTTCCTCGATGTCTCTGAAGTGACCGAATTCGCCCGGTGCCTGCCGGGCGTCGTCCATGCCGAAAACAACCTCTACACCTGTTCCCAGGACAGCATTGCTCGCATCACCGAGAAGGTGAAGGAACTCGGTCTCAACCGCGTCGTGGTGGCCTCGTGCACACCCCGCACCCACGCACCGCTGTTCCAGGACTGCATCCGCGGCGCCGGCCTGAACCCGGGCCTGTTCGACATGGCCAACATCCGCAACCAGTGCTCCTGGGTGCACTCCCATGACCGGGAGGCGGCCACGAACAAGGCCAAGCAGCTGGTGCAGATGGCAGTCGCGCGCGTGCAGAGGCTTGAGCCGCTGCGCACCTCCGAGATGCCGATCACGCCAGGGGCGTTGGTGATTGGCGGCGGCCTGGCCGGGATGACAGCGGCACTGTCGCTCGCCGAAGGCGGCTTCGAGGTCCATCTGGTCGAGCGCCAGCCGCGCCTGGGCGGCAACCTGCATCACGTATTCACTAGCCTGGCGGGCGAAGACCCGCAGGCCTATCTGGCCGACCTGGTGCGCCGCGTCGAACGCGAGCCCCGCATTCACCTCCACCTGGAGCACGAGCTGCTTCATTCCACAGGCTTTGTCGGCAACTTCACCACCACCCTGCGCGCCACCGACGGCTCCACCGTCGAGCTTCGCCACGGAGCAACAGTGGTGGCCAGCGGTGCGCAGGAATATCGCGGGCCGGAGCACTTCTACGGAAAGCATCGGCGCGTGGTAACCGGACTGGAATTCGAGGCGCTGCTCGCTCTGGCCGAGCATCGCCTGGTGTCAGGGGACGGCCCGGCCCCTGCCCTATGGCGCGACCTCGGCGAGCGGCTACCCGACGAAGCGGCCTTCCTGCTGTGCGTCGGGCCAGCGGAACGCTACTGCGGCCGCATTTGCTGCACCACGGCCCTGAAAAACGCGCTGCACCTCAAACGCCTGAACTCGGACGCCCGCGTCACGGTCCTCTACAAGGACATCCGGACCTACGGCTTCAAGGAGGACCTGTATACCGATGCCCGCCGTGCCGGCGTCCTGTTCGTGCGCTACGATGGCGCCAACCAGCCTCAGGTGACGGCCGAAGGCGAACGGCTGCGCATCGCGGTGCTCGAGCCGCAGCTTGGCGTGCGCCTCGCGCTCTCCCCTGATCTCCTGGTCCTGAGCATGCCGGCCGTGCCCTCGGAAGGCGCACGCGCCTTGTCCACGGCTTTGAAGATCCCCGTCGATGCCGATGGGTTCTTCCTCGAGGCCCATGTCAAGCTGCGCCCGGTGGATTTCGCCACCGACGGTATTTTCATGGCCGGGCTGGCGCACTATCCGAAGCTGATGGATGAGGCAATTGTGCAGGCCCAGGCGGCAGCGTCGCGCGCCGCCCGGGTTCTCTCTCAGACGTCACTGACAGTGGGGGGCGTGGTGGCCGAGGTCGACACCGCCGGGTGCGTTGGCTGCCTCACGTGTGTGCGCGTGTGCCCCTTTGATGTCCCGCGCATCGTCCCCGACGCCGTCGGCGCGGGTGGCGTGGCAGGAGCGGCGTTCATCGAGCCCACCATCTGCCGCGGCTGCGGCTCGTGCGTCGCCGAGTGCCCGGCTAAGGCCATCCGCCTGGCTCACTTCGCAGACGATCAACTGATGGTGAAGCTCGACGCCCTCATGGCCAGCCTGGGAGCCAACAATGCCCGAGTTTGAACCTCAGATCGTGGCCTTCTGCTGCACGCACTGCGCCTACAACGCCGCCGACCTGGCCGGCAGCCTGCGCCTCCAGTATCCGCCGGCGATCAAGGTGATCGAGGTGCCATGTTCGGGTCGGGTGGACATCCTGCACATCCTGCACGCCTTCGAGCGCGGCGTCGACGGCGTGCTGGTGGCGGGTTGACTGCCGGGCGACTGTCATTACCTGGAAGGTAATGTCAACGCACGGCGGAGAATGGAACGGACGAGGGCGCTGCTGGTGCAGATCGGCCTCGAAGGGCAGCGGCTGCAAATGATCAACCTTTCCTCTGCCATGGGAGGCCAGTTCGCCTTTGCCGCCGCCGAGATCACGGCCGAGATCCAGCGGCTTGGCCCCAACCCGCTCCGGGAGGTCAGGCGCCCGGCCGACAGCGCCGGGCTGGATGCGGACCACGGGAAGACCGATGACCGTCTCGGCTGATACCCTGAAGGGTTTTCCCCTCCTGGCGGGCCTGCCCGAGGATCCACTGGAGACCATTGCCTCGATGCCGCGCCTGGAAGACTACCCGGAGAGCGCGCTGGTGTTCTCTGAAGGCTCGCCCGCGCAGCACTTCTACCTCGTGCTCAGCGGCAAGGTGTCGCTCGAGAAGCGAGTCCAGCTCGGCAAGACGGGGACGACGCGGCGGGCAACGATCGATGTGGTTGGGCTAGGCCAGCCGACGGCATGGTCGAGCGCATTCGCTCGATCGGGCCGAGCCCCCTGCGGGACGGACACGGAGGATAGGGAGAAGCGGCCGGCGGCATACTTCTGCTGCCGGCAGGAGAGGACGGGATGATCGTAGCCGAACAGAAGCCACTGGAAGAGATCAAGGGCCTGATCGCCGACGCCAGGAAGGTGCTCGTCGTGGGCTGCGGCACCTGCGTGACGGTCTGTTTCGCGGGCGGCGAGAAGGAAGCCGGCATCCTGGCGTCGAGCCTGCGCATGGCGACGCGCCTCGATGGCAAGCCCAAGGACGTGACCCACATCTCCGTGCAGCGACAGTGCGAGTGGGAGTACATCGACCCGATCGCCGATCAGGCGCGCCAGGCCGATGTCGTGCTGTCGCTGGGCTGCGGCGTCGGCGTCCAGGCTCTGGCCGAGCGCTTCCCCGATGCGGTTGTCGTGCCCGGCGTGAACACGACCTTCATGGGGCTGCCCGTCGAACAGGGCGTATGGGAGGAGCGCTGCGCCGCCTGCGGCTCGTGCATCCTGGGTCTGACGGGCGGCGTCTGCCCCATCGCCCGCTGCGCCAAGCAGCTTCTCAACGGCCCGTGCGGCGGATCGCAGAACGGGAAGTGCGAGATTGGCCGCGACACGCCGTGCGCGTGGCAGCTCATCTACGATCGCCTCAAGGCGCAGAACCGCCTGCACCTGCTGATGGAAATCCAGCCGGCCAAGGACTGGTCCACCAGCCGTGACGGCGGCCCGCGGCGGATCACGCGCGAGGACCTGCGCTTGGCGGCCGAGGCCGCCGAGTGAGGCGGAGGGAAGAGGATGGACCACATCACCAACAGCACCAACGGCTTCAAGTCTGGCTCCCGGCTCGAGCGCATCCTGCGCGCCGGCCACTTTGCCGTCACCGCCGAACTCGGCCCGCCGCAGAGCGCCGACGGCGAGGTCATCCGCCGCAAGGCCAAACTCCTGAAGGGCGTCGCCGACGCCGTCAACATCACCGACAACCAGACGGCCATCGTGCGCATGTCGAGCATCGGCGCCGGCGCCATCGCCCTGCAGGAGGGGCTGGAGCCGGTCATCCAGATGACCTGCCGCGACCGCAACCGCCTGGCCATGCAGTCCGATCTGCTGGGCGCCTATGCACTGGGGCTGCGCAACGTGCTGTGCCTCACCGGCGATCACCAGTCCTTCGGGAACCACCCCGGCGCCAAGAACGTCCACGACCTCGATTCCATCCAGCTGATCCAGATGGTGGCCGCGCTGCGGGATCAGCGGCGTTTCCTGTGTGGCGACGAGGTCAAGGGGGCCGAACCCCGGTTCTTCGTCGGCGCTGCCGCCAACCCCTTCGCCGATCCCTTCGAGTGGCGGGCGCTGCGCCTGGGCAAGAAGGCCAAGGCGGGAGCGGACTTCATCCAGACGCAGCTGATCTACAACATCGACCGCTTCGCCGCCTTTATGGAGAAGGTGCGCGAGCTCGGCCTGCATCAGCAACTGTTCATCCTGGCGGGCATCGGCCCGCTGAAATCCCCGGGCATGGCCAAGCACATGCGCGACGAGGTGCCAGGGCTTGATGTTCCCAATTCCGTCGTCGACCGCATGGTTGCTGCCGCCGAAGGGATCGACAAAGACGACAAGAAGGGGCGGGCAGAGGCCTTCCGCCAGGAAGGCATTCGCATCGCCATCGAGCTCATCCAGCAGCTGCGGCAGATCGAAGGGGTCGCCGGCGTGCACATCATGGCCATCGAGTGGGAGGAGGCGGTCCGTCCCATCGTGGAGGGCGCCGGGCTCTACCCGCGCCCCGAACCTGCGCCGCTGTCCACCGCGCCCAGCGGGGCTTCGGCCTGATGAGGGGAACATGCAAACAAGACTGAGCACCGCCCTGGCCGAACGCATCCGCAAGACCACCGGCGAGAATGTCTACCTGTGCTACCAGTGCGTCAAGTGCACGTCCGGGTGCCCACTGGCCGAGCACTTCGATCTGGTGCCCAATCAGGTCATGCGCGCCGCACAGCTCGGGCTGGAGGAGGAGATCTTCGCCAGCCGCACCCCGTGGCTGTGTGCCAGCTGCCAGACGTGCACCACCCGCTGCCCGCAGGGCATCGACGTCGCCCGCGTGATGGACTGCATCGTCAGCGAGGCGTTAGCGCGCGGCGTCAAACCAGCCGTTCCCGAAATCGCGCTGTTCAACAAGGTCTTTCTGCGCGATGTCGACATCCTGGGGCGATCCTACGAACTGGGCCTGATCGCCGAGATGAACGTGCGCACGCTGCAGCCCCTCAAAGATATCGGGCTTGGCGTGGGTATGTTCAAGCGCAACAAGATCCGCCTGCTGCCGGAGGTGGTGCGCAAGCCCCGCCGCAAGACACCTATCGCCCCGGCCTCCCGCCCGCCCAACGAAATCGGCTACTTCCCGGGATGCTCCTTGCACTCTCTGGCCAAGGAATTCGATCGCTCGACGCGCGCCGTCCTCGAGGCACTCGGCCTGCGCACGATCGAACCGGAGGGCTGGGTGTGCTGCGGCTCCACCCCCGCCCATCGGGTGGACCACCGCCTGGCCACCCGCCTGCCGCTGCAGAGCCTGATTCTCTTTGAGCAGGAAGGCTTGAGCGAGGTCACCTTGCCCTGCGCCGCCTGTTACAACCGTTTCCGCGCCGCCGCGCGCGACCTGAGGCTCGACCCGGACCTCAAACAGGAGCTGGAGCACGAGCTGGGCTACAGCTATGCTGGCCAAGTGGCCATCACCTCACTGCCCAATGTGATCGTCAATCGAATCGGGCTCGAGAAGGTGGCCGCTCAGGTGACAAAGCCGCTGACGGGCCTCAAGGTCGCCTGCTACTACGGCTGCTTGCTGACACGCCCGCCGAGCGTCACCGGGGCCGAGCGCGCCGAGTATCCCGACACGGTCGACCGCCTGATGGGCGCCCTCGGGGCCACCGTGGTTGATTGGGACCGGAAGGTGGCCTGCTGCGGGGCCTCGCTCTCTCTCACCCGCACCGACCTGGTGCTCGAGTTGAGCGGCGACATACTGGCCAACGCCCGGGCACGCGGCGCCGACGTCGTCGCCGTCGCCTGCCCGCTGTGCCATGCGAACCTCGACGGCCGACAAACTCAGCTGCCCGAGCCACCAGAGATGCCTGCGCTGTACTTCACCCAGCTCATGGCCCTGGCCTTTGGCATGCCCACTCAGGCCGCCCTGGAGCGCAACATGGTCGATCCAAAGCCACTGCTCATCGCGCGGGGCGTACTATGATCCTGCGGCCATTCGCCTTGCGGGGCGCGGCTTTCATCTCTCGCCATCCCGCCCGTCACCGGCAGCGCCAGCCCGCCCGGTGCACGGGCGGCCGCTGAGGGAATGAGGAATTGCGGTGAAGATTGCCGTAACCGGCAAGGGCGGAGTCGGTAAGACCACGCTGGCCTCGCTCCTGGCCTACAGTTTCACGGACCTGGGCTACAAAGTCTTTGCCATTGACGCCGATCCCTCGCCCTGCCTGGGCGCGGCGCTCGGCTTTCCCCCTCAACTTCTCGCCAACCTCACCCCGATCGCCGAGATGGGGGACCTGATCTACGAGCGCACCGGCGCCCAACCCGGCACCGTCGGTGGCTACTTCAAGCTCAACCCCCACGTCGAGGATCTGCCCGACCGCTTCTCCGCCGTCCATCGCGGCATCCGCCTGCTCGAGCTGGGCGCGGTCAAGATGGGTGGCGCCGGCTGCATCTGCCCCGAAAGTGCCATCCTGCGCACGCTGGTGACTCACATTCTGCTGCGGCGGGATGAGCTCGTCCTGCTCGACATGTATGCTGGCGTCGAGCACCTCGGCCGCGCCACTGCCGATGCCGTCGACGCCATGCTCATTGTCGTCGAGCCCACCGCCCGCAGCCTGGCCACCGCCTCGCAGATCAAGGGCCTAGCCGAAGACATCAAGCTCACCCGGCTGCACCTGGTGGGCAGCAAGGTCAGCGGCAAGACCGACCGCAACTTCATCCTGGAGCGTTCTCCTGGCCTGCCGGTCCTCGGCTTCCTGCCATCCGATCCCCGCGTCCAGGAAGCCGACCGCAAGGGCACTGCCCTGTACGATCTGGCACCCCAAATGGCAGCGGCCGCCCGCGAGATGGCCCGCGCCCTTCAGCCGGCGGGCCGTCCCATCTGATCAGCACTTCGAGGCCTTGAGAACCCGCTCCGGCTGAACCCGCCAGCACAGCATCAGCACGCCTCGGCCCGGGCTCCCTCTTCCCTACCCGCCGAGCCCAGGTGCTCGCACAGCAGACTTTGGGCCTTCTGGATCAAGGCTTGAGTGACTTCCCGCGCTCCCTGCCCGGGCCGCATCAATTCCTCAGCGACGATGGGGGCACTCAACGTGAGGCGCGCAGTCAGGATCTCGCCTCCCTCCGCCAACATCTGGCGAATCACCTGCATCATTTCCGCCAGCAGCTGCCGCTGCCGCAGCTCCTTGCGCAGGCGCGCGATCGGGTTCTGCAGATGCACCGCCGACAGCACTCCACTGATCATGCCCATCAGCACTTGAGTCTGCGGCAGAGTCCGCAGCACAAGTCCCGTGCTGGGAGACCAGGTCTTCAGCGCTTCCTCCGCCCCCGGCAGCACTGCCGGATCGGGATCCACTCTCCCACTCGGGAAGATCAAGACAGCTCCATCCCCTTCCAGGTGACGGATTACCCTCCGCAAGGCTGCCATACGGTCGTGGGGATCGAGGGTGAGGTAGATCAGATGCCGCGCCGTCCGCGGCAGGCTGCGCAGGAATGGCAGCCCGCTGACAACGATCTTGAGATCCGGCCGGCCGACGCTGGCCGCGATTGCCAGGCCATCTACAGTGCCAGGATGGTTCGCGGCGATGAGCAGCGGGCCTTGCCTGGGAACCGGTCCCCGGAACGAGACCTCGACGCTCGTCCGGAACCGCGCCAGCGCCCAGCGTGCCGCCTCCGCCAGCCCGTCCTCGGCCACTCGCCGGTCGAACTCGGCCGCCACCAGCGAGAAGCGGTGCGTCGGGGTGAAGAGAAGCCGGCCCAGGGTTGCCCGCGTCCAGTCGTTCGGCCTCATCCCCAGCGCCTTGATCACCTCGTCCGCGATCTGACGACGTAGCACCTCAACCCTGGCGGTCAGGTCGGACATCAGCGACTCCCCAATCCGGCCGATCCCGGAGCACAGCCGCGGATTCTACCGCACCCCGTGCACCCGCGTGCTTGACCAGGGCCGGGCGCGCGGCTACCATGATCGCGCGGAGATGCCAGTGATCGACACCCTGGTCGTCGAGGACAAGTCGGCCCTGCGCCAGGCGCTGGTAAGCGGCCTGGAGGCCACGGGCGAAGTGCGCATCGTCGGCCAGGCGGCCACAGGCGAGCAAGCTGTCGAGCGCGGCCTCAGCCTGAGCCCGCATGCCGTGCTCATGGATGTCGAGCTGCGCGGTGGGAGACTGAACGGCGTTCAGGCTGCCGTCGCACTCCGGCGCGAATTCCCCCGGCTGCCCGTCGTGTTCTATTCAATC
This sequence comes from uncultured Anaerolineaceae bacterium, assembly GCA_964575425.1. Classification (GTDB taxonomy): domain Bacteria; phylum Chloroflexota; class Anaerolineae; order Anaerolineales; family E44-bin32; genus DATEAV01. The sequence continues at coordinate 69,498 of CAZNRD010000010.1, read as the reverse complement.
CAGGATGACGACCACTACTTCCGCGATTTCCTCGCCTCGGGCATCCTCACCCACTACGCCTACGTCCGCAAGAGCAACTACCTGCTGCCGGCGATGATCGTGCCGCTCTTGCGCCAGGCTGTCGCCGGTGCCTCCGTGGTCGATCCCGAAATCCAGGTACGGGTGGAAGAAGTCCAGCGCAAGGATGAGGAATCACCGCTGGTGGTGCTGGAGCCGATGGAGCGGCAGGTGATCGCGCTCGTCGCCCAGGGCCTGACCAATGAGCAGATCGCCGCCCGTCTCGGGCTGAGGGACGCACGCGCCGTCAGCCGCGCCAATGGCCAGATCTACGCCGCCTGGGGTCTGGCCGCAACGCCTGTGGACGAAAAAGTCGCCCGCACGCGAGCGACCCTCATCTACAACACCGGGCAGTTCATAATGTGGGATGAGAACGGCCGGGCGCTGGTGCGCAACGCGCGCGGCGAATGGAAGGAACTTCGGCAGCCGGGGGAGGGCCCTGCCGCCAGGGACTAGGCCGCTGCCATGTCGGGCGATCTCGAGCACCTCAGCCTCCTCGCTCTCTCGCTCTCGCTGTTCATCGCGTTCCTGCTCCTGTGGCTCGGGATGACCACGCTGCTCGCTGCCCGGCGCGGTCAGGGCTTCAGCCGCGCCGCAGGCGTGGCTCTTCTGCTGGCGGCAGTCTTCTTCCTTAGCCATGGCATGATCGTCGGCAAAGGACCTACCGTCTCGGGCAGCGGGATGGAGTTTTGGTGGAGGTTGGGCTGGCTGCCGGCCACAAGCGCTCCCCTCAGCTGGTACGCCACCGTCATCCGCTATGCTAGACTTCCCGAGCAGCACCTGCGCCTGCACCGCCGCCTCTGGCTCGTTTTCGTTATCGTCGCCTTCGTGGTCCTCGTACTGCTGGTCATCGACAATCCCTTCGCCAACTACCGCGACCTGCTTGTCGGCACTGCTCCGGCCGCGCGGTCGCGCCCTGTGATCTGGCTGTACCTCTTGCTCACCTTCGCCGGGTTCACCGCGCCCGTAGCCGCCCTATCTGGCGGCCGTCGCGATCAGGGGTCGCGCCTGCACGCCCAGGCCAGGCCCTGGCTGATCGGCACTGGGCTTTGCCTGCTCGGCGCCTCGACCATCGTCGCCGTCACCGCTGCCTGGGCAGTGGGCAGTGCGCTTCCCCTCTTGAACCAGGAGCCGGGGACCGTCAACCGACTGTTGGCCGCCGACATCGCTGCCCAGATGCTGGTGGCCCCCGCCGCGATCCTGCTCGGCCGCGCCGTCGTCGCCTATGAGGTCTTCACCGAGCGTCCGCTCCCCCGACAGGGCTTCTTCCGCCGGTGGCGCAGCGTGGTGCTGGCCTCGGCCGCCGCCTCAGGTTACGTGACACTCCTCCTCGCCCTCGAGCTGCGGCCTCTCTACGGGCTGGCCTCGTTGGCCCTGCTGGGTATGGCTGCATACGCGCTTTTCACCTGGCAGTCCTACAACGCGCACGAGAAATTCCTTGCCAGGCTGCTGCCCTTCATCTCCAGCCTTGAACTCTCCCAGCGTCTGCTGCGTCCGGACGCACCCGACGAATTCGCCCAGCAGGCAGAGCAACTGCTGCGGGCGCTCTGTGAAGACGCAGTGGGCGCTGGAAGCGCCGAACTGACGGTGGAAGGAGATCCACCGCATCGACTCCGCTACGGGCTCTCACCCACAGGCGAGACGCAACCCGCGCTCTGCCTTCCGCTGACATCCTCGGCCAGCCACGCCGCGACCGGGCTCCTGACCCTCGGGGCCCGCCGCGACGGTCGGCCATACGCCGCCGAGGAAATCGAAGTGGCTCGTGCCTGCGGCCAGCGCCTGCTCGATGCCATCGCCGGGGAACAGGTCGCCCGGGTTCTGATGGACCTGCTCCGCAGGCGCCTGGGCGAGCTGGAGGTGCTCAACAAGCGTCACAAACGCATTCTCCACGATGACGTCCTCTCGGACATCCACCTTGCTCTGCTGCGCCTCGACGACCCCGGCCTCGCCTCCGAGGCACTGACCCGCGCCCACCATCGCCTCTCCCAACTCCTGAAGAGTGGCCCCAGGTCTGCCGCCCACCACCTCGAGGCACGCGGGCTGATCCCCGCGCTGCGCGAGGCCGTCGAGCAGGACCTCGCCAGCGAGTTCGCCTCGATCGAGTGGCACGTCGAGCCGGCGGCTGAAGCAAGCGGCGGGATGGGCCTGGCGGCAGAGGTCTTCTACTACGCCGCTCTCGAGGCGGTGCGCAACGCTGCTCGACACGCGGCCGGCGGCGACCCGAACCGCAGGGTTCACCTCCGCATCACCGCACATTGGAGCGAAGGCCTGGAACTCAAGATCGAGGACGACGGCGTTGGCCTGCGACCGACCGCGCCGGCCTCCAGCGGCGGCCAGGGACTGCTCTTCCACACCACCATGATGGCCGTCGTCGGCGGGCAGATGACCATTGCCGTCAGGTCTGACCGACAGGGAACCTCTGTGCGTTTGTGGCTGCCTCTGCACGCGCTGCAGTCCACTGAAGGGCCTCCCCCATCCTGGGTCCGAGTCACAGACGGCAGCAGCCCTGCCGCCCACAGCCTCACCTGATGTAGAATCCGGTAGCACCTGGAGGGCCCCTTGGAGCGGACTCACCAAGGCACCCTGCTTGCCTACATCGACCCTCTCCGCAGCCGGGTGGTGGGGCTGGTCGATTCGATGATACTCTGGCGAGACTTCCGGGCAAGCCCTCTCTCTACGGGTCGGTGGCCCTGGTCGTCCTCGACTTATGCAATCTGAGGCAGATCAACGACAAGCGCGGCGGCGGACGACGAAGCCCCTGGACGTCACGGTCACCTTGAGACAGCCACACAACAGACCTCCCCACAGCTCGTCGTCATCAATCCGCGACCCCGGCGCGTGCTAGCCAGGCAGGAACTCCGCCAGGTGGACGGAAGCAGCCTTCTCAGCGCGCAGTACGTCCAAGCCAGCGTGATTGCCTCCGCGGGCTATCTCCAGCAGGTCCACATAGACCCGCACCAGGTTGATGAGGCTCTCGACTGGTCTGCCCGCTTCAAGGAAGCGGACGCAGGGAAGTTGAGGCGCTCCTGGTAGATCTCTCCGGAGCCGGTATTCCGGCTACCGGCGGCCATCCCCCGCTCTCCGTCCAGTGAGCCTTTTCCACAGCAAAGGTGGCCCACTCGTTCTGACAGCCGATTGGCCAACCAGCATAATGTCAGAAGGATGCGTGGCGCCCACACAGTAAGGATCGTTCACTGCGAAGACATCCCCCGCGCGTAGTACGGCGGCAAAGATTTCCCTAGCCTCTTCCCGCAGCGAGGCCTCGGGGACCGATCCCCCTTCGACCGCGACCGGTCCGCCGGCCCGGTCGAGGACCTCGTAGATGATGGCGCTCTGCGCGGTCGAGCGGAGGGTGACGAACATCTCCTCGGCCAAGGGGCGGGGTTTCCTGCCGATGATCTCAATTGTGAAGGAGCCGCTCGTCAACCCGCGGCTTTCTGACCGTACAGCCGCCTCCCAATCGGCGCTGGCGACTCAAACAGGCCCCAGCCTTCCAGCTCCTGGTGCGGCGGCGCTTCACAGCCCCACATCCGACTGGGGCCCCAGCCGAATCGGTCGGCGAGTTCAGCCAAGAACTCGGCGTACTTGAACGGGGCGGTGACGGCGTCGATCACAGGCACGCCAAGTTCAGCCTGCATCTGCTGGTTGAAGCCGTACTCAGCGGTGCAGCCGAGGATAATCACCTCCGCGCCGTCCTCCACGATCGCCTTGCGCCCCTCCGTCAGCAGGCGTTGGCGAGTGCGGTCATGGTCGGCCTGAAAGTCATGCACACCGAGATCCAGGGGCCGCATCGAGGCCAAGCGGTGTTCGTGGCCGTATAGTCGGACGTTCTCGGTCATTTTCGGAATCCATTTCCGCCGGCCCACAAGCACCGAGAAGGTGTTGCCCAGGTTGCTGGCGATGGCAGTGGCGGATTGGCAAGGGGCGGTGACGATGGCGCGCCGCGAGACTTCGCGCGCCTCGCGCAGCCCAACGTCGTAGAAGCAGCCAATGATGATGGCATCGTAATCGAGAGAGGCCTCGAAGGTGATGCGCACCAGGTCGCCCACGACCAGGCCTTCATAGGCATGGTATTCCAGGTGCTGGGGCCTATCGGGCGGGAGCGAGATGGCGTCCACCTGAGTGCCACTGCGCTTGGCTGCTTCAAGGATCTTGAGCACGTCTGCGGTGAAGACGTCGGTCCCGATTGGGTCAATCCATAGGATGCGCATCGCCAAGACCCCTTTGCCAGAATCCGCGTCGTGAATTCCTGTCGATCACACCATATCCATCCCGAGGAGGCCCCAGCCAGAGCGGCCCGGCAGAATCAACCTCAAGAGCGGTGTCAGTCCACACTGCCCAGGCTCCCCCGCCGCTCAACCGACGCGCCCGTTCACCAGTCTGCGCACCTGTAGCGTAGCCGGATCGAGGACGACGCCGTAGAGTTTTTCTGCCTGTTCCAGGGTGATGTACCCATCCTTCACATCGCTCTGGACTTTCTCGACGGGGCGCTCCCAGGGGTTCCCGTAGCCGCCACCTGTGGCCGTGACCAATCGGGCGACATCGCCTCGTTTGAGACGGTACTGGGCGGTCTTGCCGAAGACGTCGGGCTCGCGCCCGTCGGCGAATAGGATCTTGGTGTAGTTGCGCGAGCCCTGCGCGCCGCCCTGCATTCCCCAGGGCAGATACTTGAAACGGCCAAACGTGCCGGTGAACCAGGCCTCATCAGCGGTGATGCGGTAGTCGCGCACCAACCCGCGGCCGCCGCGGAACTTGCCTGCCCCGCCATCGGTGATGTCGAAGGCAAATTGGTCGACCATGACACCATAGCGCGTCTCGCATACCTCCACAGGGATGATGTAGGTTTCGCCGTCGCCCACGCACACCAGGCCGTTCTCGCCATCCTTGCTGGCCCCTGCACCCCACCCCCCTGCCTGAGGCTCAACCAGCAGGAATAGCTCGCCGGTCTCTGGGTGCGGCCCGGCAACAACCGTGCCGCACACGCTCAGGAAGTGACCGGCGGGCAAGCGGTCAGGAAGCACCGGGGCCATGGCCTTCCAGATCAGGTCGGCTGCGTAGAGCATTGTCTCCCAGTAAGTGGAAACAGGGGCGGGGCGGTGGCAGGTGAAGATAGTGCCGTCAGGGCAAACGACCTGTAGCGCCCGGAAGCAACCCTCGTTAGCCGGGATGGAAGGGTCGGTCAATGCCATGAGCACGGCTCGCGCAGCCGAGTGCAGACCCGTACGGGCGCAGTTGACTGGGCCAGGGACCTGTTCATGGGTGCCACTGAAGTCACAGACGATGGCGTCGCCTTCGATGGTGACCTTGACACGCACCTCAAACGGGCCGTGGCCGATGCCGTCGTCATCGATGAAGTCGACCGCCTCGTACACGCCGTCCGGCAGCTTCTTGAGCTCCTGCCGGGTCAACACTTCACTGTAGTCCAACAGGGCATCGATGCCACGCAGGACAAGGCCCACCCCATACTTGTCACACATCTCACGGAATCGTCGCTCGGCGATGCGCATGGAAGCAACCTGGGCGTACATATCACCGATGGTCATGTCAGGGGTGCGGACATTGGCGCGGATGAGATCAATCAAGCTCTGGATCGGCTCGCCCCGGTCGAACAATTTGATACAGGGGAACTGCAGCCCTTCCTGGTAGACCTCGGTGGAGTTGGTCGTCCAGCTGCCAGCGGCCATGCCACCCACCTCAGTCCAGTGTCCCTTGTTGGCCGCGAACGCGACCAGCCGGCCGTCATGGAAGATGGGCGCGATGATCGACACGTCAGATAGATGTGTGCCACCGCCGCTGTACGGGTCGTTCGTGATGTAGATATCTCCCGGCTTGAGGTTGTCGGTACCAAACTTGGCCAGCACGCTGCGCACACCGAAGTCAAGCGTCCCCAGGAAGAGGGTGACGCCGTTTCCCTGCGTGATCAGCCGGCCCTGCGCGTCGGTTAACCCGGTGGCGTAGTCGAGCACCTCGTAGATGATGGTGCTCATGCTGGTCCGCTGCATTGTGACGAACATTTCATCGCCGATCGCCACCAACCCTTCCTTGATGATCTCCAGCGTGAAGGGGTCGATTTCGTTCTTGCCCTGAGGTGCTCTTGCCTTGCTTGTGGCCATCGCCGCCTCCTTATCTCACTGGCTGACCGTTTCAATGTGCAGGAAGCCGTACTCGTCGCGGGTGAGCTTCTGGCCTGGGAAGACCACAGTCGTCGACGCTGGCTCCTCCACGACAGCTGGGCCTGAAATGGGGACGCCTACCGGCAGGCTCTCTCGTTCGTAGATGGCGGCTTCCTGGAACCCGAGCTCGTCGAAGTTGACGCGGCGTGCGCCTTTGCGGGCGCCGGCGAGATTGGTGGGGCGGCCGTCGAGTTTCTTGAACTCGGGCTTCTTCACACGGCCCACGGCGGTGACATGGTAGTTGACCAGCTCGACCGGTGTCTCCAACCGAAAAGTGTAGGCCTGCTCATGGAGGCTGTGGAAACGCTCATTCATGTCCTGCACGCTGTGGGCTGTGATCTCGCCTGCCGGCAGCGGCACTTTGACGGTGTGTTCCTGGCCCTTGTAGCGCATATCGGCGAAGCGCAAGAAGGTCAGACCGCCGCTCTCCACGGACTGGCCTGACAATTCCTCCAACGCCTGCGCCTCCATCTCGGCGAAGATGGCGTTGAGGCGCGCCGGGTCCACCTGGTCGGTGCGGGTGATGAGGGTGCGGATGTAATCCTGCCGCAGGTCGGTCATCAACATCCCCCAGGCCGAGAAGACGGCCGGCTCAATCGGGATGACGACCTTCTTGACACGCAGCTCGCGCATCAATGCCCCGGCGTGCATTGGGCCTCCGCCGCCAAACGCGATGAGCACGAAGTCGCGCGGGTCGTGGCCGCGCCGGACCGAGACCAGCTTGAGGGCGTTGATCATGTTTGCATCGGCGATGCGGATGACGCCCATAGCCGCCTCTTCGATGCTCAGCCGGAAGGCCTCGGCGATCGGCTTCATAGCCGCCTCTGCTCGCCGTACATCCAGCGGGATTTCGCCTCCCAGGAAGTAGGCCGGGTTGATGCGCCCGGCCAAGACGTTGGCATCGGTGACAGTGGGCTGATCACCGCCCCAGCCGTAGCACGCCGGCCCAGGGTCGGCGCCGGCGCTCATCGGCCCCACGCGCAACGCACCCGCCCGGTCGATCCAGGCGATCGAGCCTCCGCCCGCGCCGATTTCGACGATGTCCACAGTTGGCGCCAGGATCGGGTAGCCGGCATAGTCGCGCCGGTGCTCGATCTTGTACTCGGTGGTGATCTTGGGGGTGCCCTTCTCCACCAGGGAGGTCTTGGCCGTCGTGCCGCCAATGTCGAGCGAGATTACGTTGGGCTCGCCGATCGAATCCCCGACATAGGCCGCACCGATCACGCCCGCCACTGGCCCGGATTCCACCAGATTGATGGGCGACCTCATCCCCAGCTCGAAGGTGGCACTGCCCCCGTTCGACTGCATCACGTGCAGCACGCGGCGTGCCATGCCCATGTCCGCTAGTTTGCTCTCCAGATCCTTCAGATAGGCCTGGGCGATGGGGTGGACGTAGCTATTAAGCACTGCGGTGCTGGTCCGCTCGTATTCTCGCCACTCCTGCGTGATCTGGTGCGACAGGGTGAGCGGAACCTCAGGTGCGAGTTGCCTGATGATCTCGCCGCACTGCACCTCATGGCTTGGATTGGCGTAGGAATGCAGGAAGCAAATGGCAATGGCTTCTACGTCCTCGGCCTTGAGCCGCTGCAGCGCCTTCCGCACGTCGTTCTCGTTCAGGGGAGTCAGTATCTCACCCCTGTAATTGACGCGCTCTTCCACCTCCTGGCGCAGATGGCGAGGCACGAAGGGCTTCGGCTTGGTGTAGTACATGTTGTAGATGTCGGGCCGGTTGGCCCGCCCAATCTCCAACACATCCCGGAACCCCCTGGTGGTGATGAGGCCGGTCTTGACACCCTTGCGCTCGGTAATGGCGTTGATGATGACCGTTGAGCCGTGCACGAAGAAGCTGGTGTCGGGCGCGCGGAGGCCGGCTTTGCGGAGTGTCTGCACCACGCCGTCGGCGAAGTCCGCCGGTGTGGTGGAAACCTTCGTCATGCCCACCGCGCCGGTCTTCTCATCCAGGAAGGCTAGGTCGGTGAATGTGCCGCCGATGTCACTTGCCACGCGCATGGACTGTCTCCTTTCATAACCGCCGGCATCTCCATCAAGCCAGCGCGCCGCGCAACAGAACTGGATGGCTTACGATCTTGACCCCTATCGGCATTCCGCCTCCGCCCGGTTGTCCCGGCACACCTCCTCCGAACCGCTCCGGCCAGGCTCAGGCAGCGCCCGGGGGTTGAGGGGCGACCTCCACAGGCTGCCCGAACAGGTGACAACGCACCCTATGCCCCATCCCGGTTTGCACCATTGCGGGGCCCACCTTCTTGCAGATATCCATCACGTAGGAGCAGCGCGTGTGAAAGCTGCACCCCGTTGGGATGTTGACCGGGCTGGGGATCTCACCGGTGGAGGTGATCTTCCCAGGCTTGACCGCCTCTTCCTCCTCGGATACGACCGGGATCGAAGACAGCAGCATCTGCGTGTATGGATGCTGCGGTCTGCGGAAGAACTCTTCCGCTCCGGCCACCTCGCACATCTTTCCCAGATACATGATGGCAACGCGCGAGGCCACATTGCGCATCAGGCTCAGATCGTGGGTAATAAACAGGTAGGTCAAGTTGAGTTCGCGCTGCAACCGCATCAGTAGATTGATAATCCTTCCTTGCACCGATACGTCCAGCGCCGAGGTTGGCTCGTCGAGAATCACCAACGAGGGGTTCGTCGCCAGCGCCCTGGCGATGGCCACAATCTGCTTCTCGCCTCCGCTCAGCATCTGGGGGTACTTGTGCATATACTCGGCCGGCAGGTCCACCATGTTCAGCAGGCGCACGACCTCATGCAGGTGGTCCCTGTCAGGGTGGTGGATGGCCAGTGGCAGCTCCAGGATTTGCCGGATAGTACGACGCGGGTTCAGCGACGACCCGGGGTCCTGGAACACGATCTGGATCTCCTTGCGGAGGCGCAGGGCGCGCTTCAAGCCATTGGCGAACAGATCCTGACCGCGGAACAGCATGGTTCCAGCACTGGGCCGGTACATGCCCACCGTGATGTAGGCGATGGTACTCTTGCCCGAACCGGATTCGCCCACCAGACCAAGAGTCTCTCCCTCCTGCAGGCTGAACGAAACACCATCCACCGCTTTGACAGCGATCGGGCGCCGCCTCACCACGCCTTCGTGGCCGACGACGAAGTGCTTCTTCAGGTTCTCAACGACCAGGATCTCGCTGCCCATCAAGCCGCCGCCTCCTGCGAGTACTCATCGGCGTTCTCGTGGTACAGGAAGCAATCCACCTGGTGCTCCTCATCGACCACGATGGAAGGCGGCCTGGCGCGCCGACAGACCGGCATGACACGGGGACAGCGGGGATGGAAGCGACAGCCCGGGGGCGGATTGAGATAGCTGGGCAGGCGACCCGGAATGCCCATCGCCACCCCGCCGCCGGTCAGTCTGGGCACAGCCTGCATCAGAGCCTGCGTGTACGGGTGCAGCGGGTTGGCGAAAAGCCTGGGAGTGGATGCCATCTCCACCATGACGCCGGCATACATCACATACACTCGATCGGTCATCTCGCGTACCACGCCAAGTGTATGGGTGATGAGGATGACAGAGGCCCGCTTCTTTTCCACCAGGTCATGAAGCAAGCGCAACACCTGGTCTTGAATGGTCACATCGAGTGAGGTGCCGGGTTCGTCGGCGATAAGCAGTTCCGGATTGGTGGCCAGCGCCATGCCAATGCACACCCGCTGGCGCATGCCGCCACTCAGTTGGATCGGATAGGCTTTCAACAAGCGGTCAGGGTCCGCCAGCGCCACATCCCGAAGTGAGGCGGCGGCCTGCTGCCGGATCTGTCGGGTCGAAACGCTTTGATTCGCCTGTGCCGCGCAGCGAAGGACTGGGCCGAGCTGTTCGCCGATGGTAAAAACCGGGTTGAGGGCGGCCGTCGGATCTTGGAAGATCATCGAGATCCCTCTACCGCGCACCCTGCTCATCTGGTCTGCCCGCATCTTCAAGATGTCTTCGCCCTTGAAGAGAATTGCTCCGTTGGGGATGACGGCGGGCGGCATGGGCAGGATCCGCAGGATGGCCTTCATGGTGGTGGTCTTTCCGCAGCCTGTCTCGCCCACGAGGCCGATTTTTTCGCCGGCGTCCAGGTGGAGGTGCACATGGTCCAGGACTCTCAGCGCGCCACCGTAGACTCTGAAATGAACCGAAAGGTCCGTGATTTCCAGCAGGCGTGGCACGGTGCCCACGCTCATACCTCCTCCGCGGCGAAGAGGTCGCGCAGACCGTCGCCCAGCAGGTTGAAGCCCAGAACCACAGCCACGATGGCCAGTGCTGGGAAGACAGAGATCCACCACTGGTCCGGCAGGAATCTCGCTCCCTTGGCCACCATGGTGCCCAGGGCCGGCGTTGGCTCCTGCACCCCCAGCCCGACGTAACTCAGCATGGAGCCAATGATGATGACCCAGCCCATGTCCAGGCTCATCTTCGTGAAGATGGGCGAGATCATGTTGGGAAGCAGTTCGCGCAGGAGGATGTGGGACGTGCTGGCACCCATGGTCTCCGCCGAGCTGACGAAGAACTCGTTGCGCAGGGCGCTTGCCAGCCCGTACACCAAGCGGGTGTACCAGGGCCACCACATGAGCGAGACGGCGATCATAGCGTTGGTGAGGTTGGGTTCCAACACGGAGGCAATGGCCAGGGCGAGGATCAGCGGTGGAACCGCTAGGAAGATGTCGGTCAGGCGCATGATGAGGGTGTCAATCCATGTGCCCTGGAAGTAGCCGGCCACCAATCCCAGCAGAACACCAACCGGCACAACCAACGCCAATACAACCACGCCCATCCCCACCGAGAGGCGGAAGCCAAAGATCACGCGGCTCAGGATATCTCGCCCGATCTCGTCGGTCCCGAAGGGATGCTCCAGGCTGGGTGGGCGGTGGGCGTTGGCGAAATCCGTGAAGGGTTCGGCGTGCTTCGGATAGGGAGCAACCCAGGGGGCGAAGACCGCCAGCACGATGACTGTCAGCACCGTCGCCCCGCCAATGATCGACAAAGGATTGCGGGAGAACTTGTGCCAGGCCCGCCCCAGGTTCTCTCTCCGGTCCTTGCGCTGCAGCGCCCGCAGATACTGCTGCGTGATCGTGGGCACAAGTTCGTCAACGGTGGTCTGGGCCTGCCGGGTCATGCGGCTATTCGCTCCTCGCCGCGCGCAATCGGATCCTGGGGTCGAGCATACCGACGACAAGGTCGACAAGGATATTGACCGTGATGAAGACCACGCCCAGGACCAGGATGACGGCCGAAATGGCCATCAAGTCCTTGCGCAGCATGGCGTTCATGCCATAACGCGAAAGCCCCGGCCAGTTGAAGATGAGCTCGACCAAGAAAGCGTTGCTGAAGCCGGCAGCGAAGTCGAGGCCGAAGATGGAGACGGTGGGGATGAGCGAGGGTTTGAGCAGAAAGCGCCCCATCACGATCCTCTCCGGGATGCCCAAAGCCCTCGCTGCGGCGATGTAGTCCTTGGAGAGGTTGTCGGCCATCGTGGCCCGTGTGATCCGGGCCTCCTGCGACAGAGCGCCCATGGCCAGCGCCAAGGCTGGCATCAACAAGTGCTTCAGCGCGTCCCAGAACGTCGCCAGTTGCCCGGCGAGCAAGGAATCTATCGTCAGTAAGCCGGTGACCGTCGGCGGCGCAGGGATGCCATGGGACAAGCGGCCAATTGCCGGCAGCCAGCCGAGCGCCAGCCCGAAAATGAGCAAGAACATGATAGCGAACACAAAGGCAGGGGTCACCACACCGGCGTAGGAGATGAGACGCACGACGTTGTCGACCCAGGTGTCCTTGTGGCGAGCGGACAGAGTCCCCAGGCCCACGCCCGCCAGCCCGGCAATAACCCCTGAGAACAACACCAGTTCAAAGGAGGCCGGGAAGGATTCACGGATGTCTTGGACCACGTCGCGGCGTGTCACGAGCGAGATGCCGAGGTCGCCCTGCAGCGCGCTGCGCAGCCAATAGCCATACTGCACCGGAAGGGGTTTGTCGAGGTGCATCTCCTGACGCAGTCTGTCCACAACCCATTGGGGCGCGCGCGCGCCTAGCGCGGTGCGAGCCGGATCTCCGGGGAGAATGCGGGCGATGATGAAGATCAAGATCGATAAGCCCAGCAGCACGAAAACCGATTGAGAAAGCCGTCGGACAAGGAAGGCAAGCAATCTCATCACCAACAAGTCCTCATGCCGAGAGCGGTCTCTCCGCTTCAGCCGGGCGAGGGGAGCCCTCCGGAGAGCTTGGAGGGCTCCCGCTACGTTTTCCCAGCTGCGTCGCGCAGGCGACCGCCTCTAGGGGCTTACCCCCTACTTGGGGTTCACTCCGATCAAGGGCAAGAAGAACTGGTAGCCCATGACCGCGCTGTTCTCCTCAGGCTTCCAGTCCACGTAGTCGACCACGGCATGCTGCTCGAGCTGATCGTAGAGGAACAGGGAGGGCGCCAGCTCCATGATCCTGGCCTGCAAGATGCGGTACTTGGAGAAGCGCTCCTCCGGATCTACCGTTGCCAGCGCGTCTTCGATCGCGGCATCAAGGTCGGGATCGAGCAGCCACTCGTTCTGCTGCCAAGTGGGGGCAGTGCTCGAATGGTAGCGGTCCTTCAGCATCAGCCCCGCCTCGGGCAGAGCCGACGAGACGTAGATGGTGGCGATGTGCGGGCTGGTTTCGAGCGAGGCTGTATTCTCGACCATCGTCAACCAGGGCACGGACATGACCTCCACCGGTATGCCGATCTCGGCCATGTTGGCCTGGAAGAGCAGGGCGAACTTCTCCTCGGCCGGCACCTCGGAGACCCAGTGGACCTTCACGGGGTAGTTCTGCAGCTCGTCCTTGTATCTGCATTGCGCCAGCTCTTGGCGGGCCTTGTCCAGGTCGCGGTGGAAGGTGAAGACATTCGGGTCGTGGCCGCCCAGCGTGGCCGGTACAGGCCCGACCATCTGCTGTGTGCCCTCCCACTCGAGGGCCACCGCCGCCTGGTAGTCAAAAGCCCAAGACATCGCCCGGCGGCAATGCACGTCGTCGGTGGGTGGGATGCGGTTGTTGACCATGTAGTAGAACGACGACATCGTTGGGAAGACTTTGATATCGACGCCCTCGAGCGCGTCCAACGCCCGGAAGGCCTCCACCGACTGCCACTGATCGGAGATCTCGAGCTCGCCGGTGCTCATCAGAGTGCGAACAGTGGCCGCCTCCGTGGTGCCGATGAACTTGACCAGATCGGGGGCGTTTGGCAGGAAGAGGTCGGCGTTCCACCAGTCTTCGAACTTCTCGAAGAGCGCGTACTCCTCAAGCGGAAACTCGATCACCGTGTACGGCCCGGAGCCGGCGTCGTGCGTCAGCAGCCATCCCTTGCCATAGTCGCCTTCCGCGCCGTACGGCCCTTCGGGGTTGGTGTTGGCCCGCACCAAGTCCTCATTGAGGATATACAGCCGGACAAGGCTGGGCACGAAGAGACCGCTGGCCCTCTCCAGCTCGAAGACAACGGTGTAGTCGTCCGGCGCGCTGACCGCCTTGACACCGCTGATGAGATAGGCGTAACCCTCACCGATGGCCTGGAGGCGGTTGAAGCTGTAGACCACGTCGCTGGCAAGCAGTTCGCTGCCGTCGTGGAACTTGACCCCCCGCCGTAGGTGGAAGGTGTAGGTCAGTCCGTCGTCCGAAACGTCATACGACTCGGCCAGCCAAGGATCCATTCCACCCTCTCGGTTCGGGAAGACGAGGCTGTCGTACAGGTTGGCCAGAGCGGTGGAGCCGACGTAGTCGCTGCCAACGGCCGGGTCGATGTACAAAGGCCAGGAGAAGGTGATCCTCAGGAGACGGGGCGCTTCCGGCGGTAGCTCAGCGGGAGCGGCAGTTGGCTGCTCGGGTGGAGCAGGCGTGGCCGGCGAGGGGGCTCTGGCGCAGGCAGCGTTCAGCAGCAGCGCCAATCCCAGGAACAGCACGAGCTTCTTCATCTTGCTCCTCCTCACAAAATGCAGACCTCAATTGCTGAGGTATGGCGGGCTGCAGAAAGACACCAAGCCACATCTCTCACCGGGTGGAAGGGCTGCCGAAGAGCATGCGCTATCGCCTTCAATCCCACGCGGCAACGCTTGCTCCTCCCAAGGCGATGAACGAACCGAGCCTTGATGTCTGCCAGATGCGTCCTTCCGCAACCTGCCGGTGTTTGGGCTCCGATGTCGCCCGTGGGCAACCCGGAACCACGAACGGCAACGAGTGGGGTCTACAGCGAGAGGCATCACCTCCTTTCCGGGCAGCCTCAGCGGGGAAGCTGCCCATCGAACCGCTCACCGCTCCAGCTGGACAGCGCTCTCCTGGTAGCTGATGGCCTCAATCACCAACTCGCTGGTCATGTTGACTGCTCCGCCTAGCGTGACGGCGAAGAGGACCGTCTCAGCCACCGCCTCACTTGGGATCACCATAGACCGGTCGAGGTTGGGGGTCGCCGCCCAGCGCATGGGTGTGTCGACGGGTCCCGGGCAGATCACCACCACCCGGATCCTTTCGGGCCTCAGTTCCTGGGCCAGAGCGCGGCTAAAACCGATTAAGCCGGCCTTAGCCGCGGCGTAGGCAGTCACCTGCCGGTGACCGGTCAGCCCCACTTTGGAGGCGATGTTCACTACACACCCCTCGTCGGAAGCCCGCAGCAGGTCGAGCATGGCCCGGATGCAGAGGTAGGGGCCTTTGAGGTTGATGCCTATCACCCTATCCCAGTCCGCCTCCGCGGTGGCTTCGAGAGGCGCAATGAAGGAGGCACCGGCGCTGTTGACCAGCACGTCGATTCGTCCATAAGCCTGGCGCACGACCTCGGCCAGGGCCTGCACGCTCTGTGCCCTGGTGATGTCCACGGTCTGTGCCGTCGCTTGTCCTCCTCGTGCTTCGATTTCGCCGACGACGATCCGGAGTTCTGACAGCGTTCGCGCGGCCACCACAAGGCAGGCGCCGGCTGAGGCGAGTTTGTGGGCGACCTCTCGCCCGATCCCCCGTCCTCCGCCGATGACGACCGCCACTCTCCCTCGTAGAGGTCGGCTCATCGTTACGTCCCAGCCTCCATCATTGATGGTCTCCCCTTACTCGTCGAAGACGGTCACGGCTCGGAAGCAATAAACTCGACCAGCCCAGCAACGGTCCTCTCCAACGCAATTCTCGAGAGGCGTTCGGCCTCCTGGGGATCGCGCCGTTTCAGAGCTTCGAGGATCTCCCGGTGCTCATCCACAGTTCCCGCGGCCAGGTGGTCAAGGCTGAAGTACAACCGCCGGTAGAGGTCCGCCAAGTCAATATGTCTAACGATCAATTCATAGAGCTTCTCTTGCCTGGAAGCGGCATAAATGGTCGTGTCGAACTCGCGGTTGATATGTAGGAGCCGCGAGCGGTTGGCCTCTCGAAACGCCTGGTCCATTGCGCACAGCAGCTGATCAAGCTTCTGCAGCTCTTCCTCGGTGATGTGCAGCGCAGCCAGATGCGCTGCATAGCCCTCAAGGGCAATCCGAATGGCGTAGATCTCTTCCACGTCGGCGAGCAGGAATTTCGCGACAGAGGCACCCTTGTGGGGAAGGATTGTCACCAAGCCATCCGAGACCAGCTCACGCAGAGCCTCACGGATGGGCGTGCGACTCACCCCAAATCGCTGTGCCAACTCGCTTTGCACCAGCCGTTCGCCCGGCGTGAGCTGACGACTCAGGATCAGTTGGCGCAGGCGCTGCGCGATGGACTGCTCAGCCACAACTCTCCCCGCCCGGGCACCATCTGAGGATTGCTCCTCCACGTGAACGTCCTTCTCCTCGTCCGCTGCCAACCGTCGGAACAAGACTTTTCCGACCCTCCTCCCCGCAGATCCGCCTTCGCTCCAGCAGCCAGCGTGCAGTGTATACAAACTCGGATACAAGTCATTCTATAGGAATGCAGCCTTGAAGTCAACAGAAACTGGGGAACCTCTGCGCGTTTGTGGCTGCCTCTGCACGCGCTGCAGTCCACTGAAGGGCCTCCCCCTCCTGGGTCCGAGTCACAGACGGCAGCAGCCCTGCCGCCCACAGCCTCACCTGATGTAGAATCCGGTAGCACCTGGAGGGCCCCTTGGAGCGGACTCACCAAGGCACCCTGCTTGCCTACATCGACCCTCTCCGCAGCCGGGTGGTGGGGCTGGTCGGTCTGATGGTGGCCCTCAGCAGCCTCGCCGTTGTGCTGTCCTGGCTGCTGGCATCCGGCTCGAGCCTGTCAGTCGACCCCTTGGGCCTCCGCCTGATGCTCCTCCAGGCAGGACTGGCCCTGGCAGCCGCCGCCCTGGCCCGCTTCGGCAAGCGGCCGTGGGGAGCGCGCCTCTTGGCATTGGACCTGATCCTCATCCCCACCCTCGTCGTCCACGCCATGGACCAGCCCTTCATCATAACCTTCGCCTCCTACGTCGGCGCACTGCTCATCGCTGCCCTCGGGGCGCGCGGGTTCGACATCGTCGGCACCGCCGTGTCGGCCCTCCTTCTGACCGCGATTTCGGCACGAGCCGAGTTCGCCCCGCCCAGCCTGTGGCCGGTCCTTGCCTCCTCCCTACTTCTCCTGCTCGTAACGGGAGCCATGCTCGCCTGGTTGGTTGAGGCTCTGCGGCGGGGTATCGTCGGGTTGGAGGCCTCGGAAGCCCGCTTTCAGCGACTGTCGCACCTCGACCCTCTCACCGGCCTGGGCAACCGACGCCTATTCGATGAAACCTTGGCGAACCTCCTGGGCACACCCTCGCCCAACTGCTCGGCAGCCCTGGTCGTCCTCGACGTCGACAATCTGAAACAGATCAACGATACCCTCGGCCACCTCGCCGGCGACCAGGCACTGCTCACCGTGGCACAGGCCATCCGTGCCTCCATCCGCGAGCGCGATATCCCCACACGAATCGGAGGCGACGAGTTTGCCGTCATCCTCACCTCGGGCGGACTGCGCGGCGCGCAGCAGATCGCCGACCGCATCCGCGAGCGCCTTGATGGCCTGTCCACGTCTGCGCCAGGAAGCCCGACCTGCACGGTCTCCATCGGCGTGGCCGCCCAACGCTCAGCCAACCAGACACCAGAAGAGCTCCTCGCCGCAGCGGACGCGCAGCTCTATGCCAGCCGCAACCACATCCGCCGCGCAGTGGTCCCGGCCGCGACTCCCCCCAGCAGTGAGTCCTCGCCGTCCATCCGATGAACCAACAGAGGCCCGGTGTCCTGTGACACCGGGCCTCCTCGCGCACAAGGTTTCACCCCGCCGCGGTCACGGCTGCACCAGCAGGCTGACCTCCGCCACCCGCGTCCCGGCGTTGGCTACGGCGTCGTACAGCTGCAAGAAACGCTGGATCTCCACTCCCTCCAACCCGGCCAGGTTGTCGACCCAACGGTAACCGATCGACTGGTACAGCAGTTCAACCCGGACCGTGAAAGGTCGCTGCCTCCCTGTGATGTTGATCGAGTAGCCCACGCGGTCGCCGCCCTCATCGAAGTTCTCATCCTCCATCGCCTCCCCGCGCACGGCGATATCCGGGTAGGGGGCTCCCTTCTCGAACCCCTCTGGCAGCAGGCGGTTGTCTTTCAGGTAACCGGCCGCCCTCATCAGGTCGGTTGTCACCCGACCGGACGCGTCGCGCAAGACAGTCTCGTAGACCTGCACCTGCGTGGGCCTGGTGATCGTGCGGTGGTGGGGCTCGAAGCGGGCGGGGTCCTCATCGGCGTCGTTGCCGACAATGGATCCATCGGGGTTGACTGCCCCGGACTCGAAGACCACCTGCCCGGCAGCGTCGGTCACAACGACATGCAGCCAGGCTCGTCGGGAGGGAAAACCGCTGGGGAACTTGTGTCCGGCTTGATTGCGCACAACAACCTCAAACGACAGCCACGCTCCCATCAACTCAACCTTCTCCAGCGCGAGAGTGGCTGTGCCATTCTGCAGTTGGTTCAACGTGTGCTGAAGGGTGGTGTCAAGCTGGGCCGCTGAAGCGGTCAACTCCAGTTCCTCGGCGTTGGCGCCGAGAATCTGCAGCGTGTACGCATTGCCTCCCACGAAGACATGCTGAGCAAAGGGGCTGCGCGGATTGATGCTCATCACTGCCACCCGCACCGCGCCCTCAGCCGCCGGCATGTGACAGCCCTGGCAGGTCGTGCGGCTGCGGTAGCTGCTGTAGAACCACTCGAGATAGGTGGCTTGCTGGATGAACTCGCCCGCCACCTGCCCGGCAGCGTCGAGATACGGCGTGTAGAGCGTGTGACAAGTGGCGCACAGTTCCGACTGCGAGAGGTGCAGCCCGCGTCCCCACGGCGTGGCCTGGACGGGGAGGAAACCACTCGCCTCTTGCATGAAGGCCGCCAGCTCCTCCTCAATGCGGTAAGGCCCGAAAACCAGCCGCTGACCGCGCGGGAGCTCGGTGTCGATCTGGAACCGGCCGCTGTAGCTCGAGGGGCCCAGATTCGCAGCACGGATCTGATGGCACAAGGTGCACGAAACGCCATCCATGGCCAGCGTGTGCAATTCGTGGTTCGGATCGAGCAAGCCCCCATCCAGGACGGCGGCCGCCTCACCGCGCGCGGCGAACGCGAATCGGGCCATCGGCATGTGACAGGCGGCGCACAAATCCTCGATGGCCTGTTCCGACTCGGGGTTGAGCACGACCTCACTGCGCACGGAGGCCTGGAAGTAGGGATCTCGCGCAGCATTGGCCATCATCGCGGAACGCCACGCGCTGTCGAGGGAGACATCCCGGCCGGCATCATCGGTCATGCGCGTGTGGCAGGGAGCGCAGGAGCCGGACGTCGAGAAGTAGTCGCTGCGCTCATCGGGCAGAGGCAACCCACGGTAGCCGCTCGCCTCCGTCTCGGCCGGCGTGGCGGTGCGGAAGGGGGTGGCGGTCGGCGGCGGGGTGCTCGTCGGCCGGGCAGGCGTCGGTGGAAGGGTGGGGGTCGACTCAGCCTGGGGGCCGCAGGCGGCCAGCAGGAAGATCGCTGCAGCCGTCAACACCGACCTGCGTGTCATCCTTGCCTTCTCCGCAGAGGCACGTTCAGGCCAGGAAACTGCCATCGCGGTAGATCACTTCACCGTCGGCCACGATCTCACCCTGATGCAGGCTGCAGACCATGTCCCAATGGATGGCGCTGCGGTTGCGGCTGCCGCTCTCGGGGTATCCCCGGCCCAGGGCCACGTGGAAGGTTCCCCCGATCTTCTCGTCGAAGAGCGTGTTCCGGCTGAAGCGCTGGATGCCGTAGTTCATGCCGATGGCGAACTCGCCCAGGTATCGCGCCCCTTCATCGAGGCGGAGCATCTCCTGCAGGAAGTCCTCCCCGCTCTGCGCCGTCGCCCGGGTCACTCGACCATCGACGAAGCTCAACTCCACACCTTTGGCTTCCCGCCCTTCGTACACCGCCGGATAGGTGAAGCGCACCCACCCATTCACGGACTCCTCCACGGGGCCGGTGAAAATCTCGCCATCCGGCATGTTGTGATCCCCGCAGGCGTTGAGGAAGCTCCGTCTTTCAATCGAAAAGCGCAGATCACAGCTCGGGCCGTGCACCTCCACCACATCGTGCCCGGCCAGGCGCTCAATCGCACACTGCTGCTCCACTCGGGCGTTCTGCCAGTAGGCGACCGGATTCGGGGTGCCGTCACTGACATGGCAAGCCCGGAACACGAACTCCTCGAATTCCTCCAGGCTCATCTCCGCATCCTGGGCGTAGCCGGGTGTGGGATAGAGTGTGGTCAGCCAGCGGAATTCGCCGCGGGCACCGCGGTCAAGCTGAGTCTGCAGCACCTTGCCCACGGACCGACGCCAGCGCGCATAGCGTGCCGGGTCGGTGTTGGTCAGCTCCCTGGTGTTCGACAGGGAGTGAATGAAGATGCGCGATTCGAAGTTTTCGTACGCGTAGCTCCGCAGGATTGGCGGCAGGTCGAGCTGTTCCTCCGAGGCGTGGCGCAGCAGGAGCTCCTCCTGCCCGGGAAGGGTGATCAACACCTCGGGATGGCCACCGGCTTGGAGCACACACTGGAACAGGGCCAGGACCAGCGGTGCTGCCACCGGTTCCGCCTCCAGCAGCACACAGTCGCCGCGTTGGATGTTCGTGGAGTACTCAACCATCAGGCGAGCAAGGCGAGCAAAGCGGGGATCGGGCATCGATGCTGGTCTCCGGGAGGGATGTTCGCCGGATTATAGCATCGGTGACGACAGTCTCCCTCCCCATGCAAGCGCCTCAGCCGCCACCGTCGAAACGCCGCTGACGACGCTCAGCTCCCGGGGGCTCATGCCTCGGCCACCCGACTCAGTTGCACTTGACCGCTGGAAGGCGGGGCCTCAGGGTCGGCCAGAACGCGGTCTCCCGGGTCCACCATCATTCAGGGTGCGCACTTCCGCAGCCTGGCCAGGCCGCTCGCGGGACAGGACATGGCGCGGGCCGTCCTCAAAGCCGCCCGCCAAATCCTCGCGCAGAACTTGCTCCAGGAACGGCGGCATCAGTCCGGTGCCCTCCAGACGGTCCAGCGGGATGCACTCCAGGAGAAGGTTCGGCGAATCTGGATGGGACCAGCGCTCGCCCAGCCTTCCGATTGGCCGCGCAGTCTCAACCCAGAAATACCAGCCCAGCTCATGGATGGAGTTGCCAGAGCGATCGATGAAGAGATTCTCGTTGAAGTAGACCAGGCGGCGGATTCGGCCCTCCACGCCGGTCTCCTCGAATACCTCTCGCAGCACGGCTTGCTCCAACGTCTCGCCAGGCTCGATCTGGCCGCCCACGGGAAAGCAGTAGCCATCCTGCCAGCGGCTGACCAGGAGATGACCTTCCTGGAAGATCAGCGCCCGAACGACGAGGCTGAACGTCGGTGGTGTGTGAGATTCGGTCATGGGGACTTGTCAGGCGCTCTCCTGGCTGACATCGACCCACTCGGCCCGGGTCACGCGCATAAAATCTTCGACGCGCAGCCGCAGGTTGAGCCCTCTCTGTCCGGCACTGATGACAATCTCCTCCAGATCCGCCGCCGGCTGATCGATCAGGACGCGGAAAGCCTTGTTGAGTAAAGCCAGCGCCGAGATCCCGCCGACCTTGAGGCCAGTTAGCCGCTCTGCCTGCGCATGCGAGGCCATCTCCACTCGCTTGACCCCAACCGCACGCGCCACCTTCTTCAGATCCAGCGTCCGATCCGCTCCCACCAGCACGAGCAAGGGCCGCTGCCTTGGAGACCTGGGGGGTTCCTCTTGCGCTTCCACCACCAGGGTCTTGTACACCATGTGCGGCGGAAGCCCGGCATGCAACGCCACACCCAGCGCATCGTGAATGGACTCGGGGAAGGACACGACCTGATACGAGATCCTGTGATCTTCCAGGACTCGCATGGCCAGCGTCTTCTTGACTCCCGCCATGGCTCACAACCAGGGCGCGCTACTCGCCGGCCAGCATGCGCCGCACTGTCTTGCGCGCGATCTCCACCGCGAAATTCGTTCCCCGATCCCATGGATACACCTGGCTCATGCTTGCCAGCCACAATCCTGGAAGAGGGGTCGCGACGTCGGGAATGGAGGCGGAGTGGTTGAGCGGCGGCACCGGTTGAGCATAGGACGTCCGGAATAGCCAGCTCGCCCGCACCCAATCGGGGCGGAAGGCCGGGTTGAAACGCGGCAGAGCCGGCAGGAAGCGCGCCAGCAGCTCCTCCTGGGTCAGGGAGAAGTACTCATGATCCGGGTCGAGGTAGTCCCCGCAGTAGATGATGTGCTCCCCACCGAAATGCTCAGGAGGCAGGAAGTTCGTGTGCTCAACCAGTGCCAGGAAGGGAAAACCCGTTGGCTTCGGCAGGTTGTGCCAGTAGACGCCCTGTTCCGACAGCCGGTGCTTCAACGCCAGGACCAGCGCGACCGCGCCCATCGACTTCAGTTCCTGCAGGCGCTTCAGGTATTCAGCAGGTAGCGCAGGCGCAAGCCGCGCTAGCAGGCCAGGGGACGTCGTCACCAGAACCTGGTCGAAGCGCTCACTTCTCCCATCCGCATCCAGCAGTAACCCGCCCTCAGCAAGCGGCTCAATGCGCTGCACCGGCGTTTTCAAGGCCACTTCGGCTCCGAGCGCCCGCACCCGCTGCGCCAGCAGGTCCATGAACGCCTGAAAGCCGCCCTCGTACGTCCCCAGGCGCGGCGTCCGGGCCTTGACGCGGGCCCAGAACCAGGCCATGTTGACCTCGCGGTAGTGCGGTCCGAACTTGCTGACCAGAAGGGGCTGCCACAGAACCTGATAACAGCGCTGCCCCATGCGCCGGCTGAGCCATTCGTGGGCCGTCACGCGCTCAAACGGACGCCAGTCGCGGCTGAGCGTCAGGGACAGGCCCACCAGCCCGGCCCGAAGCGCCTCCGGGAAGCTGAGCGCTGGAAAGCGCAGCACGTTCAGGGTTCTTGAAAGAAAGTCCGCTCCCGGCACTCGATCCAGCCATCGGGCCCAGGGGAAGATGTGCGAGGGTGGGCCATCAAGCGGGTGGAAATGGCCTTCGTGGTAGACGGCGGTGATCGGCCACTTGAAGATGACCTGCGCGCGTAAGCCGAGCTCGTCGATCAAGCCCAGGATGTCCCGATCGCCGGCGAACCAGTGGTGATAGTAGCGCTCCACCGACCAGTCCCAGTGCAAGTCCTTGAACCCGGCCGACAGGCCGCCCACGTAGTCCTCGGCTTCGTAGACCGTCACCTGGCAGCCGGCACGCGCCAGATCGTAGGCTGCCGCCAACCCTCCTGCACCGGCGCCGACGACGGCCACCCTCATGCCGGCCCCTCCCCGGCGATCTCGGCCTGCACCTGCCGCCAGGACAGGCTCTCACGCGCCATGTAGTAGGCCCCCAGCAGCGTGATGGGCAGCCACAGCGCACCATGCAGCACGAGCGTGTACGCAGCGGCGGTCTCAGCCGGCACGCCGTACGCCGACAGCACCGCAATCCCCGGCGCGTCGAACGTCCCCACGTAGCCCGGAGCCGAAGGGATGGTCGTCGCCAGGTTGACGATGCCGTTCATCAGCATCAAGGCGTAGAAACTGACCTCAAAGGGAAAGGCGTGCATCAGGAACCAGTACTTCCCTGTCTCGAACAACCAGATGACGATCGAAGTCACCAGCACCATGACGACATCGCCTGGCGTGCGCAGCGAGGCCAGGCCCCCCAGGAAGCGATCCGTGATCCCGCCGATGGCCGGGCGGAACCGCGCTGGAGCCAATCGCTGCGTGAACCATCCCGCCAGACGCGCCGCTTGCGCGGGCAAGGCGGCCATGACCAGGAAGACGACCACCGCCCCCAGGAAGAGGCCTGCTCCCCAGAGGGCAAGCGTGCGGATGTCTCCCACGAAGCCTGAATCGGCTGTCAGGCGGGCGAGCTCGGGCAGGTTGAGGAAGACGAAGGCCAGCATCACTATGCCGTCGAAGGCGCGCTCCACGATGATCGTTGCCAGTGAGGCCGAAATCGGCACCGACTGCCGGCGGCGCAGCACATAGGCCCGCAGCACTTCCCCGGCGCGCGCCGGATAGATGTTGTTGCCCATATAGCCGATGGCTACGATCGGGAACATCGCCCGCGTCGGGATGCGCTGCAGCGGCCTCAGCAGGTAGTGCCAGCGCCAGGCCCGGGCCCACACGCCCAGGAAGTACGAGGCGACGCCTGGCAGCAGCCACCAGTAACTGGCCCGCCCGATGGCCGCCCAGACCTCCCCCAGATGCAGGCCGCGGAGCGCCAGCCAGACAAGGAGGACACTGACCGCCAGACCGAGCCAGACCTGCCAGCGCCTCAAGCCTCTCCTCGCGATGCCTTCGGGTCCATTTGCCGTGCAGCGCATTCTAACATGGCGAAATGGAAAGCGCCGGGCGCGCTCACCCGCGCCCGGCGCCGGCCGTCCGCTCCATTCAGCTCGCCTTCACCGGGACCATCAGCATCCCCTCCAGCACCCGCTCCAGAGCCATGGTGTGACTGCACACCCCACGCGTCAGGAAGAAATCGCAGTCGCACTTCCACTCGCCACGCGAGAACTCGACCACGTGGGCGTTGTTGTCTCCATCCAGCGTGGTGCGAAAGGATTCGAAGTGGATGCGTTCTCGCTGTTCGGCATAGCGCTTGGCCTTCTCAATCTTGCCGATCATCCCGTAGTCCATTGCCTCTCCTTTCCCTGTCGATGGAAACTAAAAGGCACGCGGCTCCGCAGCCCCGTGCCTATGCGCGGCCTCTCTCTGTGCCAGGAACTGCCCCGCTCACGGCGGTTTTCCCTCCTTCGTGGCGAAACCTAGTATACGGGCTTCCCGGCCAATCGGTCAATGGCCGAATGGCCTACGATTTCTACACGTTCCGGCCTTGGCACCCCCCTCTGTCCAGCATCGGCTGCTATGCCCCACGCTCGCCCGCGCCCTGTCAACGTCCCCTCAGAGGATTTCCCACCCCCATCGCCGCCTCGGGATTGACCCCACCTCTCCGCCAGACTACAATGGCCGCGTCCGGCTGCCGCAATCGGGGCGACTCAACCCAGCACGCTCCCGCCGCCGCGGCGCCGGCGTGGCAGCGGTATCCCCTCAGGAGGCAGGAATGGCCAAGCGAGCGTTCATGTCCAGGCGGGCGCCAGCGTATGCGGATGTCCCCGACGATCAGTGGCACAGTTGGCGCTGGCAGCTCAGCCACCGCCTGAACACCGTCGAAGAGTTCGAGCGCCTCTTCCCACTGACGGAGAGCGAGAAGCGGGCCCTCTCGGCCCCCCACATCACCCCATACTTCGCCTCCCTGATCGACCCCAACGACCCCAACGACCCCGTCCGCCGGCAGGTGATCCCGACGGATGCCGAAATGGTGCCCTTCACCGCCATGATGGAGGACTCACTGGCCGAGGATGCCCACTCGCCCGTGCCAGGGCTGGTGCACCGCTACCCGGACCGGGTCCTCATGCTGGTCACCACCCAATGCGCCTCCTACTGCCGTTACTGTACCCGCTCGCGCATTGTAGGCGACCCATCGGAGCAGTTCTCGCGCGCCGAGTTCGAGATGCAGCTCGACTATCTGCGCCGCACACCTCAGGTGCGGGATGTCCTGCTCTCGGGCGGCGATCCGCTCACCCTCGCGCCGAAGCTGCTCGAGGAGTTGATCGGCCGCCTGCGCGAGATTGAGCACATCGAGATCATCCGCATCGGCACGCGCGTGCCTGTCTTCATGCCCATGCGCGTCGATAACGACCTGTGCAGCATGCTCGAGCGATACCATCCGATCTGGATGAACATCCATGTCAACCACCCCAACGAAGTCACCCTCGAGCTGGCTGAGGCCTGCAACAAGCTCAGCCGGGCAGGCATACCCCTGGGCAACCAGTCGGTGCTGCTGGCCGGCGTCAACGACTGCGTGCACATCCAGCGCCAGCTGGTCCAGGACCTGGTTCGCATCCGCGTCCGGCCATACTACATCTACCAGTGCGACCTTGTCGAAGGGTCCGGCCACTTTCGCACACCGGTTGGCAAGGGCGTCGAGATCATCGAGGGGCTGCGCGGCCACACCTCCGGCTTCGCCGTTCCAACCTACGTCGTCGACGGGCCCGGCGGCGGCGGAAAGATCCCGGTGATGCCGACTTACATGCTGAGCATGTCCGACCACAAGGTCGTGCTGCGCAACTTCGAAGGGTTTGTCACCACGTACGAAGAGCCACTGGACTACAAACTGCACGACTCGGCCACCTGCCCCTACTGCCGCAGCAAGCGCTCAGAACCAGGGCAGACCGGCGTCACCGGCCTGCTCGACGGCGAGCAGTTGTTCCTCAAGCCGGAAGGCTTCGACGAGGTACATGCCCGGGGCGGCGCCGTGCACCGCCTGCGGGCCGACGCGGAGAAGTGGCGCCCGCTGGGCATCGGCAAGACGGCGCCGGCGCTGCCGGATGGTGAAGACTAGAGAACAAGAGCCGGCTGCTGCCCTTTGCCCGGCCGTCAGGACAAAGGGGCCGCCAGCGTCCCTGGCGGCCTGTACGCTGCTCCGGCTGCGGGGGCTTCCTAGCCCCCGATTTGGTTCATCGCTCTCGCCCCAGGCACCACGTCTTCCGCCAGGCCGTGCCCCCACGGCTTGTGCCGGATTCCCTGTTCGATCAGGGCGCGCATTTCTGCCGGCGAAGCGCCGCTGCGCAATGGGGTCAGCAGGTCGACCTCTCTGTCGCGCAGCAGACACAGGCGCAGGCGGCCATCGGCGGTGAGCCGGACGCGGCTGCAGGTGGCACAGAACGGCTCCGTCACCGAGGAGATCAATCCGATCACACCCTTCGCTCCAGGCAGTCGGAAGAGGCGCGCTTCTCCATCCAACGCACCATCGTTGGCCACCTCCAGCGAGCCCAGGGCGGCCTCGATGCACGACTTGATCTCGTGATGCGTCACCACCTGCCGCCGCTGCAGGTCCGTCACGCCGCCGAAGGGCAGCATCTCGATGAATCGCACCTGCCATGGGCGGTCGATCGTCAGCCCAGCCAGCGATGGGATGTCCTCCTCGTTGTAGCGATGCACGATCACCGCGTTCAACTTGATCGGCCCTAGCCCGGCAGCCTCGGCCGCCTCGATTCCTGCCCACACTTCGTCAAGCGATCCACAGCATGTGATGCGGCGGAAGCGCTGCGGGTCCAGCGTGTCGAGGCTGATGTTCACCCGCTGCAATCCGGCCTGAGCGAGCGGCACGCTCAGCTTCCTCAGCAGCGCGCCGTTGGTCGTCATCGACAGCGAGCGTATCCCCGGCGTGGAGGCGATGCCGCGCACCAGCTCGAGAACACCGGAGCGCAGCGTCGGCTCCCCACCGGTCAGGCGGATCTTGTCGAAACCGAGGTCCGCGAACAGCCGCACGAGCGTAAGGATCTCGTCGTCCTGCATCAGCTCCTGTCGTGGCCGGAAACTGACCCCTTGCGGCAAGCAGTAGGCGCAGCGGAAGTTGCAGTGGTCGGTCAGGCTGATGCGAAGGTAGTGGATGTTACGCCCGAATCGATCGAGGGCCATTGGCAGCCACGTCTCCCGGTGGACTATGCTTATGCTACCATGGGCAGGCAGGCTTCACAACGGGCTCTTCCCGGCCCCCGTATCCTCTCTGGCCCTCCCAGACTCGGAACCAGCTGCGGCGGTATAATGCCAGCGGAGGCACCATGAGCCACGAGCCCCGTCGCGATCTTGTTCGCGGTTCCAGCAGCGGCGTGTTCCATGAGCTGGCCGTTCGCATCAAGCTCATCCTGCGGCTGATGGCCGACCGCCGGGTCAGCCCCCTGCTCAAGCTCCTGCCGCTGGGTTCCCTGGCCTACCTTCTTGTGCCCGATCTGGTCCCCGGCCCGGTCGACGACGCGGCGATGATCTGGCTCCTGGCCTACCTCTTCGTCGAGCTCTGCCCACCCGAAGTCGTCGCCGAGCACATGCAGGCTCTGACCTCGGTCATCGATGCCGAATGGCGCGAGGTCGAGGGCGACCACGAGCTCAACCCGCCCGACTAGGCGCTCGGCCGGATCGTGCCCGCGCTCTCACAACCCATGCCCTCGGCAAGCAGCACACAACCCCAGGAAGCTGTCAGCCCGCGGCCTCGGGGACGCCGGTCAGATCGTAGGGCAGTGCAGCTGTAATGCGCACCCGAACCATCTCACCCACCGGCGACTCTCCTTCCACGATCACAAGGCCATCGATCTCCGGTGCATCCCGATACGAACGACCAACCGAGATGCCGTCCCCGCTCCCCTCGATGAGGACCGACAGCACCCTGCCAACGAAGGCCTGGTTCTTCTCCAGCGAAATCGCCTGCTGGCGCGCCATCAGCTGAGCCCGGCGCTCCTCCTTGAGGCTCGAGGAGATTGGATCCCCCAGCATCTCGCTTGCGGTTCCCGGCTCGAACCAGAATGGAAAGACGCCGACCCGATCAAAGCGCATCTCGGTGATGAAATCCAGGAGAGCGGCGAACTCCTCCTCGCCCTCGCCCGGATAACCCACGAGGAAGGTGGTGCGAACGGCTAGGTCGGGCATGGCAGCGCGCATCTTTCCCAGCGTCCGCCGGACCCACTCCACATTCGCCGGGCGTCTCATCCGCCGGAGCATCTCCGGGTGCGAGTGCTGCAAGGGAAGGTCGAGATACGGCAGAATCTGAGGATGGGCGACCATGGTGTCGATCAGCCGGTCGCTGATCGCACCGGGGTAGGCATACATCAGGCGGATCCAGTCGATCTCTGGGACCTCGCGCACGAGCGACTCGAGCAGTTCCGGCAAGCCATCTCTCATCCCCAAGTCATTCCCGTAGTCGGTTGTGTCCTGGGAAATCAGGATCAATTCCCGCGCGCCGGAGGATTGCAGTCGCCTTGCCTCCGCCAGGATGGCCTGCGGCGCCCGACTGATCGCCCGCCCCTTGATGAGTGGGATGGCACAGAAAGCGCATGGACGCCGGCAGCCATCTGCGATCTTCAGGTAGGCGCTTGCCCCCTGCACCGCCGAACGAGGCACGCCACCTGCTTCCATCACCGAGGTCGACGCCTCAGGCACGTGACACAGCGGCTCGGAATGACGCCTGCCACGCAGGCGCCGCACCACATCCACAAGGTCGGCCCAGCGGCGAGTGCCCAGCATTGCGTCCAGGCCGGGGACGAGGTGGGCAAGTCCTGCGCCGTACCGCTGCGTCAGGCAGCCGGCGGCGATGAGCAGCTGTCCGTTGCGCTTGCCGGCAGCCAGCAGGCGCAGCACCGTCAGCGACTCCTCTTTGGCGGGGGTGATGAAGCCGCACGTGTTCACGAGGAGGATATCCGCCTCCTCGACCGCATGCGCCTGGCCGTATCCGGCGCATTGCAGCAGATGGAGCATTGACTGCGAATCGACCAAGTTCTTGGCGCAGCCGAGAGAGACCACATGAACGAGCGGACGGCTCATCTCAGCCCCCCGTGACTGGCGTTGCACTGGCGGCGGGTGAGGGGGTGGGAGTGACGCGCGGGGTGACGGTGGGCGTTCGGGTCTGGGTGGCGGTTGGGGTGACGATGCCCTGCAGCGTCCACTGACGGATGATCACCTCGCCCAGGTCGCCCAGCGTTCCCAGGTCCTGTCCGTTGTAGAACGCACGCAATCCGGCCCCGTTGCCGGTGATCACCTCGATCTGCTGATCTGCCTGATAATCGAGGATCTGGCCCGGGGCGACGCGGCCGCGAAGGACCTCGCGCCCATCCAGCGCCACGCTCAACCAGGCGCTCCTCTCCACGACGAGGCGCAGGTTGACCCCGGCACCGCCGAGATTGAGTGCGGGGAGCGTAGCGGTGGGGTTGGAGGAAGCAGGAGCCGCGAGGGTCGGAAGTTCCGGAGCCTCGAGCAGCGAGGGCGTGCCTGTCGCGGTCGGGCTCGGAGTGGCGCCAGGAACGGAGGCGACGGCAGCGCGCGTCCGTTCGCCCACGGCCGCCATCACCCGGCCGATCCCCCAGACAAGCACGACCACGACCGCCAGGATGATGCCCGTAGCGATGAACAAGTCCGTCGACAGCCAGCGCGGCCGACGCGTGCGCAGACGGACCGAGGGGCGCGGGCTGCCTTCTCCCTGCGCAGCCGACCTCCCGAAGCGGGGGCGGCGGGCCTGGATTGCATCGGCGTACTGCAACAAGAGGCCGTCGGCGTCCAGCCCCAGGAACTCAGCGTAGTTCTTGAGGAAGCCACGCGCCTGCACCGGCGACGGCAGCGCCGCGAGGTCGCCAGCCTCCAGCGCTCTGAGGTTGTGGATGCGGATGCGCGTGGCGCGCTCAGCCTCTTCCAGCGTCAGGCCCAGTCGCTCGCGCGCATCCTTCAGGGCTCGGCCGATTTCCGTCATCGCCGCCTTCGCGCAGACAGCGCCCGCGGCAGGAAACCCGCTGCACCCAGACGCTGCCTTGGATGTGTGCCTCGGGATCAGGCCTCTCAGATGGCGTCTGGTTCAGCCTCGCTGGCGCCTTCAGCGGGGGCCTCGGGGGCCTGCTCTGCCTCCAGTGCGGCCTCCAGCTCAGCAAACTCGCCCGCGCGCGCCGCCTCCGCCGCCTTCTCGGCCTCCGCATACGCCGTTTCAGGTGCCTCACCCTCGCGGTGGATGAGCACAGTCATCTCGGGCACCAAGTCGATCGTCAGGCGAACGCGCACGGTGTGGACACCGAGGGTCTTGATCGGCTGACTGTCGATCTGCTTGCGTTCGACCTTGGCTCCGGTCTGGCGCTCGATGGCTTCGGCAATCATCGTCGTGGTGATCGAGCCATACAGCTTGCCGGTCTCGCCAGCCTTAGCCGGGAAGACCAGCTTCAAGCCCTGCAGGCGCTGCGCCACTGAGCCGAGTTCCTGGTTCAGGCGTTGGCGCTGCACGGCCGCCGTGCGCTGAATGTACTCAGCCTGCTTCAGCGCCCCGGGCGTTGCCAGGACGGCCAGCCCCTGAGGGATCAGGTAGTTGCGGCCGTAGCCGTCGGCGACCTTCTTGACGTCGCCCGCGCGGCCCAGCTTGTAGACGTCTTTCAACAGGAGGACTTTCATGGGGATCCAAGCCCTTTCTGCAAAGTTTGAGCGCCGATGGGGCGCTCAAGGGCGAAGGGTACAACGCCCTGTGAGTCATATTCTACCAGACCGGCCGCGGCCAGTCAAAGCCGTCTGGCCCGAGCGGACGTTTCCTCTGGAACCGGGGCCAGAGCGTGGCATGCCCCAGCTTACTTCTCGGTGCCCTTCTCCGCCGACGGCACCAGGACCTTCTCCATCACAATCGCTCCCTCGCCATTGTGATAGTAACGATCGATGCGGTCGATCTCGATGTAGCCGCTTGCCTGATACAGGCGCAAGGCACCCACGTTTGAGGGACGCAGCGTCAGGCGGACGCAGGCGGTGCCCAGCTCTCGCTCACAGGCGACCAGCAGCTTGCTGCCGATGCCGTTGCGCCTCAGCTCAGGATGCACACCGATGGAGGCTATCCATCCCACCTCCGCGCGCTGGCGGCGATCCCCGATGACGAAGCCCACGACCCGGCCGCCCAGCACAGCCTTCAGTCGCACCGTCTCCGGGAAG
The DNA here is from genome assembly GCA_964575425.1 of uncultured Anaerolineaceae bacterium. GTDB lineage: Bacteria > Chloroflexota > Anaerolineae > Anaerolineales > E44-bin32 > DATEAV01. Next base: position 38,317 of record CAZNRD010000010.1, on the reverse strand, counting down.
GTCAGCGCCGCCAGGATGTCGAACCACGGCCAGACATCGCCCGGAAAGCAGATCTTCTCCAGAGCCATCACTGGACGGAAATCCCGCCACGTCGCAGGCAGGATCTCCGTTCGTCGACAGACGTTGGTGGCCAACTTCCGCAGCTAGGCTCCGCCCTTGCGGAATGTCTCAAGCAGACTAGTGAACTCCATCGGGAAGACAAACTTGGTCGCCGGGCTGGCACCCATTGCCTTCAACGTCTCGAAGTACTGCAGCGTCATCGTCTTCTGATCGACCGTGTGGGCGACGCCGTAGATGCGTTCGAGCGCAGCGGCGAAGCCTTCGGCTCGCAGCAGCTGCGCTTGGCGCTCCCCTTCGGCCACCAGGATGTTGGCCTGCTTCTGGCCTTCCGCCTTGAGAATGGCCGCCTGCTTCTCGCCTTCAGCCACATTGACAGCCGCCTCGCGCGTGCCGGTCGACTCCGTGACTACCGCCCGGCGGTTGCGCTCCGCCGACATCTGGCGGTTCATCGCCTCCTGCACCTCGCGCGGCGGGATGATCTCGCGTATCTCGACGTTCGTCACCTTCACGCCCCAACGCTCCGTGACCTCGTCGAGCTTTGTCCGCAAGGTCTGATTGATGTGCTCCCGCTGGGAAAGGACTTCATCGAGCAAAATGCCGCCTATGACCGAGCGCAGCGTCGTGGTGGCCATGCCCTGCGCCGCCGCCTCAAAGTTGCCCACCTGCAGGACGCTCATCACGGCGTCCACCACCTTGTAGTACCAGATGAAGTCGATGGCGATCGGAGCATTGTCCTTGGTGATCGAGGTCTGGTGAGGGATCTCGCGCACCAGCTCACGCAGGTCGACGCGCCGCCCCTGATCGATAAAGGGGATCAGCAACACCAGCCCCGGCCCCTTCTGCCCAATGCAGCGCCCTAGGCGGAAGACGACCAGCCGTTCATACTCCTGCACGATGCGAATGGCACTGCCCAGGATCATCACGCCCAACACCAGGACGGCGCCCACCAGACACAGCCCCAGGTACGACAGTGTGCCGGCCTGAGCCAGCGGTGCCAGCCATGCGTTCGCGTTCATGTCATCCCTCTCCTTGTCCCCTTTCACTCGGCGGATTCCACGATCAGAATCAATCCATCCCTGCTCACAACGCGCACGCACCTCCCTTCCGGCAGCGACGTCCGGCAGCGCCCCGTCCACAACTCGCCAGCCACGTACACCGAGCCGGTGGGGTCCAGCGGGGTACGCGCTTCGCCCACCTGCCCCACCACTGTTTCGGGGTCGATGATAGGCCGGGCCTGGCTGGCAATCAGCGCCTTGCGGATCGCCAGCCAGAAGAAACCCACTGTCAGGAGCGAGACCGTCACAGCCACAAGCGGGTGTACCGCCGGCTGGCCCGTCTCGACGCGGAAGAGAAATGCCGAGCCCAGACTGATGGCCACGGCCGCCAGCGCCAGCCACAGCGCTTCCCGCCGTCTCCACAAGGACAGCCCAAAGAACCCCGCTCCGGTCACCAGCGCGCCCACTGCCCACGGGTTGACCGGGATGTAGGCCATGCCCACGCCGGCGCCGGCCAGGGCCATAACCGCAAGGGCCTCCAGTACGCCGCTGCCTGGCACGACCAGCGCCGTCGCCGCCAACCACAGGCCTCCCACCAGCAGCAGATAGACCACGTTGGGGAGCATCGGGGACTGCAGCAAGGTCATCGAATCCTGCCCTCCGCAGGCAAGCCTGCCCTGAGCCTACAGCCAACACCGCTCGGCCACATGCCAGGACGCCGACATTCCGCCGACATCTACAACCGCTTCTCGTAGAAGCGGTATGTCTTGTAGACCTTGCCCCCCAGGAACTCGATCGCCCGATTCATCATCACGTTGTTCTCGAGAATCCAGCTCATCTCGCATCGTCTGAAACCCTTGCGGAAGGCGCTCTTGGCCGTCTCATAGTACATCAACGCATCGACGCCCTGGCCGCGATGCTCAGGCAGCACGCCGAGGGCGAAGACGCGCATCCATTCGATGCGCCTCATCACCTTCCAGTGCCACAGGAGCTTGAGCATGGTGGCCAGCTCGGGCGTGCCTGGCCGGGGATACGCCCGCAACAGGGGTTGATTCAGGTCCGGCAGGGTCAGGCCGAAGCCAACCGACTTTCCTTCACGTTCGACGATCACCACCAGGTCGGGATCAGCGATCGACTTCAGCTGTCGGCCAAGATGGTCGAACTCGGGATCCGTCATCGGGACGAAGCCCCAATTGTGTTCCCAGGAGCGGTTGTAGACCTCCTTGACAGCATCAACCTCCCGCTCGAAATGCCTCATGTCCAGCCGACGCACGGTGAATTTCCCCTGGCGCTCCACCTTCTGCGCCACCCGCAGCAGTTTGGCCGGGAGTCGCTCCGTTGACGAGCCGAAGACATCAAGCGGCAGCGCGTAGGCCCAGAGGTCCATGGCCTTGGTGTAACCGGCAGCCTCGAGGTAGTCGCGATAGCGGGGCGGGTTGTAGGTCATCAGGATGCGCGGGGGGTCGTCAAAGCCATCCACCAATAGGCCGCATTCATCGTTTGTCGAGAACTGCGCCGGACCGAGCAGCGTCTCATGCCCGGCGCTGCGCGCCCAGCCTTCAGCAGCCGTCAGCAGCGAGGCCGCCACCTGCGGCAGGTCCAGCACTTCAAAGAACCCGAAGAAGCCAGTGTTCACGCCCTGAAACTGGTTGTACAGATCATTCGTGAAGGCCGCGACCGTGCCCACCACTTCCTCTCCCTGCCGCGCCAGGAAGTACTCCGCCCGCGCGTGCTGGAAAAACGGGTTCTTCTCTCGATCGAGAAACGCGCGACGCTCCGAGATGAGAGGCGGGACCCAGTGGCGGTCTTGGCGATACACCTCCCAAGGAAACTGAATGAAGGCCATCAACTCGGCCTCGTTCCGGACCGGGGCGACTGTCACTTCGGACATCGGAGATCTCCGGGGAGGGCGCACCGATTATACATCCGGCACGCGATGCGCAGGACCTGTGCGGTGGTATCATTAGCCGCCGAGGATAGGCGCGTGAACGGCACTTACCCGGTCTTGCTGATCCTGGGAGTGGCGGCTTCGCTGGCATGGCTCGCGTGGGGCCGGACAGAGCGTGAGGCGATCCCCAACGTCGACGCGGCCCTGGCCGCGCTTGCCGGAGGCCTGTGCGGCGCCCGCCTCGGCTTCGTCATCGCTCACTTCTCCTACTACGCCGTCCGGCCGATTGAAACTTTCTGGTTCTGGCAAGGCGGATTGAGCGGCTCCGCGGGCGCGCTGGGCGCTGTCGCAGGTCTGGCGATCTTCGCCGCCTCGCGCCGCCAGTCCTTCTGGTCCCTGGCCGACGCCCTGGCCGTGCCCGCCGCCATCATGGCACTTGTCTCTTGGGCGGGCTGCATGCTGGACGGCTGCGCCTACGGCCGCCGCGCCAACCCCAGCCCGCTCACCACGCCCAGCCCAGACATCTTCGGATGGTGGGCGCCGCGCTGGCCCACCCAGGCTGTCGGCATCCTGGCCAGCACTCTGATCCTGATGCTGGCCGTGTGGCTCGAAGGCCACCGTCTACCCGCTGGCCTGGCGGCGGCACTCGTCCTCGCCAGCGTGTCAGCCCTCGCGTTCGGCCTCGCCTTCGCTCGCGCAGACCCCGTTCCGCTGCTGTGGGGCGCGCGTACCGATGCCATCGGCTCGGGCGCTGTCCTGATCCTTTCCCTGGGAACAGCCGCCGCGCGTGCCCTGCGCCGCTGACCGCTGAGAACTCTGTGTCCCGCCTCTCACTGGCCCTGGCCCAATTCCACAGTCGCCTCGGGGATGTCGCGGCCAATCTCGAGAGTCACATGGAGTGGATCGCCCGGGCGAAGGCCCAAGGCGCCGACGTGATCGTCTTCCCCGAGCTGTCGCTCACGGGCTACCTGCTCCAGGATCTCGCCCCAAGCGTCGCCCTGCGCGTTTCCCCCGACGACCCCACCCTGCGCCCTCTGCTGCAAGCCAGCCTCGACCTCGACGTGATCGTCAGCTTTGTCGAGGCAGATGCGCGGCATCGCCACTTCATCGCCGCCGCCTACCTCTCGCGCGGCGAGATCGTTCACCTCCACCGCAAGGTCTACCTGCCCACATACGCACTGTTCGACGAAGGACGTTTCTTCGCCCAGGGCGAGAGCATCCGCGCCTTCGACACCCGCTTCGGCCGCTGCGGCATGCTCATCTGCGAGGACTTCTGGCACGCCGCTCCGCCCTACCTGCTGTGGCTGGACGGCGCCGACCTGATGTACCTCATCTCGGCCTCACCCGGGCGAGGCCTGAACGCAAGCAATCGCCTCGGAACGGCCCGCTGGGTGGAACTGGTCAACCAGGCTTACGCCAGCCTCTTCACCATCTTCGTGGCACACACCAACCGCGTGGGCTTTGACGACGGGCTGAGCTTCTGGGGCGGGGCGACCGTGTTCGCTCCCAACGGGGAGTGCCTCACGCACGGCCCCTACCACCAGGAAGGCCTTGTCCTGTCGGAGCTCGATCTCGCACAGCTGCAGCGCACCCGCGCGCGGCTGCCGCTGCTGCGCGACGAACGCGCTGCACTGGCCCAGCAGGAACTGGAGCGCATCTTGCGCAAGGAGCGGGCTTAGAGCGTCCCCCGGGACTGCACGCCCGATGACGAACGCGAGAGCCCGAAGGTGAAGCATGACCTCTGACAACCACCTCACACTGGAGATCAACACCGATCTGGCGCACCGCATCCTGGTCGATTTCGTGCGCAGCGAGGTGCGCCGCGCTGGCTTCGAACGGGGCGTGGTGGGGCTCTCCGGTGGGCTCGACTCGGCAGTCACCTGCTACCTGACAGCCGAAGCCCTCGGGCCGGACGACGTCCTCGCCGTGCGCATGCCCTACAAGACCTCGCCGCCCGAATCTCTCGAACATGCGCAGCGCGTCATTGAAGCCACCGGGGTGCAGTCGATCACCATCCCGATCACCGACCTGGTCGATCCGCTGTTTGAGCGATACCCCGACGCCGATCGGGTGCGCCGCGGCAATGCCATGGCCCGGGCGCGCATGATCGTGCTCTACGATCAGTCGGCAGCAACGCGCGGCCTGGTGATCGGCACGGGCAACAAGACCGAGATCCTGCTGGGCTACACCACCCAGTTCGGCGACGCCGCCTGCGCCATCAACCCGCTGGGCGATCTCTACAAGACCCAGGTGCGTCAGCTGGCGCGCGCTCTCGGCGTCCCACAGGAGATCATCGCCAAGCCGCCCTCGGCCGAACTCTGGCTCGACCAGACCGATGAAGGCGAACTGGGCTTCACCTACGACGAAGTCGATCGGCTGCTGCTGCTCCTGGTCGACGGCCGCTACTCGCCCCAGGCGTGCGTTGACGCCGGCTTCGATCGCGCCTTTGTCGAGGGCGTCCTGGAGCGCATCCGACGAAGCCAGTTCAAGCGCCTCATGCCCCCCATTGCCAAGCTCAGCAACCGCACCGTGGGCTACGACTTCCTCTACCCAAGAGATTGGGGCACGTGAGCCCTGCACTCCCCCCGTTCCCGAGGCCCGTCTTCATCCCACCCACCCTCCGTCACCGCCGCTTTCCCATGCTCTGGTCCGGAATGCTGACCTCCATCGCCGGCAATCAGACGCACGCGGCGGCCACTCTGCGGCATGCCAATCGGCTTACCAGCCGGTCCACAGCCTCAAGGGGCCGCGGCATCGGCTGCCTGCTGGCGCTGCTCCGGATGGCGCACCGCTGGCCCGAATGGCGTCGCTGCCGCGGCAACGAGCCGCTGATTGCCGGCGAGACCAGCGCCGCCTGACGGGGTTCTGGTTGACCGAGAAGCGTCGCAGGTGTAGAGTCTGCGACCTCCGAGAGGAAGGACCATCATGAAACGGGCCGTGAGCATCAGCATCGGATCGTCCCGGCGCGACAAGATTGTCGAGATCAACCTCCTGGGCGAGCGGGTTCGCCTCGAGCGGATCGGCACCGACGGCGATATGGAGAAGGCCGCCCGGCTCTACCAGGAACTGGATGGCAAGGTGGACGCCTTCGGCGTCGGCGGCGCCGACCTCGGGCTGATGGTCGACGACAAGTTCTACCCGCTGTACTCGGTGCGGCCGATGGTGCGCTTTGTCCGCCAGACCCCGATCGTCGACGGGGCCGGCCTGAAGAATACTCTCGAGGGCCGCCTCGCCTCGTTCCTCGACCGCAAGCTCGGCAGCTTCCTCCAGCCGCGCCGCGCCCTCATTACCTCCGGCGCCGACCGCTGGGGCATGGCCATGTCCTTCTACGAGGCAGGCTACGAGTGCGTGTTTGGAGACTTGATGTTTGCCCTGGGTCTCCCCATCCCCCTGCACAGCCGCCGCGGCCTCAAGGTCCTGGCCGCGCTGCTTATGCCCATCGCCGGCCGGCTGCCCTTCGAATGGGTCTACCCGACCGGCGAGAAACAGGAGAAGCGGACGCCGAAGTGGTCGAAGTACTACGCCTGGGCCAAGGTCATCGCTGGCGACGTCCATTACGTCAAGCGGTTCATGCCCGATCGCCTTGACGGAAAGGTCATCGTCACAAACACCACAACGACCGAGGACGTCGACCTCTTCCGCCAGGCCGGCGCCAGGTACCTGGTCACCTCAACCCCTCGGCTGGAAAGCCGTTCCTTTGGCACCAACGTGATGGAAGCGGCCCTGATCGCTGCCTCCGGCAAGGGACGGGCGCTGACGCGGCCAGAGCTCGAAGAAATGCTCGAGGCTCTCGACCTCGAGCCCCAACTGCTGGAGCTGAACTGACCCCTGCTCATGGTCAGAGTGTCCGAAGAGTTCTGCCATCGGGTCTACGCCATTGTCGGCGGCATTCCACCTGGCCGGGTGATGACGTACGGCAGCATCGCCGCCCTCATCCCGCCGCCCGCGGGCATCACCTGGATTGCCTATAGTCATCTCCGCGCTCGCTGGGTGGGCCAAGCCATGGCCCGCTGCCCGGACAGCTTGCCATGGCAGCGCGTGGTCAACTCCCAGGGCCGCATCAGCTCCCGGCCCGGCCGCGGACCGCAGCTCCAGCGCAACCTTCTGGAGCGCGAAGGGGTTATCTTCGGCGAGAGTGACCGCATCGACCTGAACGTCTTCGGCTGGTCACCACCCAGCGGAGAGGAACCGCCATGAATTGGACGACACGGCCCACGTCCCTCAGGAGGCGAGCATGGATGCTCTGGTGACCGCTGGGGGTATCCCAGAACCCGGTGAGCCGCTCTACGATGAGACACAAGGCAAACCCAAGGCCCTTCTCGACATCGCCGGCAAGCCCATGGTGCAGTGGGTACTGGATGCTCTGGGGGAGGCCAGGCACGTTGAGCAGGTGGTCATCGTGGGCCTGCCTCCCGACTGCGGCGTGCACTGCAGCAAACCCACGGACTTCGTCCCCAGTTTCGGCGACCTGCTGGCCAACCTTGAAGGGGGACTCCGCCGGCTGATGGAACTCAACCCCCAGGCCGAGTACACGCTCAGCGTGGCCGGCGACATCCCTGCCATCACGCCACCGATCGTCGATTGGACGATCGAGACCACGATGCAGACTCGCCACGATCTGTACTACTGCGTCATCGAACGTCAGCGAATGGAAGAGCGCTTCCCGGGGTCGCGCCGCTCCTACGTCCGCCTGAAGGACCGTGAGGTCTGCGGCGGCGACATGAACGTGTTCCGCACAGGTTTGGCGGCCGAGAAGGACTTCTGGGAGAGAATCATCGCGGCCCGCAAGAATGCCATGAAGCAGGCCGCGCTGGTCGGCCTCGACGTTTTCCTCCTGCTCCTGGTGCGGCAGCTCAGCTTGCAGCGCGCCGAGACCATGATCAGCCGCCGGTTGAAGCTGCGCGGCAGAGTCATCCTGTGCCCTTTTCCGGAGGTCGGCATGGACGTCGATAAGCCACACCAGCTGGAAATCCTGCGCCGCGATCTGGCCGCCCGGATGCAGCCAGCCTGATGAAACTGCAGTCCTGGATCGAAGCCGACATCCGCTGGACCCAGCAGCTTCGTCTGCCCGAACGCGCTGGGCCAGTCCGCACGCTGGCGGCCGTCGCCGCCCATTCGGGCGATTCGTGGTTCTGGGGCCTGGGCCTGCTCCTGGTGTGGATCACCGGCGACGCCGACGCCAGGGCCTGGTCTGCTCGCCTGTTCGTCGCCATCGCTGCCCTGGCCGCGCTTGTCCTGGCCATCAAGCTTCTCGTGCGCCGGCGCAGGCCCGAAGGCAGTTGGGGCAGCATCTATCGCGCCACCGACCCGCATTCCTTTCCTTCCGGCCACGCTGCGCGCGCAATCTTGCTCGCCACCCTGGTCACGGCCTGGGGCCCTCCCTGGCTGGCCCTGCTGCTCATTCCCTGGGCACCTCTGGTCTCGCTCTCCCGCGTCGCCATGGGGCTGCACTACCTCTCCGACGTGGTCGCCGGCACTGCGCTCGGCCTGGCAGCGGCCGCAGCTGCTCTCATCATCCCCACCTAGGCATCCGCTGAAGACCGATCCCCCCGAGGCCCACGATGCAGGCCCTGCAGTTCGACGACAGCATCCCCCGCTACGCGGCCACCAAAGTGCTCGGCGCATTCCATAGGAGCGCCTTCTGGGGACCCCTGTCCCTCCTCCGCTGCCGCGATGTCCCCGAGCCAGCGCTGCCAGGACCTCAATGGGTGAAGGTTCGCACCCGCTACGGAGGCATCTGCGGCAGCGACCTGAACACCATCCGCCTTCACGACAGCCCGGCACTCTCCGCCTTTGTCTCCTTCCCCTTCACGCTGGGCCACGAGAACGTCGGCACCCTTGCCGAAGTCGGAACCGACGTCCCGGACTTCCGCCCCGGAGATCGCGTCGTCATTGAGCCCACCCTTGCCTGCGCCGCGCGCGGCATTGAGCCCCCATGCCAACACTGCCTCCGGGGCGAAACGTCCCTCTGTCTCCATTTCACCCGGGGGCCGCTCTCCGCCGGCTTGCAGCTCGGCTCCTGCCGCGACGTCGGCGGGAGTTGGAGCCCCTTCTTCGTCGCCCATCGCTCCCAGCTCTTTCGCGTGCCCGATGCGGTCAGCGACGAGAACGCGCTAATGATCGAGCCTTTCGCCGTTGGGCTGCACGCGGCGCTGCGCAGCATGCCGGCTGACCACGACACAGTGCTGATCCTGGGCGCGGGGGCGATCGGCCTGTGCACGCTGGCGGCCCTGCGCGCGCTTGGCTGCCGCGCCCGTGTCCTCGTCACGGCCCGGCACGACTTCCAGGCCGAGAGGGCCGAAGCCTTCGGCGCCGACAAGGTCATCCGCCTCGAGGGAAATAACCTGTATCGCTCCGTGGCCGAAGCCACCGGCGCCTCCGTCCACAAACCGATCCTCGGAAAGCCTGTCGTCGTCGGCGGGGTCGACGTCGTCTACGAGTGCGTCGGCAGTGACAGCAGCGTCGACGACAGCCTGCGCCTGGCCCGCAGCGGCGGCACCGTCGTCCTGGTTGGCCTGGCCGGCCTCCTGCGCGGCGTCGATTGGACTCCCATCTGGCTCAACGAACTGCGCCTCCTCGGCGCCTACATCTACGCTGTCGAGACCCTCGACGGCCGCACGATTCGCACGTTCGACCTGGCTCTCGACAAGATTGCCCGGCGCGAGGTCGATCTCTCCTCCCTGGTGACCAATCGGTTCGGTTTGGACGAGTACCGCCGGGCTCTGGCGATGGCCAGCGCGCGCGGCCGGCACCGAATGATCAAGGCTGTGTTCGCCTTCGACTGACGATGCGATTAGGCCCTTCCTCGCCCACTCGCACCGCCGCCAGCGCCATTCCCGTCCATCCGTGGCTGCGCCCCGTCAAGGTCGCCTTCGCCCTCGGCCCGATGACCCCGCTGCTCGAGGAGTTCTGTCGCGACCTGGCAGAAACCTTCCGCCTGCTCGGCCATAAGGTCCAGCCCGCACCCACCGACGAGACTGACGTGCTACTCACCAGCGCCCGCTTTGGGGAACCTCTAGACTGGCGACAGGCGCCGCTGTTCAGCGCGCGCAGGCGCTATCACCTCACCCCCACCCCCACCGTCATCACCTTGATCCACGTCGCCCCCGCCACTTTCCGCCAGAACCTGAACCGCTTCGAGTTGATCCTCTCCAAGGACACGCCCGACCCAGCCGACTACGACTTCCCGGGCCTGGCACCACAGGCGTACCGGACCCTGTTCGACCAGGGACGCCGCGGTGGCCCGATCCTGGCCCTGGAGCGCCTGGTACAGGCGCAGGCGAAGTGCATCCGTGTCCTGCTGATCGTCGGCGACGGGCATCCGCAGGAGGTGTACCACTTCGACCTGGTCGGGGCACACCCCTGTTCCCGAGCCGAGGCCCCCGCCGACCTCTACCGCGACGTCGTCCTGCGAATCGCCACGTCCGTGAGCACTGAGGAGGTCAGCCAACATCGCGTCGTCGAGGGGCAGATTTCTCGCCGTCTCTGGCAGGAGCTGGAAACGCCGGCCGCCATGTGTCGCTCCGGAAAGCAGCTTGGGGAGCGCGGCTTCTTCAGCCAGATGGTACGCATCGCCGATCTGGTTGCCATCCCCGCCGTATCGGATGTCGTGGCCAGCCAGTACAGCGAGGGCTGTTTCTGCACCTGGGAGCCCCAGCTCCAGGCCATGATCATCACCGTTACCGGAAGCGCCCGGCCCATCGACAAGGGGAGCGTCGGCGAGGATGATCTGGCCGTGGTCGTTGGGGTGCGCCCCGACGGGCGCGGCGCCCTCGTCTGCAAGGTCGAGGGGCTGCGCAACGATCCCCCGTCCTCCGAAGCGCTGGAGATGTTCGACATGGACAGTGTGCTGCCGAGGATTGAGCCAGGCACTTCCTGGGGGTTCAGCGGGCGGGTGCCGGTGGCCCGCTCCAAGCTGCACGGGCATCGCGGGGTGGCCGCCTTTCGGCCCGAACGCATCGAGTATGTCCCACTGGATCAGCCGTACTTCCACTACCTGGTGTCCTGCGGCACATCGGCCCAGGCTCAGGGCATCAAGGCGGCCTTCGCCCGCGCCCGCGCTCTCCAGTGTCCTGAGGACCCCCGCCCCTTGGTCTTCACCGTCTTGCCCGGCCACGGCGTCGTGATCGTCGAAAAGTGGGTGCCGGGCAGGGCGCCATTCGAGGTGACCCTCGACTGCCTCGACCGGGGACACCTGGTGCTCGACACCCAGGTACCGCAGGGCCCGTTTGAGTACGTCCGTGACAGAGACGGCCAGATGGGCCTGCGAATGCTCTGACGCACCCTGGCTGCTCCCAACCCGAAAAGCACCAGCCCCGCCGTCGAGTCCATGAAGGATTCATAGAAGCGCCGGACGAGCATTCGGCCGGCGCGCCTATCGGGTCATCATCGATGGTTCAAAGGGACCGGCTGAGGGCTGGCGCAGGGCTCAAGGCAGCCATAGGTCCCCGGCTGCGATGACGGCCACGTCGACCGGGCTGTCGGGGAGGGTCTGGTTGAGTATCTGGCTCTGGGTGAGATTGAGCAGCGACATCAGGTAGCGCGTGGTATAGGGATTGCCAGTGTAGTCGATGATGATCGTCTTGATGTGGTCCATCCGATCGGCGTTGCCAATCTCGACCACGTTAATGCCGTGGCTCCCAAGGAACTCGGCGGTCCGTGAGGCGAGGCCCTCGATGCCGCCGCCGTTCCGGACGGCCACTCGGGCCGCCTCCTGCGCCGCCGCCGCCGCTGGATCATCCACCGGGATCGATGGCCCGACAGCTCCGCTCAGGGTGAAGATTTCATCTCGCAGCAGCCGGATTTGATCCGGCACGGGCCGGAGCACATGCTGGCCGTCCGGCAGGTCTTCCAGCGTCACCATCTGGGGCGGGCCGATCACGCCGCGGCGAATGCCCTCGGGCGGGATTTGGACGGCCAGGGCCCCAAGCGCGATCATCTGATCCAGAGCCATGTTGGTGCCAACACCTCTGGCCAGTTCGTTGTAGAGGGCCGGGGCGCGCGCGGCCAGAGTGGGGATGTTGTGAAAGCCCAGGACCCGGTCACGGATGGCCAGGATCACCTGCTGCTGACGCTGCGCCCGATCGAAATCGCCGCCCTCCGTGCCGCGCGCACGCGCATAGGCCAGGGCCTCTGCGCCGTCGAGATGGTAGGGCTTGGCTTCGAGCCACATGCTCATACGGCCGATGGGCGAGATCTTCATGCGTTCGGGAACCAGAACGTCAATCCCGCCGATCTCGTCGATCATGCGCTCGAAGGCGGAGAATTCGATCACGGCATAGAACTGGATCTGGATCCCGAGCAGGTTCTGCACCGTGCGCATGGCCAGGCCGGGCCCTCGCCCAGGATGTCCTCCCGACGCCGGATAGTCGAATTGCTCGCCGAGCGAGTACGCTGTGTTGATACGCTCGTGTTCAAAGCCGGGGATCTCCACCCACAGGTCGCGTGGGATGGAGATCATCCCCGCCGTGCGGCTGACCGGGTCGACGGAGACCAGCATCATGGTGTCGGTGCGCGGGGCGCCGGTGCCCGCCTCCCAGTCGCGGAAGTCCTTGCCCATGATGAGGATGGTCACCCGGTCGACCCCGTTCCATTCAGGGGCAGACGGCTGGGGGTTACCCACTCCCTGGGTGGGCGCGGCCGCCGAGGTGGCCCCTGCATTGCCGGGGGCGCTGAAGAGCGGCGGCAGCCCACTGCCATCCCAGGCCGCGAACGCCCTGCGCACAGAGGAGTAGGTGAGCACGCCAGCCGTCAACGCGCTCAACGCGAACCCCGCGACCAGGGCCCAGATGACCCAATCCGGGAATTGCCCTCGCCGCATGCTTAGCTGCCGCCTCTGCGCTCGCGCCCTTCTCACAATGCCCTCAGCCTCCTCGCGCCTTAAGCGGCGGATTATATCACGCCGCCTCAGCCCCCGCCCCGCAGCAGCCGCTCCCACTCCCCGAGCCAGCGGTCCCGCTCGCGCTCGATGGCGGCATATTCCGTTCCCAATCGCCGCACGCGTTCCACATCGCCGCCCGCCATCTCAAGCTGTCCGGCCAGGATGGACAGTTCACGTTCGAGTTCATCAATGCGGTCTTCGATCGAGCCCAGGGCCGGCTCCTGCTTCGCCGAACGGGGTCTTGTCGGTCCTGGGCGCCGCGCTTGACCACGCGCTGCCTTCTCGGCCTCAGCCGCGCGCTGCTGCGCCTCGCGGGAGGCTTGATAACCGCCTCGGTGAATGGCCATGGCGCGCTGCCCGGCCGCGATCATCCACACCTGGGTGGCCAGCGCCTCGACCAGGTAGCGGTCATGCGACACGAGCAGGATCGTACCTGGGAAGTCGGCCAGCGCCTGCTGCAAGACCTCTTGAGACGGTATGTCGAGGTGGGTGGTAGGCTCGTCCAGAAGCAGCAAGTTCGCGCCTTGCAGCGTCAGCTTCGCCAGCGCCAGGCGTCCGCGCTCACCTCCGGAAAGAGCAGCCACGCGCTTGTCGACACTGTCCCCACGGAAGAGGAATCGCGCCAGGAAGCCCCGCGCTTGTGAGGGCCGCAGACTCGGCGCGGCGCGCAGCACCTCCTGCAGCACGCTGGCTTCTCGGTCCAACCCCTGATGTGCCTGCGCAAAGTATCCGACTTTCAGGCCAGCTCCCAACCGAACCTCGCCCGACCACGGCGGGATTTCGCCGAGGAGCGTCCTGAGCAAGGTCGTCTTTCCAGCGCCGTTGGGACCAAGGACGGCCGCACATTCGCCGCGCTGCAGCACCAGGTCCGGCACGTGGAAAAGCGGCCTCGCAGAGTCCGGGTAGCCTATGCTCAGATCACACGTGATCAACACCTGATCCCCCGAGCGTCCGGCCACCCCGAATTCCACGTGGAGGCTACGCTCCTCTTGGGGCCGCACGATGGTCCCCTGCCGCAGCAAGCGCTCCAGCCGTTTGCGCCGTCCTTTGGCCTGTTGCGCATTCCGGCCCGCGATGTTGCGGCGAATGTACTCCTGCTGGCGCGCGATGTCGCGCTGCTGCGCCTGAAAGGTGTGGAGCTGATAGAGGTCTCGATCTGCCCGCTGCTCCGCATAGGATGAGTAGCCGCCGTGGTACAGGGTCACGCCATGCCTCCCGACCTCCCACATGGTGTCGACGACCTCGTCGAGGAAATAGCGATCATGGGAGACGACCACCAGCGCCCCGGGCCACTCCTTGAGCCAGCCCTCGAGCCACTCCATCGCCTCCACGTCCAGGTGGTTGGTCGGCTCATCAAGGAGCAACAGATCGGGGTCCTCCAGCAGGAGCCTGGCCAGCACAGCGCGCGTCTGCTCGCCTCCCGAGAGCTGGCGAAGCGCCCGGGGGAAGTCCGCCTCGGCAAAACCGAGGCCGCGCAGCACCTGCTGGATGCGCGCGCTGTAGGCATAGCCGCCGGCCCGCTCAAAGGCCTCCTGCAGCGGACCGTAGCGCGCCAGCGCCTCGGCTGTGCGGCGCGGGTCCGCCATTTCCGCCTCCAGCCGAGCCAGCTCGGATTCCTGTTGCCGCAAGTCGGCGAAGGCGCCGAGGCAGGCTTCCCACAGCGACGCCTGCATCAAGACCGGCTCAAGCGCGACTTCTTGAGGCAGGAAGCCGATGCGTAGGCCTCGCGCCCGCTGCACGCGTCCAAGGTCCGGGGCTTCCAGGCCCGCCAGCAGGCGGAGCAGCGTTGTCTTTCCAATTCCGTTGGGGCCAACCAGCGCGATCCGCGCTTGATGGGGAATCGCCACCGTCACGGCCTCGAAGATGTCCTGCCCGCCGTACGACTTGCACAGATCGGTGGCCGTGATCAGCGACATGGGATCTCGCGGCGCATTATACCGTAGCCGCTGCTCCAGCCACCCCAACTCAATTCTCCAGGGCATGGATCGCTGGGCTATAATTCCCCGCACACTCAGGACCCCACTCACGGATGTCCGCTGCATCGTCGCCTCGCTACCGCAGTCTGATGATCGCCGCCCTCGTCATGGCCGCCATCGGCTGGCCGGGCGTGGCGCTCGTCGTGACCACGACGCTGCCAACGGTTGGGCCGCGCTGGCTCTTCTTCCTGCTGTGGACGCCAGCCGTAACAGGCACCTCGCTTCCCTTCCTGTGGCTGCTTCACCGCCGCTTCTCGCGCCAGCCTGTCCCACCCCCGATCATGCTCCGGCAGGGTCTGTGGGTCGGGCTGTTCGCCAGCCTGTGCGTGTGGCTGCAGATCAACCGCAGCCTGTCGCTTCCCCTGGCTCTGCTCATCGCCGCCGGACTGATTGCGTTTGAGTGGTTCCTGCGCCTGCGCGAGCGCAGCACGTGGAGGCCAGGCCAGTGAGCCTGCGAGACCTGCCTTCGGTCGAACACCTGCTGCAGAGTGCAGAAGGCAGCGAACTGGTCCGCTGCTTTGGCCGTCCCCTGACGCTGCAGGCGATTCGCCACACTCTCGACGAGGCACGCGCCAGCCTGCGCCAGGGGGCAACGGCCCCGGACGACGAGGCCCTTCTCGCCGATGCTCACCGCACGCTTGAGCACTGGTTGGCTCCAACGCTCCTGCCGGTCATCAATGCCACCGGAGTCATCCTGCACACCAACCTGGGACGGGCACCGTTGAGCCCCACCGCACGCCAAGCCGTGCTCGAGGCCGCTGGCTTTAGCAGCCTCGAGTACGATCTCGCCCGCGGCACGCGCGGCAAGCGCGACGTTCACGCCGAGGGCCTGCTCACCCGCCTGACCGGCGCTGAGGCTGCCCTCGTGGTCAACAACAACGCCGCCGCCGTCCTCTTGGCCCTCACCGCCCTGGCGCGCGGAAAGCAGGTCTTGATTTCCCGATCCCAACTGGTGGAGATCGGCGGAGGCTTCCGCATCCCGGAGGTCATGAAACAGTCCGGCGCGAAGCTCGTCGAGGTGGGCACAACCAACCGCACGCATCTGGACGATTTCGAGTCCGCGCTCGGCGAACGCGTGGCGCTCATTATGAGGGCGCATCACTCCAACTTCCGCATCATCGGTTTCACGGCCGAGCCCACTCTGGCCGAACTGGTCGATCTCGGCCGCCGCCACGACCTGCCCGTGATCGATGATCTGGGATCGGGCGCGCTGCTCGACACCTCTCGCTTCGGCCTCGGCCACGAGCCCACTGTGCAAGAATCTCTCCAGGCCGGAGCAGCACTGGTGTGCTTTTCGGGGGATAAACTCCTGGGAGGTCCACAGGCCGGGGTGGTCGTCGGGCAGAGGGTGTTCGTCGATCGGCTGCGTCGCCATCCGCTCGCCCGGGCCGTCCGGCCCGACAAGCTGTGTCTGGCCGCGCTCTGCGCCACGCTCGCCCACTACCTGAAGGACGAGGCCGAGCGCGAGATTCCAGTGTGGCGGATGATCGCCGCTCGCCCCGAGGCACTGCGCCAGCGCGCAAAAGGATGGGTGGCTGCCCTCGGCCGCGGCGACGTCATCCCGGGCCGCTCCACCGTCGGCGGCGGCAGCCTGCCGGAAGAGACCCAGCCGACCTTCCTCTGGACCCTGCCCCACCGCAGCCCGAACACGCTGGCAAGAACCCTGCGCCAGGCCTCGCCGCCTGTCATCGCCCGCGTCGAAGACAACCGGCTGGCGCTCGACCCGCGCACGGTCCTGCCCGAACAAGAGCCAGACCTGCTTCGCACCTTGGCTGCTTGCCTGCCGCCAACCTGATGGGCCGCCAGTAGCAGGAGACACCCTACATGAGATCCGACATTGACCACCTCATGGAGTCCGCCAACCTCGATGCCCTCTTCATCCGCGGCGGCTCGGAGCACAACCCGGCGATGGCCTACTTCGCGGGTCGGGCTCATCTGACCCAGGGCTACCTTCTGAAGAAGCGAGGCCAGCCGCCCGTGCTGTTTCACGCCTCGATGGAACGGGACGAAGCGGCCCTCACCGGTCTGCTCACCAAGAACCTGGCCGACTACAACCCGATCGAACTACTCAAGGAGGCCAACGGCAATCTCATCCAGGCATCGGTGTTGCTCAACCGCCGCGTGCTGGAGGAGTTCGCCGTTTGCGGCAGGGTGGCACTCTACGGCACGGTTGAGCTTGGGCCGGCATATTCTGTCCTGCGACGTCTAGAAGAGGAGCTCAAAGGCATTGAGTTCGTGGGTGAAGCCGAGAACGAGTCGGTGCTCGTCCGGGCGCGGGAGACGAAGGATGCCGAAGAGGTTCAACGCATCCGCCAGATCGGGCGCACCACCGTCGGCGTGGTGGCCGAGGTCGCGACCTACCTGACCTCGCTGCAGCACAAGGATGGATTCCTTGTTAACCGTGAGGGGCAGCCGGTCACCATAGGCGACGTCAAACGCCGCATCCACCTCTGGCTGGCGATGCGCGGCGCCCGCCATCCGGAGGCTGTCATCTTCGCGCAAGGGCGAGACGCGGCCGTCCCACACAGCACCGGGACCAACGAGAATCCCATCGCCCTGGGCCAGCCGATCATCTTCGACATCTTTCCCTGCGAAAGCGACGGCGGCTACCACTACGACTTCACCCGCACCTGGTGCCTGGACCACGCCTCGGATGACGTGCTGCAGGCCTACGAGGACGTGCGCGCTGCCCATCGAACGGCGCTGGAATCGCTCCGTCTTGACAAGCCCTGCCGAGAAATCCAGGCGACGGTGTGCGACCTGTTCGAAGGACGCGGCCACCCCACACTGCGCACGGACCCCCAGACCGAACGCGGCTACGTCCACGGGCTGGGCCACGGCGTAGGCCTGGCAGTGCACGAGGCACCCACGTTCAACCATCTAGAGAGCAATCGCGACCGGGTCCAGGCCGGCTCCGTCTTCACCGTTGAGCCGGGCCTGTACTACCCCGAACACAGCCTGGGCGTCCGTCTGGAGGACACGGTGTCGATGCGGCCAGATGGAACAGTGGAGGTGCTGGCGGAGTTCCCGTACGATCTGGTGCTGAAACTGTCGGAGGGCTGAACTGGCATTTGCGCGCTGCAGCCTCTAGAATCCCGAGACGATGGACCAACCGACGCGCATCCTGGGAATTGAGACTTCCTGCGACGAGACGGCGGTGGCGGTGGTGGAGGGCGGCCGGCGCATCCTCGCTAGCGTCGTCGCGTCGCAGGTGGCCGAGCACGCCGCCTTCGGCGGCGTCTTCCCGGAAGTGGCCTCGCGGATGCACATCGAGGCCATCTATCCGGTTGTTGCCAGGGCCATGGCAGAGGGTCATGTGGGCCTGGAGTCTATCGATGCCATCGCCGTCACTCGGGGGCCAGGCCTCGCCGGTTCGCTGGTGGTCGGGTTGAACATGGCCAAGGGCCTGGCGTTGGCTGCCGGCGTCCCACTGCTCGGAGTCAACCACCTCGAAGCGCATCTGTATTCCATCTGGCTTGTGCCGGAGGAACCGGAGCCGGTCTTCCCGCTGCTGGCTCTGATCGTCTCGGGGGGCCACACCGAGCTGGTGCTGATGCGCGACCATCTCGACTGCCAGCGCCTCGGCGGCACGCTCGACGACGCTGCCGGTGAAGCCTTCGACAAAGTCGCCCGGCTCCTCGGGCTCGGTTACCCCGGCGGCCCGGCCATCCAGAATGCGGCCGAGGGCGGCGACCCCAGCGCCTTCCGCTTCCCGCGGGCCTGGCTTGAAAGAACGTGGGACTTCTCCTTCAGCGGGCTGAAGACGGCCGTCCTGCGCGAGGTACGCCGGCTCCAGCCGGACCTGCGCGCCGCCGTCGATGCCCCTGCGCCCGGCCTCCCCATCGCTGATCTGGCAGCCTCGTTCCAGGATGCCGTCGCCGACGTCCTGATGAGCAAGACCCTGGCCGCGGCAGAAACGTTCAAGGCGCGCGAGATCCTCGTCGCCGGCGGCGTTTCCGCCAACCGCATCCTGCGCCAGACCTTCCTGGCGCGCTCGAGACTGCCCGTGCGCGTCCCTCCCCTGGCCCTCTGTACCGACAACGCCGCCATGACGGCGGCGGCCGGGCACTGGCGCTACCTCGCCGGCCAGCGCGACGCCCTCGACATCGACGTCCTGCCCACCTGGCCCCTCGGCGGCTAGCCGCCGGTCCGCCCCAGGCTCAAGGCAGCAGACGGGACCCGAGACACTGCCCCCGCTGTGTGCCGGGGACGCGGGTCTGGAGAAGGAAAGCGCCAGTTGACCCCGAGCAGTGCCTCGGATATACTCACATCCGAGCGAGCCGGTGAGATCGTCCCGAGCCGCGCAGGGGGCTGCTTCCGGCAATCATCAAAGCCAAGAAGGGCCTGTATGCCCTCGAAAGCCACCAAACAGACCCAGGCGGAGGCGAAGACGATTCCCGGGCGCGCTCTGGCATTGGCTCGATCACGCGCGGCCGGCCCCGCAAGCCTCGACCGCTCCAGACTTCGCCCGCTTCCGGCTGTGATCCCCACCGCCCCCGACCAATCACCGTGGGATGATCCGCTCCCTTATGACCCCATCGCGCCGCACGCGGTGGATGACTGCTCCAGCGGCAAGCCCGGGTTCCGCGCTCGTCCGGTGATAGGCGCAGCCCACCGAGCGCTCATCCCTTTGGCACTCAGGAGCCAGGCGTGCGGCGCTTCCGACTAGCCAGCATCATCCTCTGCGGCTCGATCGTCGCCAGAGCCCTCATCGCGCCCCCTCCACCTCCGGCCTTCGCCGACTCGGGCCTGTGCGCCACCCCCGGTAAGGACGGCCCGGGCGGCGTGCTGAGCGGTATCGTCAACACGTACTACCCGGGCGCGGCCACGGTCGCCGCCGGCTCCACCTCGATCCCCGTCGGGGCTCCCTCCGGCGCCGCCACGCCCATCGCGGCGGGCGATCTGCTCCTGGTGATTCAGATGCAGGACGCAGATATCGACTCCACCAACACCAGCGCCTACGGCGACGGCGTGGCCGGCGATCCTGCCACCGGCTGGACCAACCTCAACAACGCCGGCCGCTACGAATACGTCATCGCCACCGGTCCTGTGGCCGCAGGCTCTGTGCCCATCCTCGGCGCGGGCGCCGGCGGGGGGCTGGTGTATACCTACACCAACGCCGCTGCCACGGCGGCGCAGGGTCAGAGGCGCTATCAGGTTGTCCGCGTTCCCCAGTATTCCTCGGCGACACTGAGCAGCGGGCTGACGGCGCTGGCCTGGGACGGGAGAGTCGGCGGGATTCTGGCACTCGACGTGGCCGGTCAGCTCACCCTCGGGGGGACGGTCAGCGTCAGCGGCCTGGGCTTCCGCGGCGGCGGCGGTCGGCAGGCCGGCGGAAGCCCAGGATACGCGAACACCAACTACCGAACACCCTCCACGGCAAACCCAAACGGGTCGAAGGGAGAGGGGATTGCCGGCACCCCGAGACTTGTCTACGACGGAATTAGTGTGGTCAACACGGGCACGGAAGGCTATCCCAACGGCGCCATGGCGCGCGGCGCGCCGGGCAACGCTGGCGGTGGGGGCACCGACGGCCGGCCGTCGGCCAACGACCAGAACTCGGGCGGCGGAGGAGGAGGCAATGGCGGCGCCGGCGGGAGAGGGGGCTTCACCTGGAACACAGTCCTCAACCGGGGGGGCCACGGCGGAAGCGCATTCACTGCCGCCGCGCCCAACCGCCTTGTGATGGGCGGCGGCGGAGGCGCCGGCACTCGCAACAACACGCCCAACATCCCCGCAGCAGCCAGCGGCGGCCCCGGCGGCGGGATCGTCATGGTCCGGGCAGGGACGCTGGTCGGCAGCGGTGGGATCGCCGCCAATGGAGGCGTCGGGGTCGTCCCTGAGAACGATGGCAGCGGCGGAGGCGGGGCAGGCGGCACCGTCCTCCTCGTGGCGCAGACCTGGAGCCCCACCAGCCTGACCGTCAGCGCCGCTGGCGGAGCCGGCACCAGCAACTGGATCACGATGCCCCCGGGAACGCCGGGGGAGTTCACCACCGGTTCGGCGAACAATCGGCACGGCCCAGGCGGCGGAGGTGGAGGCGGTGTGGTCTTCCTGTCGTCGGCGGCCAATACCACAACGGTTGTCACCGGAGGCGCCAACGGCACGACGACAACCGCCGGCAGCGCGTTCGGCGCCCAGCCTGGCTCGGCTGGCATCGTCCGCACGAACGTCACTCCCGCCGAGCTGACGACCGGCATCGCCGGCGCACCCTGCCTGCCCGTCGTCGCCACGACAAAGACAACCTCGACGCCCTCTGTGACCAACGGGCCCGGCGGAACCGCCGCGCAGTACACCATCACCGTCTCCAACGCCGCCGGCCGCGGGACGGCCATCAACCTGCGCATCTCCGACGCACTCCCATCGGGCTTTGCCTACGCCTCGACCACCTCCGTTGTCCTGGGCGGCGGCGCCTCGCGCTCGCCGATCGCCGACCCAACGCCGGGCGACACCACCCCGGTGTGGGGCGACTTCACCCTCCCTGGCGGCGGCAGCATCGCCATTACCTTCACGGTCACCATCGCCTCCTCCGTCCCCGACGGCACCTACCAGAACCCTGCAGCGGCCACCTATTCGGACCCCGTCCGTACGGACCCCGATGGCACGACCAGCGCTGCCTACGATCCGGCCTCCAGCACCAACGAGGATGTCACGGTCAGTTCACCGCCGAACGTTGTTGCCAAGGGGGATGTCCTGCTGATCGATGACGGCGACGGAGTCGCCGAGCCCGGCGAGACGCTCGAGTACACCATCCTCATCACCAACAACGGTTGGGAAGATGGGCTTGATGTCGTCTTCAGCGATACTCCGGATCCGAACACTGCCCTCCTCGTCGGGTCGGTGACGACCACGCAAGGGACGATTACCAGCGGCAACAACCCGGGCGACAGCAGCGTTGGCGTCAGCATCGGCACGCTCGCCGCGCGCGGCGGCAGCGTCACAATCACCTTCCGTGTCACCATCAACAACCCGCTCCCGGCCGGGGTCGTCGAAGTCTCCAACCAGGGGACGGTCTCCGGCTCCAACTTCCCGGCCACGCCCACCGACGATCCCGACACCGCTCCAGCCGGGGACCCAACCGTCACGCCAGTGGTGGCCGCGCCCGACTTGGCCATCTCCAAGTCTGACGGCGGTGCCACCGCGATCCCCGGTGCAACCATCTCCTATACCCTCACCTACCGCAATGTCGGGAACCAGGGCGCCACCGGTGTCACCCTCACCGACCTCGTCCCGCCCAACACCACCTTCAACCCCGCAGCCAGCACACCAGGCTGGACCTGCGTCCCAGACAACAACCCCGGCAGCGCCTGTACCTTCACCATCGCCAGCCTCGACGGCGGCGGCGCCAGCGGTACCGTCACCTTCGCCCTCACCGTCGCCGACCCGCTGCCGCCCGGCGTCAGCCTCGTCACCAACACCGCCACCATCACCGACGACGCCGCCAACGGCCCCGACCCGGACCTCGGCAACAACACCGACACCGACACCACCCCCGTGCTGCAGCCGGGCGATCTCGCGAAATCGATTGCTGCCACCAGTCAGGCGCACACCGGCGGCTCCTCGGTCGCCATCGGCGAGATCGTGACCTACCGGGTGCGCCTCAACGTCCCGCCTGGCACCATGGCTGACACCACCCTCACCGACACTCTCGAACAGGGCCTGGGCTTTGTCGAATGCGTGGCGATCTATGCCTCATCAGGCATCTCGACCGACCTGCCGGGAGGCGTCGACGCTGCCTGCGACGCCCCGACCAACCCCACCGTGTCGGCAGTGCCTCCCGGAAGTCCGGACCCCATCGACCAGGGCCGACAGGTGGTCTTTAGCCTGGGGGATGTGACCAACGCTGGCGGCACGAGCGGCACCATCGAGATCGACTACCGCGCCGTGGTCCTGGACGCGCTTCCCGTAGTGCGCGGCGTGAGCCTGTCCAACGCCGTCCTTTGGGAGTGGGAAGGCGGAGCCCTTTCGGGCAGCGGACCAGCGGTCACAGCCGTTGAGCCTAGCCTGACACTCGTCAAGGCGGCCTCCCCCACCGTTGCTTTGCCCGGGTCGAGCATTCTCTTCACACTCTCTCTTGCCCATGAGGCTGCCAGCGACAGCGATGCCTTCGATCTTGTCCTCAGAGACCTAGTTCCCCCGGGCTTGACCTACGTGCCCGGTTCGCTGGCCTGGACGGGAGTGGGGCTGCCCCCAACCGCCCTCGACGATGGTCTGCCCACCGTGCTGACGGCGCGGTGGGACACCTTCCCGCTCGGCGCCCGAAGCGAGATCCGCTTCCAGGCTGTGCTGGGCGCTCTCGCCCCAGGCCAGCAGGTCATCAACCGCGCCTCCCTGGAGTGGACCAGCCTGCCGGACGACAACGTCCAGGACCCGTTCTCCCTTTCACCGTTCAACGCCCTGTCGACCGAGCGGTTCTACGATCCGGGGAGCGAGGTGAATATCTACCAGGTCAGCGCGACGGCGACTATCACAGTGCTTCCGCTCCCGCCCACCGGCTTCGCGCCCGGACGCATCACCCGGCTGCCGCCCGCGCCGCAGGCAGCCCCTTACACAAACATCGGCCAGATCTGGCTGCGCATCCCCCGGCTGGGCGTGCTGGCGCCTGTGGTCGGAATCCCGGCCAACGAGGCGGGGTGGGATGTCGCCTGGCTCTGGAACCAGGCCGGCTATCTCGAAGGAACTGCATTCCCCACCCTCTCCGGCAACACGGCGTTGACTGCACATGTCTACCTTTCCGACGGCACCCCCGGGCCATTCGTCAACCTCAAGGATCTCATCTGGGGCGACCGCATCTACCTGGATGTCGGCGGCCTGCGATACGTCTACGAAGTGCGCCAGGTGACCTCGGTCCGCCCTCACGATCTCTCACCGCTCCGGCATGAGGACCTCGACTGGCTGACTCTGATCACCTGTCAGGGGTATGACCCGGGTCGAGACGCCTACCGTTGGCGCCTGGCAGTGCGGGCGGTGCGCATTAGCGTCGAACGATGAACAATCAACCACCCTCAAGGCGCATCGCTCTCCTTGCCCCGATGCGCTCGGAGCTGCTTCCCCTCGTGCGCTCCCTGCGCCTGAAGCGGGCGCCGCCTGGCGATCCAGCACTTCTCTGGGGACGCCTCGGCCGGTTCGAGGTGGTTGCCACCATGACGGGCATCGGCACCCGCGCCGCCGCCAGGACGACAGCGCGCATCCTCGACACCATCCGCCCTGACCATCTCCTGGTGGTGGGCATTGCAGGCGGCATTGGGCAGAGTGTGAGCATCGGGGACCTCGTCGTCCCGGCGCGCGTCATTGACCTCGCCAGCGGGACGGAATACCGTCCCGCTCCCTTCGGGAAAATCGGGGCCCGCGGCATCCTCGTCACCACGGACGAGTTGTTGGTCGATCCGGCTCGGGTGGCGGAACTCGAGCGGCAAGGAGTGATCGCCGTCGACATGGAGACGGCGGCGATCGCCGCGGTGTGCGAGAAGCGGGCATGCCCCTGGTCCGTGTTTCGCGCGATCAGCGATCGCGCCGCCGATCCCTCGATCGACCCAGGAATCTTCGACCTGGCAGGCCCCGACGGCAGCCCGAACTTCCCAGCCGTGGTGCGCTTCATCCTGAGCAACCCGCGGTGCCTGCCTCAACTGGCGCGCCTCGCAGGCGAGGCGCGTCTTGCCGCCAACAGGGCAGCCGCGGCCGCCGCTCGCGCCGTCCTGACATTCCGGAGCCAAAGGCCGGCCGGGCCAAACTGATCCCCCGATACACACCATGTCGACTTTCGCGTCAGACAACACTGCTACTCGCCCCACACCACGGTGCACTTACAGGTCTGGCCGCGGGCCTTACACCCTCGAGCTCCCTCCGCGACGGGAGAGCCGATGACAGGCAGCGCTGCATTGGATGATCCCTTGAATCGATTGCTGGAAGGAAACCGCCGGTTCGCTGCGGGGAAAAGCCTTCACCCTCACTCAGACCCTGGCCGGCGCACAAGCCTGCTGAAGGGACAGGAACCCTTCGCCATGATCCTCGGCTGCGCCGATTCGCGTGTACCTCCAGAGCTGATCTTCGACTGCGGCCTGGGTGGCCTGTTCGTGGTACGCAGCGCTGCCCAGACAATCGACCAGGCAGTCCTGGCCACCTTGAGCTTTGGCTGGCTCCAGCTGCACGTCCCCTTGCTCGTGGTTCTGGGTCACCAGGACTGCGGTGCCGTCAAAGCAGCCCTGACCCTCAAGATGGAAAGCGCAGACCCTCCCAGCGCGATTCGCTTCCTTGTGGATGCCATCAACCCGGTCCTCGGCTCCGACGAGAGCGCACTTGGCGACTCCCTTGTCGACCATGCGGTGAAGGCCCACATCCGAAGAACCGTGCATCTCTTGAGACAGTCAGCGGCGATGTTCGAACCCGTGGGAGGGCGCGCGCTCAGGATCGTCGGCGCCTTCTACTCCCTGGATACGGGGCTTGTCGAACTCACAGTCCCTTAGGGTATGCAGGCCTCGAGTTCAGCAGGCGTCCCTATCGCCGGCGCAAGCGTGAGCGTCTTGCCGACTGACTGGGACTCGTTCATGCGCCAAGTGGCCATCACGGCACGACTTGGCTGGCCAGCCAGGAGCCGAACAGGTACAATTCCCTTTGCTTCAGCACCCCGGCGGGCTGTGAACCTCAAGCCGCCGGGCCGAGAGTCTATCGCGGAGGCTGTCTTGTGTTGATAGTGGAGAGACTCTGGAGCAAGCCAACTGTATCCCGGGAACTGGTTTTCGCTGTGGCCGGCATCCTCCTGATCAGCGCAGGGGCCAGAGTCCAAATACCTCTCCAGCCCGTGCCGATCACCGGGCAGACCTTCGCCGTCCTGCTCACCGGTGCCCTGCTTGGAGCCCGGCGCGGCGCGATCACGGTGGCAGGCTACCTCCTGCTTGGCCTCGCCGGCTTGCCCGTGTTTGCAGGCGGCGTCGGCGGCGTCGGGCGCCTGCTGGGGCCTACTGGAGGCTATCTCATTGGCTTCATCGGGGCCGCCTGGGTAGTGGGCAGCCTGGCCGAGCGAGGGTGGGATCGGCGCCTGACGACCGCTGCCCTGGTAATGCTCATGGGGAATAGCGTCATCTACCTCTGCGGGCTCCCCTGGCTCTCGCTGTACGTCGGATGGGGTCAGGTTGTCCCACTCGGTCTGGCACCATTTGTCGTTGGGGACCTGATCAAGATCGGGCTGGCCGCGCTGGTCTTGCCAGCGGGTTGGCGGCTTCTGACGCGTTAGGCCTCGCGCGTGAAGCGCCTTTGTCCCAGGGTATGGCCTGCGATGCCTGGGCGTGATGGAGCATCTGCCTCAGCGGACTCAGCCCTGGCGATACCAGGGCCTTGCCCACCCTGGTTCACTCGTTCAGAAGCCATCGGCCACCGAGTGGCGGCCGATGGCTGTTCCTTTCCGGGTCGGGCAGCCTAGGACGGGAAGATCCCCAAAGGCATGTAGAACGAGACGATCCAGTTCGGCGCGTCGACGATCTGGCTGATCCTCAGGTCTCCGGCTGTGCTGCACAGCACGTAGGCCTGGCTTCGGGTCAGGCCGTAGCGTCCTGCCAGCCACTCGATCATGTGGCGCACGGCATTCTTGGCGTTCTGCATCAGGTCCGGGCCATGGGCGGTGGTGGCGTGGTAGCCCCGGCTGTCGGCCCGGGAGAGGGGGCTGCGCGCCTGGAACTGGATCTCTCGTACTGACAGGTCTTTGCGCGTCGTCAGGCTGAGCATCACCCGCATCGGTGCCTCCACGCCGGTGCCGCACACCTCTCCGTCGCCCTGGGCCGCGTGGGCATCGCCGCACGAGAAGAGAGCCCCGGGCACGAACACCGGAACCCAGATCGTGCTGCCCGGCCCCAGGTGACGGATATCGATGTTGCCGGCGTTGGCTCGCGGCGGGATGGTGTTGATCCTGCCCGGCTCCCGGGGGGCAACGCCGATCGTGCCGAGAAGGGGTTCGAAGGGAAGCCGGATATCGCCAACGCCGAAGTGGCAGGTGTCGCCTTCCAGCTTCCAGTGGTGGATGTAGGCGAAATCAAAGTCCTCCGCCAACAGCCCGAATCCTTTGAGGTGGCCGCTCCAGCCCCAGCCGTGATGCTCCATCTTGAGGATCTTGATTTCGAGCACGTCGCCCGGCTCGGCACCTTTGACGAACACTGGTCCAATGAGGGCATGGATCGGGTCGAAGCTGATGTTGGCCAGGTCGTGCTCGGTCCACTCCGGGGTGACCTGACCGCAGGGTTCGGGTACCTCCATCTCCACGGTATCGCCCGAGGCGATCTCGAGGCGCGGCTCCGCCGCATTGTCCCAGAAAGGCTGGGTGACGCTGTCGTCGAGGTAGTGCTCGGCCATGTTCCCGCTCCTTTCAAGACCACAAGGGTCTTAGCCGGCCCCCTGCCCGAGCCAGCTCAGGATCCAGGCCTCGGTTGGCTTTGCGATGCCAAGGCGCCCCAGAGCCAGGCTGCTCAGCAGCAGGCAAGCCAACAACCCCATGGTGAGATAGTCACGCGTTTGAAAGCGAAGCTCGCGCCGGTAGGCGCGCTGGCTGATATTGTAGTCGAAGGCTCGCGCCAGGATAGCGACGGCAATGTCCTGGGAGCGTTCCAGGGTGGCGAGGAAGATCGGCAGCAGCAGCGCGATGAGCACTTTCACGCGGCGGACCAGGTTGCGCGGCTGGATGTCGTAGCCGCGTGCCTTCTGGGCGTCGGTGATCTTCTGCGCCTGCTGCGAGAGAAACCCCACCGTGGCGAACCCAATGCTGAGGGCCAGGCCCATCTCCGGGGGCAACCCGTGGGTCGTCACGCGCTGCAAGAGGAAGCCCGCGGCCAGCGCTGCGGCGGCCACCGCCACGGTCCGGGCCGCAGGCGCCAGCGGCAGATGCGCGATCCGCTCCGACATGACCAGCTGGGCGGCGGCAAACGCGACTCCGCCGAGCACGACCGCCGTCCCGAGCGAGGGCAGCAGGCGGCGCGACCGCTCCCGCCGTGTCAGAGCCAGCACCAGGTCGACGGGGGGCGTGGTGTACAGCATCAGGTGCACAGACAGAACCACAATAAAGAACCGAAAGAACACAGCCGCTCCACGGACCAGGCCCTGAACGGTCACCGGCACCCACTGCTTGCCCGGGACCAAGTAGAACAGCAAGAACGCGTCCTCCGGGGTGAAGAAGAATATCTGGAAAGCGGCAAAGGTGAGAAAGATGACAACCAGAGGGCGGAGGTGATGATTGAGTGTTTTCCGGTCAACGGCCTTTGCCCCAAACCAGTACAGCCCGGCAAACAGCCCGGCGATGAGCACCGGGTCGACGATGACGATCGCCAGGATGGTGAGCACGACAAAGAGCAACAGTTTTGTGCGGGCGTCCAGGCGATGAAGTGTCGAGCTGCCCTTCTGG
Source organism: uncultured Anaerolineaceae bacterium (assembly GCA_964575425.1). Lineage (GTDB taxonomy): Bacteria > Chloroflexota > Anaerolineae > Anaerolineales > E44-bin32 > DATEAV01. The sequence goes on along the minus strand of CAZNRD010000010.1, from coordinate 10,137 downwards.
TATTCAATCGCCATGCCGCAATCCCGTCAGGTCAGCCAGCGCCTGGGCCAGCTCTTCATAGCTGGAGAGCCATGGCTGGACGCCGTGTGGGCTCAGCAGCTTGGCCAGCCGCGTGGTATGGGGTGGCTCGAGCGAGTGGGCGCGCATGAAGTCCGCATCCGACAGGAGCGGCGCAAAAGGCCCGTCGTAGGCAATTCGTCCTTCGGCCAACACCACCGCCCGATCGGCGTATGTGGCCGCCAGATCGATCTTGTGGGTGATCACGAGCACCGTTGTCCCCGTCTGGTTGAGCCGCTTCAGGATCTCGAAAATCTCCTCGGCCATGTAGGGGTCCTGGCCGGTTGTGGGTTCGTCGATGATCAGCAGGCGTGGCCGCAAGGCCAGCACGGAGGCCAGCGCCAGTCTTTGCTTCTGACCTTTGCCCAGGCTGAAGATCTCAGCCTCGAGGTGTTCCGGCATGCCGACGAACTCCAGCGCCTCCCGCACGCGCGGCTCAATTTCAGCCGGGTCGACCTCGTGCGCCTGCAGCCCGAAGGCGATCTCGTCGCGCACTTTGAAGGAAATCAACTGATGGTTGGGGTTCTGGAAGCAGAATCCCACCTGGCGGGCAAGCGCATGCGTTGGCGTCTGGCCGACGTCCTGATCCAGCACTCGCACACTGCCGCGCTCCGGTTGGAGCAGGCCGATCAGGTGGCGTGCCAAGGTGGTCTTGCCCGAGCCGTTGCGGCCCAGAAGGGCCACCATTTCCCCCTCCCGCACGGTCAGGCTCACTCCCTTCAGGGCAGCCTCGCGCCCATTGTAGGTGAACGCCACGTCCTCCATCTCGACAACGGTTGGCCCTGTTGGCGGAGACGCCGGGCTCGGGCTTGCAGGGCTGCGTCGGGGGAGAGGGCAGCGTGCAACAAGACCATCGTACAGCGCTTCCGGAGAGAGAGGCAGTGGATTGATGCCCAATCGTTCTCCCAGCCGCGCAATGGCCGGACGAGTGAAGACGCGCGGCAGGTCCCCAGCAGCCAGCACCTGCTCCACCGAACCGTCGCGCACGACGCGGCCGCCGTCGAGCACGACCACGCGGTCCACTAGTGGCAAGACCTCTTCCAGAGCGTGCTCGGCAAGCACCAGCGTCTTGCCCCGCCGTTTGGCCACTTCGACCACGAGTCTGAACACCTGGGCCCGCCCCGCGGGGTCGAGGTTGGCCAGGGGTTCATCCATGACGTAGATCTCGGGATGCATGGCATAGATGGCGGCGATGACACAGGCCTGCTGTTCTCCGCCGGAAAGACTGTGCGGATCACGATCCTCGTAACCGCTCAACCGGGTGGCCTGCAGCGCCTCCCCCACCCGTCGGTAAATCTCCTGGCGGGGCACGCCCAGGTTTTCCGGACCAAAGGCCACCTCGTCGGCCACGCTGGCGGTGACCAGCTGGCTCTCAGGGTCCTGGAAGACCAGGCCGACGAGGGCGGAGAGTCCTCCGATGCGAGACTGCCTTGTGTCTACCCCCCGCACCAGCACCTCGCCGCTGAGCTGGCCCTGATGGTAGTGCGGCACAAGCCCATTGGCTGTGCTGCACAAGGTCGTCTTGCCCGATCCTGAAGGTCCGGTGATCAGCACAACCTGACCGGGATCGATGGCGAGGCTGATGTCCTGGAGCGCGGGAGTATGGGCGTCTTCGTATTGAAAGGATACGCGCCGCAGCTCGATGTCGCAGGTCATTGGTGGGCAGGCAGCTACCCGTGCACCCCCGACCCGCAGCCCATTGCAGGGCTACGGGTCGAGGACTTCTTCATCTTCCGGCACGAAGCAAACTCAGGGCTACCAGAGCGGCCGGCGGTAGCGCTCCGGCAGGGCGGCCATGATCGCCGTCGTGACAACCGTGGTGAAGATCGTCTCAGGGATGGCACCGGCTTCCAGCGCGGCCAGCAGGGCGAAGAACCCTCCGTACTCTGGATCCGGGTAGAACAGCACAAGCCCGACGACGAACAGCGGCACGACCACAAGGACGTAGTAGCCAACCACCTGGGCAGCCCACAGAGCGAGGCGAACTCCGGTGTTCTGGCGAAAGCGCCAGCTCAGGTTCTTGTACACCAGGCCATTGTAGATTCCGCCGACAATGTGCGCCAGCAGGCTGGCCAAGGGGATGCCCGGTTCGGCGATGCCGGCCAGGATCCCGATCACGATCCCACCGATGGGACCGGTCAGCGAGGCACCAATGGTCGTGAAGATCTCCCGCGGGTCGGTCACCACGGGTGTCCCCGGAATGGGAATGGTGAGGCCGGCAAGGACGACCGCCAGGGCTGCGCCGCCGAAGGCTGCCGCCACGCCGATCTGCCGCGCCGAGAGCACGGGCTTGCGCTCAGCCAGCATCGGGGTCTGCTTTTCCATCGGATTCTCCTCCTTGTGCAGGGACGACCCACTTGAACGCCAATAACACCGCCGCGCTGCTTTCGTCGCGGTTTCTTTGTGCAACCAGTCTCACGTTAGCTCATTGAAGCGGGCTTGCTTTTCCGTTGTATGGAAGCTGACCGGTTCTCATCCCCTCGCGCCTCGGACGAGGGCCCTTCTCCGCGTCGGGAGGTCGGCCGCCCCAGGAGCACAGGTAGATGGCATTCTCTAGGAGGAAACCGGCACCGCGGGAGGCCAACAGCGCAGCGCAGTGCCGCTGGTATGTCAGAGGCACGTTGACATGGGGGTTGGGACTAACGATCAAGTGACGGAAGCACCCTCGGCGGCGCGGGTGACCAGGACCGCGCTGTCCCGGGCTGTGGCAGCGCGGTAATGGTCTGCCACGCGCGCGGCAAACACCTCGGCAGCCATCTCCTCCACAAGGGCCACGGCGCTGCCCCCGAAGCCTGCCCCTGTGAGGCGCGCGCCGAAGCATCCCTCCTCGCGGCAGGCAAGGTCCACCATGAGATCGAGTTCCGGCGTGGAGACCTCGTAGTCATCCCGCAGACTGATGTGGCTGGCCAACATAAGCTGCCCAAGGCGGGCGGCGTCCCCGCGGCGCATGGCCTCCGCCGCTTCCAGCGTTCGCGCGTTCTCGCTGACGACGTGCCGCGCCCGGCGCAGCAAGGTGGGCTCGAGGGAACCCGCGCACTGCGCAAGCATCTCCAGCGAGAGATCTCGCAGCGCGCGCAGGCCCAGTTGTCGGGCAACGTTTTCGCACTGAGCCCGTCGTTCGTTGTAAGCCGAGTCCAGCAAGGCGCGCCGCGTTCCCGTATCGAGGATCGCCACCACCGTTCCCGGCGGCAGGGGCTCGGGCTGCCACGTGAGCACTCGGCAGTCGATCAGCAGCGCGTGTCCCTGGCGCCCCAGAGCCGAGGCCAGTTGATCCATCAAGCCGCATCGGACGCCCACCCACTCATTTTCTGCCCGCTGCGCCAGCCTCGCAAACCATGCCGGATCCCACGAGAGCGCGGAGACGGCGGCAAAGACGCGAGCCACGGCCATTTCCACCGAGGCCGACGACGAGAGCCCCGCCCCGATGGGGACCTCTCCCAGCAGCACCCCCTCCCAACCGCAGAGGGCGAACCCCTCGCCTTCCAGCGACCAGGCGACGCCCTTGACGTACTCCGCCCACGCTTGTGGCCCGCGGTGCAGGTCATCGAGGTCAAACTCGGCCGTCTCGGAGAACTCGAGCGAACATACACGGACGCGGCGGTCGGCGCGCGGACGGGCAGCGATCCAGGTTGCCCGCTCGATGGCGATCGGCAGGACAAAACCCTCATTGTAGTCGGTGTGCTCGCCGATAAGGTTGACACGACCCGGCGCGCGCGCCACCAGCGCCGCCTCGCCACCGAAGTTCTTGCGAAAGGTCTGCGTGACGCGTTCCTGGCTATCCATTTCGCCGACCGGCCTCATGCGGTAGACCCGGAGATCCGGAAGTGATCATCGGGCAACTGACGCAGCCGGGCCGCTGCCTCCTCCGGCGTCAGGTCGCGCTGCGGTTCGGCGAGCATCTCGTAGCCCACCATGAACTTGCGCACGCTCGCTGACCGCAGGAGCGGAGGGTAGAAGTGGGCATGCAGCTGCCAGCCGGGATAGCGTCCGTAGTCCGTGGGCGCTCCGTGCCATCCCATCGAGTACGGGAAGGAGGTCTGAAACAGATTGTCGTAGCGGGTGAGCAATCGCTTGAGGATTCCAGCCAGTGCCCTCCGCTCAGGGGCATTCAGATCGGGCAGCCGAAGGACGTGCCGCCGCGGCAGGAGCAGGGTTTCATAGGGCCACACAGCCCAGAAGGGCACCACAACAAGCCAGTGCTCATCCTGGACGACGAGGCGCTCTCCCTGGCCGATTTCCAGGGCTGCATAATCGAGCAGCAGAGGGCGATCGTGGGCCTGGAAGTAGCCTTCTTGCTGCGCCTCTTCTTTGGCGGCCTCATTTGGCAGCGCCGTGCCGGCCCAGATCTGTCCGTGGGGATGAGGGTTCGAGCAGCCCATCATCTCCCCTTTGTTCTCGAACACCTGCACCCAGCGGTAGTGCGCTCCGAGATCCGCCGTCTGCTCCGCCCACACGTCGACGACGGCCTCGATCTCCGGCTCCTCCATCTCGGCCAGGCTCAGATCGTGGCGCGGCGAGAAGCACACCACGCGGCACGTCCCCACCTCCGGCTCGCTGCGAAGCAGCGGCGAGGGCGGCCGCGTCTCCGCTGCCCCGTCCTCGCCGCGCTCTGAGGGCAGCTCAGGAAGGAGTGCGGGAAAGTCGTTGGTGAAGACAAAGGGACCGGTGTAGCGCGGGTTGACCTGACCATGGGCGCGCGCGTTACCCGGGCACAGGTAGCAATCGGGGTCGTAGGCCGGCCGGGGACGGTTGTCAACGGCCTCGACCTGTCCTTGCCACGGCCGCTCGACGCGCTGCGGCGAGAGCAGCACCCATTCACCGCTGAGCAGGTTCAGGCGGCGATGTGGGTCGGTCTGTGCATTGAAATCCATGGTTGCCTCAGAGAGCGGGAGATTCGGCCGCCTGTGCACCCTCCCCCGTCCGCCAGTGGGGAACCCAGGCCAGCGTCACGAGCTTCACCACGATGTCAGCTTTCTTGGGCCTCACCACCAGAGTCTCAATGGCCTCGCTCTGAGGATCAATGCGCTGCTCGAGGCCGGCGACCTCCGCCTCGAACTCAGCCTCCAGCGCTTTCAGTTGTTCCTCGAGGGCCTCGACCGACTCTTTGGCACGTCCGATGTCCTGCTGCTCCTTGAGCGAGCGGCTGACGCCGCGCGCCGCGGTGGTGGCCCGACCCAGGGTGCCGGCGCTGATCGCGCGCCTGCCAACAACGGCGCCCAGCAGCGTGCTGCCAAGAGAGATAGCCGTCTGCATCTTCATCTGGCGCGCCTGTTCTGCCTCCCTCTCCACTGCCTGCTGTGCCCTTCGCAGGCGCTCCTGGAGGGTGTTGATCCTGGCGGCGTACTTCGTTCGCAGCTTCTCGACCGCAGCATCGCGCCGCTCGCGCGCCAGCATTCCCAGCCGCACGCGGAAGTCCCGTTCCGTCTCGCCAGGCTGCGAAAGCTCTCCGGTTGACGGGCTGCGGTACAGTTCGAGAGAGCGCGCACGCGTCAGCCAGGTGGAGAAGGCGGTGCTCCAGGACGCGTAGTTCTTAGGCTGCGCCGCCGCTGCCGGGAGTTTGGCGAAGAACGCGCCGGCCTCAAGAGCGCGCCCCAGGTCCTTCGTGCTGAGGGTTACCGACTGCGAAGCCTCCCAGTCCAGCACGATCGGGCCATCGCTCACCGACGTCAGGTGGGCGACCTCCTCAGTGTGTTCGACTTTGCGCTTCGCGTCACTGTAGTGCACGCTTGCCATGCCCAGCACCATCGGGCGATAGAGCAGCGCAGTGCCCTCCCCGCCAGCGACCCGCCGCGGCAGGAAGACCTGCGGCACCTCCGCAGGCAGCGCGGGCACTGTGGTGCTCAACTCTCCGACGGCTGCTGCCACAACGGTCCTGCGCGCGGGCACCGACGCTGCAGGACGTTGCGACCCCATGAGAACCTTGATCTGTTCTCGCGTCATCGGCCCGCGCAGGTACGACATGGCCCAGCGCGTCTGAAAGACCTCGGGGGCATCTTCGTGCACGTTGTGCATCAGAAAGATGCGGTTCCCCAGGGCCGCCATGGTCTGTTCCATGCGGCCGCGGTCGAAGCCCCCGGCGGCGGAAGCGGCGGCCCCTTCCAGCCCCTCCAACAGCCGGGCCTTGTCGCGCTCGGTCTGCAGCCGCCCGATGAACCACGTGCCCGCGTTGGAAAGGGCCTTGTAGTCCAGGTCCACCGGATTCTGCGTCGCCAGGACGAGGCCGAGGCCGAAGGCGCGCGCTTGCTTGAGCAGCGAGAGCAGCGGCGGCTTGGACGGCGGGTTGGCCACCGGCGGCAAATAGCCGAAGACCTCGTCCATGTAGAGAATGGCGCGCAGGCTGTTGGTGCCGGGCTGCAGCCGCATCCAACCCAGCACCTGTGTGAGCAGCAGCGACACGAAGAACATCCGCTCCGGATCGCTGAGATGAGCGATGGAGAGGATGCAGTGCCGCGGCTTTCCCGTCGATGTATAGAGCATGGCCCCTATGTCTAGCGGTTCCCCCTCAAGCCACACACTGAAACCCGGGGCAGCGAGCAGGTTGTTCAGGGCCATCACCAGGCCAAAGCGGTCCTTGGAGGGATAGAAGCTCTCGAGATCAAGCACGCCGACCTTGGCCACCGGCGGGTTCTGGACCTGCTGGATCAGCGCCGCCAGGTCCAGGTCCTGTCCCTGGCGCCAGGCCTGAGCGAGCAGGGTCGAGAGCAAGATGTGTTCGCGGCTCTGGATCGGGTCGGCCTGGATGCCCACCAGGCCGAGCAGGCCAGCGACCGTGGACGACACGCGCTCCTGCAGCAGTTCCGCATCTTCGCGCAGCGTGGGCTCGGGAGCGGCGAAGGAGCGCAGGATCGAGACCGGGATGCCCGCGCTGCTCCCGGGCGTGTAGACGACAAACTCGGCTGACTCCCTGAGCCTCTGAATCCGCTCACCGCTCTGTCTCCAGTCGGCCAAGCCCTTGCTCCACAACTCGGCCTGCTGCTGGGCAAAAACCTCGGGAGTCACGCCCTTGCGACGTGCGTCCTCTTCGTTGATCCAGGGACGGAAGTCCTCGGGCCGAAGGTTCGGGAAAGTCAAGAGCAGATTCGGTAGGTCGCCCTTGGGATCGATGATAATGGCGGGGATGCCATCGAGGGCCGCCTCTTCCAGCAGGGTGATGCACAGCCCGGTCTTCCCGCTGCCCGTCATGCCGATGCAGACGGCGTGAGTGAGGAGATCGCGCGAGTCATAGAGCAGCAGTCCCTCGCGTGCTTTGCCCTCCTTCAGCGAATACGGCCGACCCAGGTAGAACACACCGAGTTTCTCGAAATCCTCCATCGCCCGCTCTCCTTGATCGCTCTCGCCCGCGCTCACTCTGCCGCGCGGTAGAGCCGCTCGAACTCCGCCGAATACCACTGCGCCAGGTCGGAGTCGTGCAGGATGACCACCGCCTCGTCATTGTACTCCTCGGCGCTGCGCGTGAAATTGTAGGAACCGGTGATGACAACCGTTTCATCCAGGATGATGACCTTGTGGTGGAGAAGTCCGGCGCCCCGATAGACCCGCGCATCCAGCCCGGCCTGCCGCAGCCGAACTTGCTCTGATCCCGCCGCCTCGGCCTGTCTCTCATCCACCAGCACTCGCACCGCCACTCCCTGGTCTGCCGCAACAAGCAAGGCCGCGGCAATGTCGTCGGAGGTGAATGCGTAGGCCATGAGGTCAATACGGCTCCGGGCATTGCGTAGACACTCCGTGATTGCCTGCGCCACGCCATCATCGGGTGAGAAAAGCACCTGCACCCTGCGGCCATCGAGCACGATCTCCGGGTGGGGCGTGTCTGCCAGCGAAAGCGGGCCGAAGCGGTCCTCGACGAACATCTCCTCGAACTCGCGCCCGAAATCCGCCGCCACTTCGGCCGACCGCAGGCGGAGCAGGTTGTTGTGGTCCGCATAGGCGCTGCCCACAGTCAGGTTCATCGAGCCGATCCACACCTCCTGTCCATCCAGGACGACAAACTTGTGGTGCATCAGAGGCTCCCGCCGATCACCGATCACTGGAATGCCAACCTGCAAGAGATCATCGATCTCGGGCGCGAGGATGTTGTCACTCTCGATGACCATCCGCACCGTCACACCCCGGTCGTGGGCGGCGAGCAGTGCGTCGCGGATGCTCCACAGATTGAAGCTGTAGGCGGCAAGGTCGATCGATGTCTGGGCTGAGCGAATGGCCTGCGCCAGCGCCTCATCCGGGCCACCGCGATATCCCCGACCCGCGCCCGAAGACGATGGCGTACTCAGGTAGAGCTCGATGGCACCCGGGGAGCGAGTCGGAGACGTCCCACCACTCGCGCCTCGCAGCAGTGAGAAGATCCCCAGCAGGACGGCGATGGCACCGAGCAAAGCCAACGCCCCAAGGGCAGTCGCGTTCCGATGAGGCGGGCGCTGCATCCTGTCTCTCAGACCGTCCCACGCGCCTCGTGGCAGAACTCAACCCCCTGTATCCGGGCGCGCTTCCTTCCCCCGTCGCCAGACCAATAGCATCGGCAGACGCCAGTGGTGACTGCCATCGTGGAAGAGAAGACGCTGCGGCGGAGGCCGGGTCAGCCGCAGGCCGGTGCGGCTCCCCGTCGGGCCGAGCCCACACCAAGGCCGTCGCCATGTCTGGCCATTATAGCGGCTGCAGGCGGCCCTGCCAATCCAAGGCCGCATCGCCACTCACAACCAATCCTTCCTGGCGAAGATGACCACGACCACCAGGCAGATCAGGGCAGAGGTTGCCATGGTGATCCCAAAGGCGTATGGGTGGTCGGCCAGGGGCAGGGTGATGTTCATGCCGTAGATGCTGGCCACCATCGTCGGCAGCGCCAGGACGATCGTCACCGAAGCCAGGAACTTCATCACCACGTTGAGGTTGTTGGAGATGATCGAGGCGAAGGCATCCATCATCTGGCTGAGGATGCCGCTGTAGATGCTCGTCATCTCGATCGCCTGCCCGATCTCCGTCTGGACATCGTCGAGCAGCTCCTCATCCTCGGGGTACATGTGGAACAGATGGCCGCGCTCGAGCCGCGCCATCATCAGCTCGTTGCCCTTCAGCGCGGTCGTGAAATAGGTGAGGCTTTTCTGGTACTTGAGCAGGTCAAGCACCTCGCGGTTACGCAGCGACATCTGCAGGTGGTCTTCCAGGTAGTCCACCTTCTTGTTGATTTCTTTCAGGTGCTGCAGGTATCGCTTGGCCGTCAGCAGAAAGAGCTGCAGCACAAAGCGGTTGCGCTTGGTGGTGCTCAGGCCACGCAGACGACCAGCCGCCAGGTCCTCCACCAGCGCGCAGCGCTGCCGGCTGATGGTGACGATCGTGTGATCGGTCAGGATGACGCCGAGGGGCAGGGTGCCGTAAGGAAGATCGACGCCTTCGCCCATGTACTCGGGCACGCGCACGATGATGAGCAGCGCGCCGTCTTCGCGTTCGACGCGCGCCTGTTCGTCGAGGTCCAGAGGGTAGGTGAGGAAGTCCGGGGGGATGGCCAACCGCTCGGCCAGCTGGTCGATCTCGCCTGCTCCGGGATCAACCACGTTCACCCAGGAGCCATCTGCAAGCCCTTCGATCTCCCGCAGTCCCTGATCGGTCGTCTTGAGGATGGTGATCATGGCCATCACCTCCCGCGCTTAGGGGTTCAAGCGACGATTGGGTGCGGCGATCGGAGACGCGGCAAGCGCTCCTCTGGCCCTGCTGAGCCAATCCGGAAACGCACACTGTTGGGGAGGCTTTCCGCGAGAAGAACCGCAGCGGCTGGCGCTCCCTAACCGGTCGTCTTCGGATGCCGTCCTGCGCCGCCAGGTGCATCCCGACCGGTCGTCCAGCCGCCCACGGAGGCTACGATCGGGGTGCCACTGCGCCGGAGCCGGAGGGTGGGCACGCGATCACGCGTGCCGCACCAGGTTTATCACTCGGGCCGTCGTCCATCACCCTACCGTCGAAAGGCTGCGACCCTTCGGCCGCAACTACATTTATATCACAATCCGAGCCTGGAGCCACCTGTCAACTGGCCTTCAGGATGTGTCAGGGAATTGCCGAGCAAAGGGATAGGGGGTAGGCTCACCTGAGCTG
>CAZNRD010000009.1:0-101261 GCA_964575425.1 uncultured Anaerolineaceae bacterium | reverse complement strand
CAGGGCCTTGACGTTGGCGCGCGAGATAACCCGCCCCCCGGCGACTGCCTGGATCGGCACAACGAAGAGCTGCCGCGGGATCAATTCCTTCAGCCTCGAGACCAGCGCCTGGCCCTTGTGGTATGCATCCTTGCGGTGGACGATCATCGCCAGAGCATCGACGGGTTCACCGTTGATCAGGATTTCGAGCCTCACCAGCTCCTCAGGACGATACCCGGAGAACTGATAGTCGAGCGAGGCATAGCCTTTCGTGCGCGACTTGAGCTGGTCGTAGAAATCGACGATCAGCTCCGCCAGAGGGATCTCGAAGTGAAGGATGACGCGGCTCGGCGAGGGATACTCCTGCTGCACGAACGCCGCGCGGCGCCGCGTCGCCAGGTCCATCACCGCGCCGTAGAATTCCTGGGGCGTGAAGATCTGGATTCGCATCCAGGGCTCGCGGATCTCCTCGATCTGGTCCGCGGGCGGCAGGTCAGCTGGCGAGTCGATGCGCAGGACGGTTTCATCCCGCAGCAGCACCTCGTATTCCACCGACGGTGCGGTGGCGATCAGGTCGAGGTCGTACTCGCGCTCGAGCCGCTCCTGGACGATGTCCATATGGAACAGCCCGAGGAAGCCGCAGCGGAAGCCGAAGTTGAGGGCCTGCGATGTCTCTGGTTCGAACATGAGGGCTGCATCGTTGAGCTGCAGCTTCTCGAGCGCCTCTTTCAGGTCGGCATAGTCCTCCCCTTCAACCGGATAGAAGCCGGCGAACACCATGGGCTTCGCCTGACGGTAGCCGGGAAGGGGCTTGGCTGCAGGCCGCGCCGCGTGGGTGAACGTGTCGCCTACCCGGCATTCACGCACGGATTTGAGGCCGGTGGCGATGTAGCCGACTTCGCCCGCCTGCAGGCCCTGACACGGTGTCAGAGCCGGACCGAAGTACCCGATCTCCATGGGGCGCATCTCGACCCCACTTGCCATCAGGCGCAGCGGTTCCTCGACCCGGGCCTCCCCCTCCACCACGCGCACATAGGCCACCACGCCCTTGTAGGGGTCATAGTGTGAATCGAAGATCAGGGCGCGCAGCGGTGCCCGGGGATCGCCCCGTGGCGGGGGCATGCGCGCCACGACGGTCTCCAGCACCGCCTCCACATTCGTCCCCTCTTTGGCGGATATGCTCAGGATCTCGGCCGGCGCCGTCCCCAGCAGCGCGTGGATCTCCCCAGCCACTTCATCCGGCCGGGCCGATGGTAGGTCGATCTTGTTGATCACCGGCACGACCTCAAGGTTGGCCTCCAGCGCCAGGTACAGATTCGCCAGCGTCTGGGCCTCCACACCTTGGGTCGCATCCACAACCAACAGCGCACCCTCGCAGGCAGCCAGGGCGCGGCTGACCTCGTAGGCGAAGTCGACGTGGCCCGGCGTGTCGATCAGGTTCAGTTCATAGTCCTGGCCATCGCGCGCTCGATACAGCATGCGGACGGCTGAGGCCTTGATCGTCACCCCCTTCTCCCGTTCGAGGTCCATCGCATCCAGCACCTGCTCCGTCATCTGGCGCTCGGAGATCGTGCCGGTGAGCTGCAGCAGTCGATCCGCCAGCGTCGACTTGCCATGGTCGATGTGGGCAATGATGCAGAAGTTGCGGATGTGAGCGGCGTCCATGGTTAGCAGCGAAGTATAACCGAGGCCCGCGTGCCAGGACAGGCATCTCAGACCGGGACAGCGTTGATCAATGCCTCGAGGTCGACCATCGGCGCGCCAGCGCGGCACCAGAGGAGAAACTCCACGTTCCCCTTCGGCCCCAGCAGGGGCGAGCGAATCAGCCCCTGGGGGGCAAGGCCGGTCCCGGCAGCGTAGGGCAGGAGCTCTGCCAGGACCTGCCGGCGCACGTCAGGCTGCCGCACTACTCCGCCCTTGCCGACCGATCCCCTCCCCGCCTCAAACTGAGGCTTCACCAGCGCCACCACGTCGCCGCCGGGCACAAGCCAACCCGCGACGACGGGCAGGAGCAGCCTGAGCGATATGAACGACGCGTCGATGCTCACCAGGCTGACGGGCTCGGGGAGCGCCTGGAGATAACGCGCGTTGCTGTCCTCCATCAGGACCACGCGCGGGTCCCCTCTCAATCGCCAATGCAGCAACCCGCGCCCGACGTCAATGGCATAGACTCGCTGCGCCCCATGCTGGAGCAGGCAGTCCGTGAAGCCGCCCGTCGACGCGCCGACGTCAGCGCAGACCTTGCCTTCGGGCCTCAAGTCGAACGCTGCGAGTCCCGCCTCCAGCTTCTCGCCGCCGCGCGACACATAGCGCGGCCCCTGCTCGACGGTGATGACAGCGTCCCGCGCAAAGCGCCGGGAGGCTTTGTCCACGCGCTCGCCCTCAACGCTCACCTGTCCGGCCATTACCAGGCGCTGAGCTGCCGCCCTGCTCTCCGCCAGGCCCCTCGCCACGAGAAGTACATCCAAGCGTTCGCCCTTCGCCACGGCCTCGATTCTACCTTGAGGCGCGCGAATGACGCGCCCCAAGGAGGCGGAAGGGCCCACCGCCTCGTTCTTCATGGCTCCCCGGAGCCCAATCCGTCTGCAGGAGCCTCCCTTCGGCCCCTTCCCTTGTCTGCGGCCGCGCTTCCTGCTATCATCGCCGCCATGCTGGGTCTGCTTCTCAAGAGCATGCGGCCGCGCCAGTGGCCGAAGAACGCATTCATCTTTGCAGCGCTGGTCTTTGATCGGCAGCTGTTTTCGGCTCTCCCGTTCCTGAGCATCGCTGCCGGCTTCGTCCTGCTGTGCCTCGCCTCGGGCGTGGTCTATCTCATCAATGACCTGGCCGACCTGGCCTTTGACCGCCAGCACCCCACCAAGCGCAATCGGCCCCTCGCCTCGGGCCGCCTCTCTGTGCGCGCTGGACGCACGGCAGCGGCGCTCCTCTCGGCGCTCACGCTGGCCGCCAGCTTCGCTCTTCAGCTCCACTTCGGCCTGATCGTGGCCGCCTACGTCGTCTCCAATGTCCTCTACTCCCTATGGCTGAAGCACATTCCCATCATCGATGTCTTCGTGGTCGCCTCAGGGTTCGTACTGAGGGTGGCCGCCGGCGTTGTGCTGCTGACGGTGGAACGCTTCTCACCATGGCTCTACGTCTGCACCACGCTGCTCGCGTTGTACATTGGTTTCGGCAAGCGTCGGGCCGAGATGGTCCTCCTTGCCGAAGGCGCCAACGCGCACCGCCGCGTGCTCGACGGCTACACCATCCCGCTGCTGGACAACCTGATCATCATCGTCGCGGGAACCAGCATCGTGGCCTACTCGCTGTACACCTTCTCGGCTGTGAACCTACCCACCAATCACCTGATGATGCTGACCATCCCCTTCGTGATGTACGGCATCTTCCGCTACCTTCTGCTGATTCACGTCAGGAACGCGGGCGGCGCGCCCGAAGAAATGCTTCTCAGCGATCGTCCTCTGCTGGCCACAGTTCTGCTGTGGGGCGTGGCGTCCGTCGCCATCCTGTACGCCAGTCGATGACCGCGGCTCACGCGCCCGGCAAGGTGATCCTCTTCGGCGAGCATGCCGTCGTTTACGGTCGTCCGGCGATTGCCGTTCCCGTGCGTCAGGTCTGCGCCACGGTCCACGTAAGCCCACTTCCGAACGATGGTGGCGATCTGTGGATCGAGGCGCCGGACGTGGGTTTCGCCTCCTGGCTGGCTGATGCTCCCCTCGATCAGCCGGTCGCCCGCATGGTCCGGCTTGTGCTGGAGGCGCTGGAAACCACCTCGCCACCGGCGCTGCGGATTCGAGTGACCTCGAGCATTCCCATCGCCTCCGGCCTCGGATCCGGCGCGGCGGTCTCCATCGCTCTCGGCCGTGCCCTGAGCCAACACCTCGGGCGGCCGCTCACACCCGAACGGCTCTCTGCCCTTGCCTACGAAGTGGAGCGGCTTCATCATGGCACACCGTCAGGCATCGACAACACGGTGATCACCTTTGACAGGCCGATCTACTTCGTCAAGGACAAACCGCCCCAGATGCTTCACCTGCCGCGCCCCTTCCACCTGGTCATCGCCGACACGGGCGAACCCTCACCGACCCGGGTGGCCGTCGCCGGAGTGCGCAGAGCGTGGGAAGCGGATAGGCAGCGCGTGGAGCGGATCTTCGCTCACATCGCCCGCATCGTTGAGTCAGCCCGCATGGCCCTGGAGCGCGGCGAGATGTCGCGCCTTGGTCCGCTGATGAATGAGAACCAGGCTCTGCTCGAAGGCCTCGACCTCTCGACCGATCGCCTCCGCCGGCTGGCCGCCGCGGCGGCCGCGGCTGGCGCTGGAGGGGCAAAGCTCTCCGGGGCCGGCCTTGGCGGCAATCTGATCGCCTTCGTGGAGCCGGGCATCGCCGCGGCCGTTGCCGACGCGCTTAGGCAAGCAGGAGCCGTGCAAACGATCTTCACAGAGGTCTCGCCGTGATCTTCCTCAAACTCGGCGGGTCCCTTATCACCGAGAAATCGCAGCCACAGACCGCGCGGCCGGATGTGCTTGAACGTCTGGCGCGCGAAATCGCAGAGGCGCTGTGCGAGCGGCCAGAGACGGCCCTTGTCATCGGGCATGGTTCAGGCTCGTTCGGTCATTCGGTCGCTGCACGATTCGGAACGCAGCGCGGCGCCGCCAGCCCGGAGGAATGGCTGGGCTTCGCCGACGTGTGGGCCGCGGCCAATCAGCTTCATCGCCTGGTCATCGATTGCCTGCGCCAGGCTCATGTCCCGGCCATCGGCTTTCCTCCTTCCGCGTCCGTCTCATGCGAAGGAGGAGCCGTTGTCGAAATGGCCAGCGAACCGGTGCAGAGGGCACTGGCGGCAGGCCTGGTCGCTGTTGTGGGTGGTGACGTTGCCTTCGACCGACAATCGGGCGCGACCATCGTCTCCACCGAGCGCGTCTTCGCCTTCCTGGCACAGCGCCTGCGACCCAGCCGCGTCCTGCTGGCTGGCATCGAGTTGGGCGTCTTCGCGGATCACCCTGCCGACACCACGCTGATGGACGTCATCACAGACCAGGATCTGTCTCGGGTGCCGCTGGGCGGCTCAGAGGCCCCCGACGTCACCGGTGGCATGGCGGAGAAGGTGCGTCTGGCCCTTCAGCTGGCGCGGTCGCTCCCTGAGCTCGAGGTCCGTATCTTCTCCGGCGAGCAGCCCGGCCTTGTGCGCGACGCACTGCTGGGCGCCAAGCCTGGCACGCTCGTTCACGCCTCGTGAAGGCCCACAACGCGAGGGCCTGAGCCGGCGGCTGCCGAAACCCTCCCCAGGCCGTTCTGGCGGAAGAGTCATGCCCAGGTTTCCTCTCATCGTCCCTGGCATGCTTCACCGCCGCTCCCGCCGCCTCGATTCCCGTCGCCACGAGCCCGGGCCGCGCGAGGGACCTCGGCCGCGACGACCGGACCCTCAACGAGGTGAATGCGCACCTCGTCTCCACGACCAGAATTCGGGTCAGCCCACGCCGCCCACCTGGCAGCTCACCCTCCGCCGGACTGCACGCGCACCAAAGCGACCCCTCTTTCAGGCCGTGGTCGCCTCGGGACGCCGCCCTCGGAGCCGGATGCACCGATCGGATAGATGCGGAAAGAAGCAACTTGTGAGCGAGACCAGCCTGACCTAGAATAGCGGATGGGGGGTTGCATCCCGCGGCGAGCCAGGAGGACAAACCATGGCGGAGCGCAAGAAGATCACCCTTCCGGCCCTGTTCAAGAAAGTGGCCGACGACCAACCCATCACGATGCTGACCTGCTACGACTATCCCACGGCCTGTTTGCAGGAACAGGCAGGCATCGACATGATCCTGGTGGGCGACAGCCTGGGCATGACCATCCTCGGCTACGAGACCACTCTGCCGGTCACCATGGAAGACATGATCCGCCACGCACAGGCCGTCCGGCGCGGGGCCCCGACGGCGTGGCTGATCGGCGACATGCCATACATGAGTTACCAGCCGAGCATCGAGACTGCGATCCGCAACGCCGGACGCTTCATGGCCGAGGCCGCCTGCGACGCCATCAAACTGGAGGGCGGAGTCGAGATGGCCGACCGCCTGGCAGCGATCGTGCGGTCGGGCATCCCGGCCATGGGCCACCTGGGCCTCACCCCTCAGTCGGCCACGGCCCTGGGGGGCTTTCGCGTCCAGGGCCGAGGCGCTCTGCAGGCGAAGAAGATCCTCGACGACGCCAAGGCCCTGGAGCAAGCCGGCGCCTACGCCATCCTGCTGGAGATGGTGCCCGACCGCCTGTGCAAGTTGATTACCGAGCGCGCCGAAAAATGCTTCATCATCAGCCTCGGCTCGGGCCCACACGCCCACGGCCAGCTCTTGATCTTCCACGACATGTTCGGCCTCTATCCCCGCTTCAAGCCGCGCATGGCCAAGGTCTTCGGCGATGCTGGCAAGGTCATCCTCGACGGCCTGAAGCAGTACGTGCAGGAGGTCAGCGACCGAGCCTTCCCCCAGCCCGAGAACTGGTTCGGCATGCCCGACGAGGAATACGAAGAGCTCCTGCGCATGATTCAGTGAGCCTGCCGGCTCCTGCTGAGGAGAGAAGAGGATGGAAGAGTCGCTGCGCAGCTCCCTCCGCATCCCGGCCTCGCGCCTGGAGGCCATCAACGCGGTGCTGCTCGACCCGGAGACCCGGGTCGTCAACGATTTCCTCGCGGTCGTGGCCAGGTACGGCACGCCCGAGGAAATTAACCGCAAAGCCGAAGAGGCACGCCGTCTGCCCAACTTGCTGCGGCTGGTGAGAGAGAAGCGGCCTGAGTACTTCGCGGACCTGGAGTGGCTCCAGGAGCAGTGTCAGCGCGGCGCCTTCATCAAGGTCCCCGAGTACCGCCGCCTCCTCCTCGGCCCCAAGGCTGACGAGATGCGCTTCAAGGACGAGTTCGCCGTGACGCTCGAGATCAGCGCCGCCCAGTACTTCCCCTGGGTCATCGAGATCGCCAGGCGTTCCCTCGAGGAAGGGTCCCTGCTCCCAGGACGCTTCATCCGCGTTCGCAAGATGAAGGAGCAGGAACAGGACGGCGACCTTCCCGCGTTTGTCGCCGCCATGCAGATGATCGGCGCCAGTTTCGTCGAGACGCTCGACACGAAGGGAACCGACGGCTCCAACATCCATTTGGGCGGCCCCGAAACCATCACCGGCTACTTCGGCGGCGTGGGTCAGCCGAATGACTACCCCCTCAAGTGGCTCGATGAATACCTCTATTACTACACTCACTACGGCGTGCAGCAGGTCCTCAACATCAACCCCGGGACTGTCCTTGTCGGCTACCTGCTGCACCGCCTGGGCGTGGACATCGAGTTCAAGATCTCCGTCTTCATGGGCAACGACAACCCCTACGCCGCGCTCTGGACGCTCATCGGGGCCAAGCTGTTCTCGCGCGACGACGGCCGCACCCCTCTCATCGGCTTCAACTGGAGCAACTCCATCAACAACGAGACGATGGAGATCACGGCCCAGTTCCGCCGCGCGCTGGGCTTTGAGGACGTGGTCCGCTTCGAACACCACATCACCGAGACCTGGAAGAGCATCGTCCGCCAACCTTACAACCGCCGCGAGGAGCTGGTCCAGGTCGCCGACCACGTCGCCAACATCTCCGCCAAGCACGAGGGCGGCGATCCGGAGATAGACCGGGAGCGACCGCACCCCTCCGACATCCTGGACTACTTCCGCGACCGTGCCGAGATCGTGGCCTCGGGCGATTGGCCCCACGTGACCCTCAACTTCCACGACAAGTACGACGCCATCAACCGCACCGCCCAGGCATTGACCGAACATGGCTTGTCGTTCCTCGCGGCCAGGGTCCATCACTAGTCGCCGCGCGGCGCCTAAAGCCTCGCGAGCGGGCGGCGACCACCATCGCCGCCCTGCCCGAGCCCGCCTCTCGAGCATTCAAGAGGATCTGTCATGATTCCCAAGGAGATGGAGCGCTTCCTGCGAGAGAACCTGCCCGAGCGCACCTGGCGCAATCGACTGGTGCGGCAGGACGGAGCGGCGTTCATGGAGTTCGGCCCGCTGGACGTCGACCGCCTCTCCCGCCTCGGCATCGAGGTCGATCGACTGGGGCCGCGACTCGTGGTTTGCATGTGGGATGAGGAGGCGCCCATGGAGGTCGGCGGCTACCTGGTCGTCGACAACCTCGCCATGGGCCGCCCCTCGATGGGCGGCATCCGCATGCTCCCCGACCTCGCGCCCGCAGCGGTCCACAATCTGGCGCGCGGCATGACCCTGAAGAACGCTGCGGCCGACCTGCCTTACGGGGGCGGCAAGTCGGGCATCGTCGCTGACCCGGCCCTGCCGCCGCAGACGCATGAGGAGGTCGTCCGCCGCTTCGCCCGATTGCTGGCGCGCTACCGCGACATCTACCTCCCCGGTCCCGACGTTGGCACCAACGATGCCGACATGAAGACGGTGGCCATGGAGAACGGCCTCGACAGCGCCGTCTCCAAACCCGCGGACATGGGCGGCAATCGCATCGATCAGTTGGGAGCGGCCGGCGGCGGCGTGATCATCGCCCTCGATCAGCTGCTCCAGGAGCTGCCCCGCCTGAAGGCCCTACCACAGTTCGCCAACCTCAAGGTCTCACTGGCCGAGGACCTGACGGTTCTCATTCAGGGTTTCGGCGCGGTCGGCGCGCACGCCGCACGCACTCTGCTCGAGATGCATCCCGGCGCTCGCGTCATCGGCATCAGCGACGAGCAGGGCTATCTCTTTCACGAGACCGGGCTGCCGGTCGAACTCCTCTTCCGCTACTGGACCGAAACTCGCCTTGTCACCGAGCGCTACTATCGCGAGCACGTGCAGCGGCAGGACGCTCGCGCCTTCCGCACCAAGTACTCAAACTGTCCGGACGACCTGCTGCGCGAGTCAGCCTTCTGCCTGATTCCGGCCGCGCCCATCGCCAACTACCTCGACGTCGACCCCGCCAGCCGTCCCTCGATGACCGTCGACCGGATGGGCTGCTGGTCTGTCATCGTCGAAGGTGCCAACACCTACTCGCCCGACCCCTCCCGGCGTCAGGCAAGAGCGCGCATGGAGCGCGCCGTCTACCGCCAGGCCGGCGTGCTCATCGCAACCGACTACCTGGTGAACTCCGGCGGCGTCATCTTTGCCGCCCAGGAACGCCTGATCAAGACGCCCGACCACCTGCGCATCCCGCAGTCGATGCTTGGCGACCGAGGCGCAGTCGAGGCGTGGCTGGCGAACCACGCGCCCGAACTGGCTGACCTGGCCGAACAGCGTCGAACGGCGGCCGAGACCTACCGCGACCGCGTCATCCGCCGCAACATGCGGGAGCTGATCGACCTGTTGGTCTCCGGCCCCGACATGCTTCCCTGCGAGGCCGCCGAACGCATCGCCATCGGCCGCATCGCCAGCAGCGAGAGCGAGCGCACGGTGGCGGAGATCATGATCCCCATTCCCACGATCTCGAGCCAGAGCAGCGTGCAGGAGGCAGCATCGCTGCTGGTGGGGTCGGGCAGCCCGATCCTTGCCGTCGTCGATACTCAGCAGCAGCTGGCCGGCGTGGTCACCGAATGGGACATCACACGCGCCACCGCCACCGGCTGCGGCCACGACGTCTCCCTGGAGGGCATCATGACCCGCCAGGTGGTCGCCGCCTCATTGCAGGAAAGCATTCTGGAGGTGGTGCGCAAGCTGGAGCATCACGAGATCTCGGCGATGCCGGTGGTCGATGCCGGAGCCGTTGTGGGCATGGTCAGCACTGACTTGTTGGCCCGCCGGACGCTGCTCCGCCTCCTGCAGTCTCAACACAACTGACGCTCCCTCAAGGGAAACAACCCCGTGCCCTCCCATTGGCCTTGTCGGGAGGGCATGACTGGGTCAGCCGCCCGCGCTGTTGATGACGCTCGCCATCTCCTCGACCAATTTGCGGGCACCTCTCCCCCCAATGGCCATCCCGAGCGGTGTGTCCAGCTCCTTCACCAACCCCACGAGGAGCGCAGCACTGGACTTGGCATCCAACCCGGCGGCTTTCATCTCTCGATCGAGAAACTCGACCCCCTCATCGCCCAGATGCGTCCGCGCGATGCTGCGCAGCCTGTCAATGACCTCCTGCCCCACACCCACCTGCGTCGGCGCCGCAGCCGCAGCTGGCGCCGGCGCCCTAACCGGGGACTTGGCCGACTGGGACAGCTTGCGCACCACCAGATTGACCGTCATGTTCAGAAGCGGGACATTGATGTTGGGAACGGACTCGATGACCAGGCAGCCTTCCGGCAGGTTCTTTACCACCAGCCGGCCCTTCTCAAACACCAGGTCCAGCTCCTGCACCTTGCGCCGACGCGCCAGACGCAGCCCCTCGAGAGTGCGATTGAGGGTCCTGCCGAGAGCGGTGATCGTGCCCGGATCGACTTCTCGCTTCAGCGTCGTCGCCAGTATCTCGCCTTCGGGATTGCAGACAAAGGAGCCGCGCACGCCGACCACACCGTCGATCTCACCCAGCAGTTCCTGCATGGCTGCCTCCTCCACCCAGAATGGCCTCGGCGCGCGAGGCGACCATCGCCGGAGAAACGCCCTCTTTCAGCAGGAGACCGGCGTAGAACTCGTCGTGGCGCACGATGACCATCGTCCCGGCGCCGCCCGACACCGTGGCCCGGCGGAAGCTCCCTAGGTCCAACGCCTGAGAGGCCTGCTGCGCCACGCCTCCGACGAAGGCCGCCACCGCGCCCTCTTTGTCGGGATCGCCCTGGAGCACATGCGCAAGGACCACGCCGTCCTCGGCGACCAGAACACAGCCTTCCACTCCCTCGATGCCCGCCAGGGCCTGTGCCGTTTGCTCCATCCTGCCTCCTTCCCCCTTTCCGACCAGGGGCATTTCCGGCGAAGTCGGTGCTGGCGTCGGGCTTTCGTCCAGCCGGCGTGCGCCTTCCAGCAGAAGCCCGGCGTAGCTGCGCTCGATCGTCCGCTTCGACGCACGCACCTCCGGCTCCAGCGTGAAGTTGCCCGACCTCCAATCCAGGATAGCATACACGGCCTGCTCACCCTCTGAGTCCCCATGCCGCGCATGCACCACCTGCCCGCCCTCGAAGAAGACCTCGGCCTGCCTCCCGCCCTCCTCCACCAGAAGGCGTGCGGTCTTGCCTTCCTGGCACACATGCTGGATCAGCTCGGGAACGCCCATGTCCCGCAGGAGTCCCTGCATGGCCATGCCTCACTCCCACAGTTCTTGAAGAATCTGGGCCAAAGCCCGGACAGCGGCATTTGTCAGGCGGCGGTAGGAAAGATGTCTGTGGGGGATCACCACCGCCAGGATCATGCGCCGGTTGTCTGCCCCGAAGATGCGGCAGACAAGCCGTCTCCCTTCGGCATCGAAGAGGGTGATCTCATCCGTGCTCGCCATGCCCAGCTGCTCGCGCGCCTGGGCGACCGTCATCTGCACCATGGCCACCGCTGCCGCCTGCGCCTCTGTCCTCTGCCCCTGCGCCGCGGCCGAGGCGATCGTCAGCCCCTGCAGGTCTGCGAGGACGGATACGGCGAAGCCACCGGCCTGATTCATGTCGGCCAGCACTTTTTGCACCCGCCCCAGCTCATCCGCAAGCACCATGTGAGCGACCTTCTCCGGTCAGGCCATCTCCTGCTGCAGCTTCAGCACGACGTCACGGATGATTCTCTTCAGCGTGTCGAAGACGCCCACGCCCTGCGTGGCCACGGCCTCGAACGTCGGATACCCGTTCACACCCAGGAGCTGCCGCAGCCTCTGGGGTGGGATGGCATCGGGCAAGTCCTGCTTGTTGAATTGAACCACCAGCGGCATAGTCTCAGAAGGAAGCGCCAGCGTTTCGAGGTGGCCGACCATGTTCAGCCACGAATTCAGATTGGCGTCCACCTTCACCTGTGCCGAGTCGGCCACGAAGACGATGCCATCCGCGCCGCGCAGCACCAGCCGCCGGCTCGCTTCATAGGTCGGCTGTCCGGGCACCGTGTACAGGTGGATGCGGGGTGTCAGGCCTCCGATCTTGTTCAGGTCAAGGCGCAGGAAATCGAAGTACAGCGTGCGGTCGTCCTCGGTGTTGAGCGAAATCAGTTCGCCGCGGCGGGCAGGGTCGGTGCGCTGATGGATGACGACGAGATTGGTCGTCTTGCCGCTCATCGGAGGGCCATAGTAGACGATCTTCAAGTTCAGTTCGCGACGGGCCCAGTTGATATACATGGCGCGCAACCGTTGGCCGGCTAGCCCTGCCAGAGGTCCCCCAGTGCCTGGTCGAATTGATCGGCCAGGCTCTTCTCATCCAGGTGAACATCCGCGGGAACCTGGCCCGCGGAGGTCGTGGCTGCGATCTGGGCCAGAAGCCTCCCGGCCTCAAGCCCGAGCAGTCGCAGCCAGCCCACCGGCACGTGCCCAGGCGCAAGGATGAATAGGACCAGGTGGGGGCCGGCGTCGGAGACGAGGACGAGCCCGTCTCTACCTTCGCGCAGGACCACCTGATGCTCTTCGTAGATGCCCGTCAGCTCGGCGATGCGCTGACTCGCCGCAAGATCGCCGGCGATCAGCGAGCCCAGGGCCACCAAGTCCAAGTCCCGCCCCCCTTCTCGGCTGGCCGAAACGAACTGGCCGTCCCGAGAGACGATCATCGCCAGTTTCGCCGGGACCTTGCGGCGGAGATCCTCCAGGACCCGATCGATCGCCTGTGCATGGCGAGAGAACAGCATCAGCCCGGTACTCAGATAGTGGCTCCCTGGAGGAATGTCCATGGCCTGCCCTCCGACTGCCACGGGTCAAGCGTAGGATAGCACACCTGGCCCAGGGCCAATCCTTACACGTTCCTTACAGCAGGTTGCAAGGGTCGCGCCAGAAGCCTGGCCGCCACGCTAGGTTGTCGGCGCGGCGCTGGGAGTGACTGTTGGGGACGCGGCTGGTGCGGGAGACGGTGTGACGGTTGGCGGGGAGACCATCAGGGGAACTCCGCTAGGGTCTCCAGACAGCGTCACGGCACCGCTCCAGACCCAGCCATCCTTCCCTTCCCCGAGCCGTCGGATGTACCACCATGTGCCGCTGGCCGCGTTTTCGGAGCGCCCAACGACCTGTGCCGACTGCCCCTGGAGCAGGAAGTCGACCCAGTTGAAGGAGACGTCTGGGCCGGAGCGGACGTAGGCGTTGTAGTTGGCGGTGACGATGGCCATGCTGGGCGTGGAGGTGGCCGTCGGCGTTTCGGTGGCCAGGGTGGGCGTGGGCGAAGGGGTGGGAGGCGTCGGTGAGGGTGTCGGCGAGGCGGCGCGGCGGGTGGCGTCGGCGATCGCCTGCGCCGTCTGCAAGGCCTCATCGCTGGTCAGCGTGGGAGTGGAGGCGGGCGCTCCAGGCAGGCTGCAGGCGCTCAGCAGCAGCACTGCGATGGCGGCCGAAGCGGATCGTCTCATGTGGCTCTCCTGCGGAGGTCCCCAGTATACCGCACTCCGTACCTCTGCCTTTGGTACCAGCGTCCTCTGAACCCAACGCGCCAGCCGCGGTATCATAACTTCATGCAGGCACGCCGGAGCGGTCAGGCCGAGGTTGACACGCGGGACAAGGTCGGGCACACGAAGCTGCCGCCGAAGCAGCCCAGAGGCGAGACCTACGTCATCCCCGAGATCGAGGCGGCGCTGAAGCGCCTCGAACTGGCGCGGGAGCGGCTGGTCTCTGCGACCATCGCCTTCTGCGACGGGGCGATCAGCTTCGAGCAGCTTCGAGCCGTCCGCGAGTATTATCGCCAGCAGGACCTGTACCTGACCCAGCTAACAGGCCGGCAGGTCCCGCCCTTCGAAGAAGAGCCCCCCAGCCTCGAGCCACAGGTCATCGAGCCAGCCAACCTCCCTGCCGCCGAGATGCCGCCCCAGGCGGAGATCGGGCTTCCCTTCACTCCACAGGGAGACCACGCCGATGACATCCGCGCCAGGATCGAGCTGCTGGACCGCAAGCTAGCCATCCTCGAAGAGAACTTCACCATGGGGCGCTTGAACGCCACCCAGTATCGGGCGATCCGCAAGCACTACATGGAGCAGCGTCAGGTGGCGCTGAGGCTGCACGCCGCCAACCCGCGCAGCGACCGCTGGCGCGTCGTGCTGGAAGAGGGTAAGACGGTCTTCCTGATGCAGCTCAACGAGGCGGCATGCCTGGCCTTCGCGCTCTACGACATGGAAACGCGGGAGCGCCTCTTCCTGCAGGGGACGATGGGACCTTCGGCCGAGGAGGCGATGGCTCTTCTCGGAACCTTCGGGCCTCCGGCAGCCGAAGGCGCGGCTGGCCGCATGCTGGCGACGCGGACCGACGACGGCCAGTCGCTGCTGCTTGTGCCCGGGCGTTACACGGCCGCGCTCATCACCTTCTCTCAGGATCCGCCCGGCTGGCAGGTGCGGGCCGTGCGCGAGGTCCATCGCAACTTCGAGGCGGCCAACAACGCCGCGCTCGCCCGCGGCGGACGCAAGAACCTCGTCTTCCCCGATCTGAGCCGCATCCTCAAGTTGTAGACGACAGACGGCCTGACGCGCGCGCATGGACCGTGCTGCATCGGGTCAACGCCCCTGCCGGATTCACGCTGCCCGGATATTGATTTTCTGAAAATGTGAGGTATCATAACCGACAAGTAGGACATGGAAACGTGTGCATCCGCACGAGAACACCGGGAGCCCTCTCCGGCGCTGTCGGAGTAGGGCTCGAATACTGAGAACGGAGCGCTTCAGGCGCCCGGGAGGTGGAAGATGACAACCCGCGAAGATCAAGGAGAAGTGGACAAGCCTCCGAGTCCCAGGCCGCTCACCGATGGTCGGCTCAAGGCGCCATGGCGAGTGGCGATCCTGGCCAACCTCAAGGTCGACGTCATCTACGGCGCCGACGCCCCGCCCGATGCGGGAGCGGAGTTCGACCGGCGCGACACCATCGAAGCCATCGCCAAAGCCATGGCAGCCGATGGCCACTGGGCGACCTTCCTCCCCGCCGATCACACGCTGCCTGAAGCACTCCACCGACTCCGACCCCATATCTGCTTCAACATCGCAGAGGGTCTTTCCGGTGACGCGCGCGAGGCACAGGTGCCTGCGCTGTGCGAACTCCTCGGCATCCCCTACACTGCCTCACGCGTCCTGGCGAACGCGCTTTCTCTTGACAAGACGCTGACGAAACGCATCTGGCGCGATCACGGGCTGCCAACACCCCGCTTCCAGCAGTTCACCTCCGTCGACGATCCGATCGACCCGGCCCTCCGCTACCCCTTGTTCACCAAGCCCGCGCGCGAGGGCACCGGCATGGGCATCGACTCCAGCGCCGTTGTCCATGACGAAGGCCACCTGCGCTCTCGAGTGGACTACCTGCTCCGGACCTATCGCCAGCCGGCATTGGTTGAAGAGTTTCTCACCGGGCGGGAGTTCACCGTCGGGTTCATCGGGAACCCGGGGCTGCCGCTGCGCCGCCGCCGCCCATGGCTGTATGACAGCAGCGGCTACCACTTCTTCCCGGTGATGGAGATTGAGGCCAGCCAGGCCGTTACGCCGGGCATCTACAGCCACGATGCCAAGTCCCTCGACATCGGCGAGGCGGGTGCGCCTCAGTACCTGTGCCCGGCGCCGATCTCCCATGAACTTCGGCAGGAACTTTGCGACCTGGCGCGTCGTGCAGGGGAAGCCATCGGCGCATGCGACGTCTCACGCGTCGACCTGCGCCTGGGCGCCGACGGCAAGCCGTACCTGATGGAAATCAACACGCTGCCTGGCCTTAACCCCGAGATCAGCGACCTGTGCCTGATGGCTGCCGCCGAGAGCACGCCCTACGGCGTTTTGATCACCGAAATCCTCTACCTAGCAGCAGAACGCTTCGGCCTGCAGTTCGAACCCGGCAGCCTGACCCGCCCCCGCTCCCGCAGCCGGGTGCGGCCTTCGGTGGGCGCGCAGGCCCGAGCCACCTAGCTGCCCCACCCCGGAATCCGTGGAGCCGTCGCATGCGACGGCTCCATCTCTTCTTCGCCCCTCCTCACCGCTCATGGCCTAGCGGGCGATCGAGAGATTCATGTGCTGGGCAATGCCGATTGGCGCGCTCACATAGGCCTGCACATAGGGCTTGACCACTGTGTAGTATGCCTCCGAATGCTGCAGGAAGATGGCGGCCGCATCGTCAATGAGGCGCTGCTCGATCTGCCGGTACAACGCAAGCCGCTGTTCGACATCGGCTTCCACCCGCGCCCGCTCAAGCATCTCGTCGACAGCCGCATTGGCATAGCCGCCGAAGTTCTGTCGACTGCCCGAGTGGAACAGCACGTCGGCAAAGTTCTCCGGGTCCGGATAGTCCGCGCACCATCCGCTCAGCACCATGTGGCCATGGTTGCCTGCGTAGATCTGATCGTAAAACGAACGCGTGTCCACTTGCTCCACGCGCACGCTCACGCCGAATGCCTCCTGCCACATCTGCACCAACACCGCCGCCGACGGCGAGAGATCGCCCCCGGCTCCTGAGACGGTGAAGACGATCTCCGGCAAGCCCTGCGCGCCTTCATAGGGGGATTGGCTGAGGAGTTCTCGCGCCCCCGCCGGGTCGTACGGCAAGGGCCGAACGACAGGGTCATAACCCGGCAGGCCCGGGGGATACAGGCCGTTGGCTACGACTCCGGTGCCCCCGCTGACGATCGAGACATAGCGCTCGCGATCGACGGCCATGGCGAATGCCCGACGGACGAGAGGGTCGTCGAAGGGTGGGCGCGTCGCATCCAGGACGACGAACCAAGTGCAAAGCTCGGTTGTGGGCTGCACGTTCCCATACAGGGGATCGCGCGGGTTGTTGGCCCGGGAGAGCAGGTCCTCGTCGATGTACGCCAGGTCGATTTCGCCGGCTTCGTAGAGGCGCACCAGTGGTCCCGGGTACAGCAGGTAGACAACATACTCCAGCGGGACAGGGCCGAGGTGGTAATATGGGTTGCGAGCCATGATCACCACCTGGTTTTCCACATGCCACGCCAGGGTGAACGGCCCTGTGCCGATCGGCTCAACCTCGATGCGATCGGCCGCTGCCGGGTTGACAATCCATGAGGTCGGATAGGCGAGTTTGGCCAGGAAGTAGGCCTTCGGCCCGTCGAGAGTCACCTCCAGGGTGTGGTCATCGATGAGCCGCAGGCCGGAGATGTGCTCGGCTTCCCCGGCTGCCACTGCGCGCACGCCGGCAACGTCACCCAGGTAGGTCAGAACGGTGTCCGAGCCAGTCTCCGGCCTCGCGGCCCGCTCCCACGAGAAGACGACATCGCGGGCGCTGAACGGATCGCCGTTGTGAAACAGCACGTCGCGGCGCAGGTGAAATGTGTAGCGCGTGCCATCCTCACTGACCTCCCAGCCCTCCGCCAGGTCGGGTATGGGCTTCAGGCTGGCATCGAGACGGACCAAGCCGCTGAAGAGGTCGCCGATCATGCCATCGGCGCTGCCTCGCCACAATGCAGGATCGAACGTCTCAGGCTCCTCCTCGGCAAGGAAGAAGGCGTTGGAACGGTCCACGCCGTAGGGTCGCGGCGGGTAGATCTGCAGGCTGTCGCGGATCGCGTCCAGGGTGGAGGTGTGGTCGAGGTAGACGTCGCGGTGTGCCACGAGGGTGAGAAAGAAGACGCGGCCACTGCGCTCTGCAGCAACGATGTCGTAGCGGAGCCAGTCGCCGCCTGCGTCGGTCCCTTCGCCCACCATGCGCCACGCTGCGCTCCCATCGCCCAGGCGAAAACCTCGATCGCTGGACACCTCCCTGCTCGACGACAGGCCCAGCGCAGATGGCATGTGATTGAAGTAGTCGGAAGTGACGGACTTGAGGTCTTCCTCCCAGTAGAGGACGTAGGTCATCAAGGTGACCACGATCGTCTGGTCGGTGCTGCGCACGGCCAGCAGTTCACCGCTCCCCGGATCAGCTGTCAACTCCTCCCAGTCCGCAGGATAGTCCAGGCTAATGCCGAGAAGGTCATTGCGGTACATCCCTGGCGCAGATGCAACTGCCGCCAGGGGGCGGGGTGTCGCCGCGCTCGGCCTCACAACGGTGGTTCCGGCCTGCCCCCGCACGGGCACGTAACTCTCAGGCCCACGACATGCGCCAGCGGCTATCACTGGCGCTAAAAGCACACCCAGAAGTTCCCGCAAACGGCCTGAAGCCATCCCTTTCTTCCTCCCGGCTAGCCGCAACAAGCCTCCCTACATCGCCGAGGCAGCTGGGTCCCAGTAGCACCCAGGCAATTCCTGTTGGATATGCGCAACATGTGGCCTCTCTCAGCTGCCAGGCCTGCCACGCTGACGCATCCACCACAGCACGCCAGCTCCAGCGCCCACGACGACCACAAGTGCCACGCCTGCGACAGCCGCAGCGATCAACCACGCTGGATCGAGCGCGTGAAGCGGCTCCTCACCGGATGGCGTCGCTGTCGCCGGTTGGGCCGGGCCAGTGATCGGCGCGAAGGTTGGGTAGGGCGTTCGTGTCGCCTCCGCGCCCGCGCTCACTGCGGTCGGCAGAAGACCCGCCCCCAGCCACGCGCGCCAGGCTGTCTCCAACCCGTCTCGGTCCACTCCGAACGACTCACGCAACGCCTGGTCTTCGGGAAGTCCCTCTCGGAACCTCTCCAGCAGCCCAAGCATCGCAGCCTGGCCACAATGGAGGGTTAGGAAATCCACCAGGCTCCGCGATTGGGCATACGCCAGCAGCGCGAGGTCGGTGTTCCCGGAGAAGTCGCTGCCAAGGGAACGGAGCGGGAGCAGGGAGTCCTCACGTACGGCCCGATCGAGCAAGTCCCCGAGGTATGCCTCAAGCGGTCCTTCGGCGGCCATGGCGAGTCCCTCGCTCACCCACGGCGGAGTGCTGTCGACGCAGGAGAATGTGAACGACCCGATGACGACGTGGGCGAGTTCATGAGCCAGGGCGCGCCGGCCCCAGTCGAGGCTGTCCGGGGAGACGGCCAACAAGACAGCGTGATAGCGAGGGAACGCCAGCCCACCACTCCACTCGGGGGCAAAGAGCGTAGCCGACTGCATTTCCTGCGACGAGGCATAGACGTAAACCCGCGTTTCTGCACTCAGCGTCACACCCGTCATCCGTTCGAGGTCCGCCAGTGCCTGCACGCCCGCTTGCAGCAGCCCGTGCGCGAACGTTTGCGATCCTTCATGCCAGTAGAGGGCAATCCCGTGTTCGCGCATCGATTGCCAGCGAATGCGCGCATCGTCGAATCGCAGGCTTTTCACCGGGGTGACGAGCTCCGACCCGCTCGAGTCGCGCACCACCCACCGCCACCAGACCTGCGTCCCCGGCGGAAGCGCGCCGGTGCGGCGCAGGTCCCAAAGCCACTCCGCGCGCACGGTCGTCCCCGGCTCGAAGTCCTCGGGGTAGGCGCGCGCCGTCGCCTGTCCGCAGGACAGGGCATCGGTGCCAAACTCCACCGCCGTGGACTCGATGACAGAGCCGGAAGACGCCTCCAGCTCGAACCGGATCTCGTTGGGGAAGTCGGGGTAGGCCTCGTTGCGCGAGACCGTGATAGGCCCTTGTAGGATGAACGCCGGCAGCCAGAGCAGCGCCCACGCCCGACGGCGCCAGTCTCCCATCCTTCATGCCCCCGAGGTTGCGCGTCTATTGTACCCGGGAACCGGCCAGAGCTCTTGCCTGAGGGATGGACTAGAATCCACTCGCCTTCGGGCCAGTGGCCGTTATGACTCGCATCTGGCTTCGCTTCTACCAGGAGCTGAACGATTTCCTCGCGCGGGATCGGCGGGGCGTTGAGTTCGCGCATCAGGCGGCGAGCCGGACGACGATCAAGGACATCATCGAGTCGCTGGGCGTTCCCCACACCGAAGTCGACCTCATCCTGGCTAACGGCGTGTCGGTCGGATTCGACTACCAGGTTCAGGACGGCGACCGCCTCAGCATCTTCCCCACGTTTGAGACGATCGACATCACGCCGATCCTGCGCCTCCGTCCGGCGCCGCTGCGTGAGCCCCGCTTTGTCGTGGACATGCACCTCGGCCGGCTGGCCGCCTACCTGCGCCTGTTCGGCTTCGATACGCTGTATGAGCCGACGTGGGATGATGCCCAGCTGGCCGGCATCGCAGCGCGCCAGGAACGGATCCTTCTCACGCGTGACCGCGGCCTTCTGAAGCGCAAGGTCGTCCGGCGCGGCTACTGCCCCAGGGAGAATCACCCCCGCCGCCAGCTGCTGGAAGTGATGCGGCGCCTCGATCTGCTGCCGGCCTCCCGCCCCCTCACGCGCTGCCTGGCCTGCAACGGGCACCTCGAACCCGTGCCAGCCAACCAGGTGGGAGACTCCGCGCCGCTCGACATCATCGTCTCCCATTCGGACCTGTCTCGCTGCTCAGGCTGCAGGCGTGTCTACTGGAAGGGAACCCACTACCGGCGCATGAAGGCATTGATCGAGGCAGTCCTTCAAGAGCTTGCCCAGCCCTAGCAGGCACATCCCTCTGCTGTCCTCAGCTCCCGTCCGGTGCTATGTCCCCCACGAATCCGATCCTTCGGGTAACGGCTACACCGGACGCTGGCAGCACGCCTGATTCCCACCTGGGTCACCTCGACCGGCATGCGGCATGAGGTCTCATCTTTCACTTGTAGGGCAGCTCCAAACGATGGCCCCTCCCCAATCCCTGCAGCGGGGGCACCTGGAGACATGGGTCGATGCGCGGGGATCGCAAGGTCCAGCCAGAGTACTGAGGAACCCGGGCGCAACATGGCAGGGGCACTCAGAGACCGCCTTGTGTGGCACGGGTTCTTTGGCAGCTTCCCCGCAGCCATCTCCCATCTGAGGGTCAACCAAACAGGGATCCAGTCATATGCTTTTCTAATATAGTGTATTTAGACTGCCTTTGTGTGGTTCGTCGCCTGTTTCAAATAGCCGCGATTCCACGCGAATACCGAGTTGAGCCGAAGCGATACCAGAGGCAATACAATGAGCGCGCATCATCTGAGCACACAAACACCACCCCCGTACGACAACCGATCCCCACTGCTGGGCATTCACCACGTGACCGCGATAGCCGGTGACCCTCAAGAGAATCTGGACTTCTATATGGGCATCCTCGGGCTTCGCTTGGTGAAACGTTCGGTGAACCAGGATGATCCTGGCACCTATCACCTGTTCTATGCTGACGCCGTCGGTACCCCAGGCACCGACCTGACTTTCTTTGCCTCGCCCGGTGCGCCGCGCGGTCATCCCGGAACCGGCCAAGCGACTGCCGTCGCTCTGGCCATCCCCGCTGGCTCCCTGCCCTATTGGATGCAGCGACTGGCCGACCACCGCATCACCTTCGAGCGGCCACTGCACAGGTTCGATGAGGAGGTCATCGCGTTTGCGGATGTCCACGGCCAAGCGCTGGAGCTGGTTGCTGCGCACGACAGCACCTCACGGCCGTGGCAGTTCTGGGCAGGCGGGCCCATCCCTTTTGAGCACGCCATCCGTGGAATCCACAGCGTCACCCTGACGGCGGCATCGGAGGCCTCTGCCTCATTCCTCGCGACAGCGCTGGGATTTCGCCCCGTAGGCGAAGACAGCCAACGCAAGCGCTTTGCCATCGGGCAAGGCGGCTCGGGCGGCTGGCTGGACTTACTTGTCCGGCCTCATGCCCCTCGCGGTCGCACGGCCGTCGGCACGATCCATCACGTGGCATGGCGCACGCCCAACAGTGACGAACAGCGCCAGTGGTGGCACTGGATTCGGACCCTGGGCGTGTCCGTCAGCGCCATCATTGACCGCTTCTGGTTCCATTCCATCTACTTCCGCGAGGCCGGTGGCGCACTCTTTGAGATCGCCACCGATGGTCCGGGTTTCGGTGTGGATGAAGCGATCGAGGACCTTGGCGCAAGGCTGCTGCTGCCACCGTGGCTTGAGCCGGAGCGAGGTGAGATCGAGCGGGCCCTGGTTCCGGTCGAGCTGCCCCGCACCCGCTACCAGGCTGAGCCGTTCGTGCGGGCGCGCTAGGGCTCTCCGCCGCGCAAGAACCGCGCGCCTTCGTTGCGCGCTTCGCTGCTGGGCGGTTGCTCCCGGATACTGTGGGGGGCGATCTGCACACCTCCCCGTCCGCCCGTGGCGATCCAGCTTCAGGAGCGGTGCGCCCGGCGCACACGGCGCAACGCGTCTCGTGCCCAGCAACAACTCGCCGCCGGGCAGGTCCTCTGGCGTCGGCGGCGAGATGTGATTGGTCTTGTCAGAGCGGCAAGAGCCACGTGGCCCCGCCCTCCGCAATCCCTGCTGCTATTTGTCGAGGTTGACCTCCCCGAGCGCGGCCTGCGCCGCCGCGAGCCGGGCAATCGGAATCCGGAACGGTGAGCACGACACGTAGTTCAGCCCGATCTTGTGGCAGAACCAGATAGACTTCGGATCGCCGCCGTGCTCGCCGCAGATGCCAATCTCCAGAGTCGGCCGCGTCTTCCGGCCCAGCGTGACGGTCATCTCCATCAACTTGCCCACACCCGCCTCGTCGATCGAGGCGAACGGGTTCTCTGGGAGGATTTGCTTCTCCATGTACCCCATCAGGAAGCCGGCCTCGGCGTCGTCGCGCGAGATCCCATAGGTGGTCTGCGTCAGGTCGTTCGTGCCGAAGGAGAAGAACTGTGCGTACTCGGCAATCTCATCCGCCGTGAGCGCCGCTCGCGGGAGCTCGATCATCGTCCCGAACTTGTAGCTGACTTTGATCCCCTGCTCCTTCATCACCTGGCGGGCGACCTCTTCCAGGGCCGTCTGCTGGACCTTGAGCTCGTTGATGTGGGCCGTCAGCGGGATCATCACCTCCGGCAGGACCTTGATCCCTTCCTTGGCGCACTTGCACGCGGCCTCGAAGATGGCCCGCACCTGCATCTTGGTCAGCTCGGGGAAGTGGATGCCGAGGCGGACGCCGCGCAGCCCAAGCATCGGGTTCGCCTCGCGCATGCTCTCCACCGCGGCCAGCATGCCTTCCTTCTCGGCCAGCAGCTGCGGGTCGCGCTTGGTGAGGCGCAGCTCGATCACCTCCTCCAGCAGCTTGTCATGCGCCGGAAGAAACTCGTGCATCGGCGGATCGATCAGCCGGATGATCACCGGCAGACCATCCATGGCTCGGAACAGGCCCTCGAAATCCGAACGCTGGAACGGCAGCAGCTTGTCCAGCGCCTCCTGGCCCTCCAGTTCGCTCTTCGACAAAATCATCTTCTGGACGTGCGGCAGGCGCTCGGTCTCAAAGAACATGTGCTCGGTGCGGCAAAGGCCGATGCCCTGCGCCCCGAAGCGGCGGGCCCGCTCGGCATCGCGTGGGTAATCCGCATTGGCCCACACCTGCAGGCGCCGGTACTTGTCGGCCCAGGAGAGCAGCTTGATCAGGTAGGGATCGCTCACGTCGGGCATGATGGTCGCCACCTGGCCAGCGTACACGTTTCCCGTCGTGCCGTCGATCGAGATCCAATCCCCCTCTTTGACTGTCCGTCCGTCGACACTCATTTGCCGCTTCTCTAGATCGATGTCCAGAGCAGCCACGCCCACCACTGCCGGCTTGCCGAACTGTCGCGCCACCAGCGCCGCGTGCGAGGTGCGCCCGCCCTTGCTGGTCAGGATGCCGTTCGCCGCCAGCATCCCGTGGACGTCATCCGGCTTCGTCTCCGGCCGGACCATGATGACCTGGCGCTTCTCTTCCTTGGCCCACCGCTCGGCCGTGTCGGCGTCGAAGGCAACCACGCCGACCGCTGCCCCGGGCGAGACATTCAAACCGGATGCGATCTTCTCCGCCTTCTTCAGCCCGGCCGGATCAAACTGCGGATGGAGATAGAAGTCGATCTGCTCCGGCTTGACGCGCGTCACGGCTTCCTTCCTGGTGATCAGTCCCTCTTCCGCCATGTCGACGGCGATGCGGACCTCCGCCTGAGCCGTGCGTTTGCCGTCGCGCGTCTGCAGCATCCACAGCTTGCCGCGCTCGATGGTGAACTCCACGTCTTGCATGTTGCGGTAGTGCTTCTCCAGGCGCCGGGCGACGCGCGCGAACTCCTTGTAGGCCCTGGGCATCTCCGTCGCCAGTTGGCTGATCGGCTTGGTCAGGCGGATGCCGGCCACCACGTCCTCACCCTGGGCGTTCGTCAGATAGTCGCCCTCGATTTCCTTCTCGCCGGTGGTGGCGCTGCGCGTCATGGCCACGCCGGTGGCGGAGTCGCTGCCCATGTTGCCGAACACCATGGTGACAATGTTGACCGCCGTCCCAAGGTCGTGCGGGATGCCTGCGGCGTTGCGGTAGTCGATGGCGCGCTTGCCGTGCCAGGACTTGAAGACGGCCTCAATCGCCATGCGCAGCTGGTCCATCGGGTCGGTCGGAAAGCTGCGGCGCGTCTTCTCCTTCACGATGCGCTCGAACTCGTCGACGATCTTCCTCAGGTCCGCCGCCGGCAGCTCCGAGTCCGAGGCCACTCCACGCCGGCTGCGATACTCTTCCAGCACGTCTTCGAAAGGCTCATCCGGGACACCCATCACGACGGAACCGAACATCTGCACCAGGCGGCGGTAGGAGTCATAGACGAAGCGCTCATCGCCGGTCAGCTCGATCATTCCTTGCGCCGTTTCGTCGTTCAGCCCAATGTTGAGGACAGTGTCCATCATCCCGGGCATCGAGAACTTGGCACCCGAGCGGCAGGAGACCAGGAGGGGGTTCGCTGCATCGCCGAACCTTTTGCCCGTCTGGCGCTCGATGGCCCGCAGGGCACGCAGCGTCTGCTCCCACATCCCCTCGGGGAACTTGCCGCCGGCCTTCAGATAGACGTTGCAGGCCTTGGTGGTGATGATGAACCCGGGCGGAACCGGCACGCCAATGCGCGTCATCTCTGCCAGGTTCGCCCCCTTCCCACCGAGCAGGGCGCGCACGCCCTCCCACGACCCGGCCCGCTTCTCAGCCAGGTCAACCTCGTCAAACATGTACACCCACTTGGTCGCCATGGATCCCTTCCTTCCGCCCTCAAGCGCGATCGACTCAGGATGCGCGCCGTGACCGCCAGCGCTCCTGGCAGACCCGGCGCGGAGTGGGTTGAATGATACATCAAAACGGTCCGGCTGTCAGGGGAGAACTGCGACACCCGGGGATCGCGAAACGGCCTGCGGCCAGCACAGCGACCGACCGCTGGGGGAACCGGGACGATGCGCCTACTCGATCGGCAGCCCCACCTGGACTTCGTCACCGACGAGGCGCACAGGGTAAGCCGGGACGTCCACGATTGCCGGCAGCGTCAACGCCCTGCCCGTCTCCAGGTTGAAGCGCGCACCGTGCCGCGGGCACTCGATCTCCACGCCCTCCACCCGACCTTCCCCAACCGGGCCATCGTCATGCGAGCAGGCATCACGGATGGCAAAGTACTTGCCGGCCAGGTTGAAAACGACGATGCGCTCGCCGTCGATATCCACGAGTTTCCGCTGCCCGGCAGGAAGCTCATCTATGGTGGCTACAGTCACGTACTCGAGGTGCTCCGGCTCGAGCAAGCGGTAGTTGTACATGCAAGCCCCCTCAGCGAAGCTCTTCTTCGAGTTCCTCGATGCCGTACACCCCGGCCTTAAGCACCTTGAGCGACAGCAGCGCGCACTTGAGACGCACCGGTCCCAGCTCAATCCCGAGCATTTCCAGGATGTCGTCCTTTGTGAGTGCCTTCACCTCATCCAGCGTCTTGCCCACGATGGATTCCGTCAGCAGATCGGCTGAGGCCTGCGAGATGGCGCAGCCGCTGCCGGAGAAGGCCGCCTCGGCGATCCGCCCGTCCTGGTCGACGCGCACATCGATGCGAATGCGGTCGCCGCAGAGCGGATTGTCGTCCTCGTAGGAGAAATCGTGAGGGTCGAGCGCGCCGCGCATGCGCGGGTGTTTGTAACGGTCGAGGATCAGTTCGCGGTACAGGTCGTCCATAATCGGGCCTATGCGAAGAGTCGGCGCACACGATACAGGCCTTCGACCAACCTGTCAACCTCCTGCTCGGTGTTGTAGAGGTAGAACGAGGCCCGCGTTGTGGCCATCAACCCATACTTCTCGTGGATCGGCATGGCACAGTGATGACCCGCCCGGACGGCGATCCCGAGGCTGTCGAGCACCTGTGCCACATCATGCGGATGGGCTTCCGCGACGGTGAACGAGGCCACCCCGCCCCGCCGCGGCGCGGCCGGACCATAGACGCGCACGCCCGGCACTTCAGCCAGACGATCGAGGGCATGCTCGATTAGCCTCTGCTCATGCACCAACACCGCCTCCATGCTAATATCCTCCAGGAAGGCGATGGCTTCGCCCAACCCGATGACCTCGGCGATGGCCGGCGTGCCCGCCTCGAACTTGTAGGGCACGTCGTTCACGGTGAATCCACGCAGACCGACGCGCTTGATCATGTCCCCGCCGCCGAAGAAGGGGGGCATCGACTCGAGCAGGTCTCGGCGGCCATAAAGAACGCCGATGCCCGTCGGCCCGCACATCTTGTGCCCGGAGAATGCCAGGAAATCCGCGTTGATGGCGCCGAGGTCGATTGGCAGATGGGGGACCGACTGGGCGGCATCCACCAGCACGACGGCGCCCGCCTCGTGGGCAAGTCGCGTCATCTCCTCGGCCGGGTTGATCGTGCCGAGCATGTTCGACATGTGCGTGAAGGCGACAAGGCGCGGCCCCTTCGCCAACAGCATGCGATAGGCATCCAGGTCCATCTCCCCCTCATCGCTGACCGGCACGAACTCCAACCGCAGCCCTCGCTCGGCCGCCAGCATCTGCCAGGGGACGAGATTGGAATGGTGCTCCATCTCCGTCAGCAGCACCAGGTCCCCGGCATGAAGCCTCGAGCCGCCCCATGAGCGCGCCACCAGGTTGATCGATTCGGTGGTGTTGCGCGTGAAGATGATCTGCCGTGGGTCGGATGCACCGATGAAGCGCGCCACGCGCTCCCGCGCGGCCTCGAACGCCTGCGTCGCCACTTCCGCCAGGTAGTGAACGCCGCGATGGATGTTGGCATTCTGCTCCTGGTAGAAGCGCGACATCGCATCGATCACGGCTCGCGGCTTCTGCGACGTGGCGGCCGAATCAAGGTAGACGAGGGGAACGCCGGGGCGGACCTCGACGGTCAAGACCGGAAACTCTGCCCGCACCCGTTCCACATCCAGCGCCTGCTTCGGCGCAACGCCCACGCCTGCCTCCGGAATGTCAGTTGCGGCGCGGCCCGCCGCGGGTGATACGCCGCCGGGTCGTAGGGCGCACGCTGCTGCTCCCCTGGCGGCACCAAAGCACCCGATCAGGAACCATCCACCCATCCGTCAGATACACATTCGTCAGGAACTGGACAGCGATCATCTTGTCATCGGCCTGCACCACAACCCCCTGGAGCCAATCCCGCACCCGCTCGTCGTCTCGCATATGGTCGCACAGGACGTCGACCAGGTCACCGACCTGGAACTTGCGAACCTGCAGCCTGCCGGTTGTGGGACTACCAATTACCTTGCTCATCTCTCCATCCTCGCTGATGGCTTGAGCGCCACTAGTATACGTCCGTTCACGCTTGCCCCATCTTGTCGGAAATCATCTGCTTGAACCGCTCCCGCACGCCGTCAAAGGGAATGCGCTGCATGATCGGATCGAAGAAGCCATCCACCACCAGCCGCTCGGCCTCGCGCCGCGGCAGGCCGCGCGTCATGAGGTAGAAGACCGGCTCCTCCTCCAGCTGGCTGACGGTGGCACCGTGCGTGCAGCGCACATCGTCCGCCAGTATCTCCAGCCCGGGGATCGAATCGGCGCGGGCGTTCCTGCTCAAGACCAGGTTGCGATTGGCCTGGTAGCCATCGGTCTTCTGCGCGCCAGGCGCGACGTAGATCATCCCCTGCCACACCGACCGGCTGTGCCCCAACAGCGCTCCCTTGTAGAGCAGGTCACTGGTGGTGTGCTCCGCCAGGTGATTCTGCTGCGTGTCGTGGTCGAGGTGCTGTCGGTCGTCGGCGAAGTAGAACCCCGACATCCGTCCCTCTGCCCCCGGGCCCACCAGGTCGAGCGTGCTGAAGTTCTTGGTGAGGCGGCTGCCAACCGCCCCGAAGACCCAGTCCAGCCGGCCGTCTCGCTCGACGCGGGCGCGCTCGTGCGTGAAGTTCCACACGTGCTTGCCCCAGCTCTGTAGCTCCACGAACTCCAGCTGGGCGCCGCGCCCGACATGCAACTCCACGATGCCGGCGTGCACGGCCGCGCTATCGGCAGCCGTCGGAGAGGCCGACTCGTGAACGTACGTCAGGGAGGCGCCGTCACCGACGATGACCAGCAGTCGGCTCAAGTCCAACCGCTCGCGCCCCGGACACCATAGGACCGAGTGCACCGGCGTTTCCACGCGCACGCCAGGAGGAACGATCAGCACGACCCCTTGATCGCCTAGGGCAGCAGCCATGGCCGAGAATGTCCCCTCGGTGTCCGAAACGATCGCGCCCAGGCTGGCCTCAAGCCGCTCAGCATGCCGGGAGACGGCGGTGGCCCAGTCGGCAAAGACGACGCCCTTCGCAGACAGCGCATCCCCGCCGTGGATCTCGGCCGGCGACCCCGGTCGTAGGACCAACAGCACGCCGTGGGCCTCGGACGCGAGCGGCTGCGTGAGGACGGGATCGACGGGCACATCCTCCGCCGCTCTCAGGGCGAGGCGGTGGAGCGGCACGCTGCGGACATCGGTCCGACGCCAGGCTTCATCATTCGCCCCGGGCAGCGAAGTCTGGAGGAACCAGGCCCATGCCTCGAGTCGGCGCTGCAGGAGCCAGGCCGGCTCGCCCAGCCGCTCGGAGACCTGACGGACATCCGCCTCGCTCAGCGCCGCCTTGGCCGGCTCAACGGCGCGGGCTTCTCGACTTTGACGCACTGCAGTTCGTTGACTCATGGTGATCCTGAGATCCTGGGGCCGGCCTCAGCCGATCGAGCCTTCCATCTGCAGCTGAATCAGGCGGTTCAGCTCGATGGCGTACTCCATGGGCAGCTCCTTGACGAGGGGCTCGATGAAGCCGGAGACCACCATCGTCGTTGCCTCCCCCTCGCTCAGCCCGCGGCTCATCAGGTAGAAGAGCTGTTCCTCCCCGACCTTGCTCACCGACGCCTCGTGCCCTACGGTGACGTTGTCTTCGTCGATCTCGATGTAGGGATACGTGTCGGAGCGAGACTGCGGGTCCAGCAGCAGGGCGTCGCAGACCACGTTGGACCTTGCCCCTTCCGCGCCTTTGTAGACCTTCAGCAGCCCCCGATAGGATGCCCGGCCGCCTCCCTTGCTGATCGACTTCGAGGTGATCTTGCTGCTCGTGTGCGGCGCGAAGTGGATCGCCTTGCCTCCAGCATCCTGATGCTGCCCTGCGGCGGCAAACGCCATCGACAGAATCTCGCCGCGAGCTCCCTTGCCAACCAGGTAGCAGGCCGGATATTTCATCGTGAGCTTGCTGCCCAGGTTGGCGTCGACCCACTCCATGGTGGCGTCCTGATGGACAATGGCGCGCTGGGTCACCAGGTTGTAGACGTTCACCGACCAGTTCTGAATCGTGGTGTAGCGAACGCGGGCGCCGTTCTTGACGATGATTTCGATCACCCCGCTGTGGAAGGAATCCGTCGTGTAGATGGGCGCTGTGCACCCTTCGACATAGTGCATCTGAGCGCCCTCGTCCGCGATGATGAGGGTTCGCTCGAACTGGCCGATGTTCGCCGAATTCAACCGAAAGTAGGCCTGAAGCGGCAGGTCCACCTTCACACCCTTGGGGACGTAGATGAACGAACCTCCCGACCAGACTGCGCTGTTGAGCGCTGCGAACTTGTTGTCGGTGGTGGGGATCACCGTGCCGAAGTGCTCGCGGAAGAGGTCAGGGTGCTTCTTCAGGCCATCCTCGATGCTCAGGAAGATGACTCCCTGCTCAGCGAGATGCTCCTGGATGTTGTGGTAGACCATCTCGGACTCGTACTGGGCGCCCACCCCCGCAAGGAACTTCTGCTCGGCCTCCGGAATGCCGAGACGGTCGAAGGTCTGTTTGATGGTCTCGGGGACCTCGTCCCAGGAGCGCTGTTCCTTCTCCGCCGGGCGGACATAGTAGTAGATATCGTCCAGGTTGAGGCGCGAGAGATCGCCGCCCCAGGTCGGCATCGGGCGCGCCAGGAAGTGATCGAGCGCTTTGAGCCGAAATTCGAGCATCCAGGGCGGCTCTTCCTTCATCGCCGAAATCTGCTGCACGACCTCGCGGCTCAGACCTTTCGGGGCGCGAAAGACGGCGACGTCCGGATCGCTGAACCCATACTTGTACCTGTCCAGCCCCTCCAGCAGATCAGCGGGCGTCTGACCGGCCACGACTATGCCTCCGCCACCGTGTCTGCGTACTTCTCACGGACCCAGTCGTAGCCGTGCTCTTCGAGATGCAGCGCCAGGTCGGGGCCGCCGGATTCGACGATGCGCCCGCCCAGCATGACGTGCACAACGTGGGGCGTGATGTAGTTCAGGATGCGCTGGTAGTGCGTGATGATCAGGACGCCGAGGTCAGGGCCTGCCAGCGCGTTGACGCCCGAGGCGACAACCCGCAGCGCATCAATGTCCAGACCGGAATCGGTCTCGTCGAGGATGGCGATCTCCGGCTCGAGCGTCGCCAGCTGCAGGATCTCGGCGCGCTTCTTCTCGCCGCCTGAGAAGCCGTCATTGAGATAACGGCCGGCGAACTCATGCGGCATCTGCAGCATGTCCATCTTTGCCTTCAGCAGCTTGCGGAACCCAGGCACCGAGATGCCTTTGTCGTCCGGGTCCATCGCACGACGGCGGGCGTTGATCGCAGCGCGCAGGAAGTTGGCGACGGAGACGCCTGGGATCGCCACCGGATACTGGAAGGCCAGGAACAGCCCCAATCGCGCCCGCTCATCCGGCTCGAGCTCCAGAAGGTTCTGCCCTTTGAACAGGATCTCGCCTTCTGTGACCTCATAGCCGGGATGTCCCATCAGGGTGTAGGCCAGGGTGGACTTGCCCGTGCCATTCGGCCCCATCAATGCGTGGGTCTCGCCCCTCCGCACGGTCAGGTCTACGCCCTTGAGGATCGGCTTGCCACCAACCGATACGTGCAGGTTTCGGATTTCGAGTGCAGATGCCATGCGACCGCCTCCGGGCCCTCTTCAGGCCCGCCCAGGATATCAGGCCGAATTATAGCAGGTCAGTCCAAACCTGTCAATA
This sequence comes from uncultured Anaerolineaceae bacterium, assembly GCA_964575425.1. Classification (GTDB taxonomy): domain Bacteria; phylum Chloroflexota; class Anaerolineae; order Anaerolineales; family E44-bin32; genus DATEAV01. The sequence goes on along the minus strand of CAZNRD010000009.1, from coordinate 70,157 downwards.
TTTATGATAAAAACCTATAAAATTGGCCCCTCCGAGCGATATAAGCAATAGGAATCATAAATATTGACGCCTTCCGCCGGCGGGTGCTATACTCACCGGCGTATGTCCGTCTCAAGCCGCGAACTCATCCTGCGTACCCTGCGGACGAGAGGCAAGTGCGCCGTCAAGGACCTGGCCGATGCCGTGGGCATCTCGCCCGTGTCCGTGCGCCACCATCTCGCGAACCTGCAGGCAGAGGGTCTCGTCGCCACCGAGCAGGTGCGCCACGGGGTCGGCCGGCCGCGGCTGCTCTTCGCCCTGACCGAGCGCGCCCTCGAGTTGTTCCCCAGCCGGTACTACCGGCTCGCCCGTCGCCTGCTGGGAGAGATCAAGGGCTCGCTCCCCAGCGGCGCTGTGAGCGACCTGTTCTCCGGCGTGGCCGAGGCGATGGCCGACGACTACGCCGACCGCCTTGCCGGGCTGCCCCTCGAGCAGAAACTGCGCTGCCTGGTGGAGCTGCTCTCCGAGGAGGGCTTCGCCGCTGAGATCGAGACCCACGGCGACCGCGTCCTCATCCACGAGCTTAGCTGCCCCTATTTCCTGATGGGCAAGGACCACCCGGAAGTCTGCCTGGTGGACCAGGACTTCATCGCCCGGGCACTGTCGCTGCCGGTGGAACGGGTGACCTGCCTCCTGGACGGCCAGGCCCACTGCACCTTCGCCGTCAGCCTCGACCAACTCCCCTCAGGAGTGACATCCGATGCCTGACCAACCCGCCGCCCCCAAGGTCGTCTGGGAAGCCGACTCGACCCACCCGGAGAAGGCCAACCAGATCCGCGAGGCCCTTCGTCAGGTGCTCGATCCAGAACTCGGGCTGAACGTGATTGAGCTGGGGCTGGTGCGCCAGGTGAGCATTGCCGAGGGCGAAACGCGGTTGAACATGATCCTCACCACGCCCTTCTGCCCCTATGGCCCGGCGCTCCTCGAGATGGCGCGCAGCAAAGCGGAGCAGGCCAGCGGGTTGGCGGCGCGGGTCCAACTCATCCCTGAGATGTGGGATCCCAGCATGATGGAGGAAGGCGCGGCGACGTCCTGGGGTTTCTTCTAGAAGCGTTCAACCCCCCTCTGCAGGCACACCTCGCTCTCACGCTGTGCCCCGCGATTCCTGGACGGACCAGTCTTCTCCCAGGTGGAGGAAGGAGCGAGACGCTGCGCGCCCGAAGAACGGACTGCGTGGGGCCACCTCAACCGGTTCAGCCCGGCTTGACCTCGATTTTGGCAGGCCGCGCTTCCCCGGCCGCTTCCTGTCGCCGCCGACCACCCGCTGCAAGGATGGCTGCAATCGCGATCAGGATGCGCAGGGCATGGCCGGTCACGGACGCGATCACCAGGAGCAGCGACGCTGCGACCGCGACGACAAACCACACGGGCGGGAACTTCCGTCCCTGGTACGTCACCAGTCGAGCGCGCAGCCTGCCGACGAACCGGGGGTTTGGCTCCACCGGAACGAGGACGCGCGCCAGCCATGCTTCCAGCTGCTTGCCATTCACTTCGGGGCGTCTCGCCCACGTGAGCCACACCATCTTCTGCGCCTCCGCCTCACCCGTCGCTCTGCGTTCGGTCGCCTGCTGTTGGCTCTCTCCGCTGTCTCGCACTGCGCTCGCGCTCGAGCCATCTGATCTCCTCGCGCAGCGTACTCAGTGTTCGGTGATACAGGCTCTTGATCGCGCCTTCGGTTCGGCCCATGACCTGCCCCACTTCAGCGTTAGACATCCTCTCCACGAATTTCAGGATCAGCAGTTGCTGCCGCTCCGGAGGCAACGACCTCACCGCCGCGAGCAGCAGCGCCCGCTCCTCGCTGGCCTCCGCCTCAGCCTCGGGATGAACGCTTGAGATGCCCGATGCCGAACGGTCATCCAGCGTGACCGTTGGCCGACGGCTGCGGTCGCGATGCCAGTTCGCCACCAGGTTGTGTGCGATGCGATACAACCACGCCGAGAATGGAACACCCATATCCTGAAATTCCGACACATGTCCCAGCGCCCGCTGGAACACGCGCTCGGTGAGATCCTCGGCATCGTGATGGTTGCCCGTGCGGTAGTAGACATAGGCGTAGATGCGGCGCACATGCCGCTCATAGAGCTCCCCGAAGGCCTGAGGGTCGACTGCCGCTTGGCGGACCAGGTTCAAGTCTTCCTGGCCGCTCACCTTCGACGTCCTGGCCGAACTGCTGTCTTCACTCACTTAACCCCAACCCCTGTCATCGGTTGCCATGGAGCCTCTGCCCCGCCATTGACGTTGGCGGGCGTCGGCCGTCGCCCAGGCGAGTCTGGCAGACCTGGACCAGGCATGCGTCCTCTCCCCTCTCAGGCCGCCGAAGATGGCACTCCCCCACGAAGGCCGTCGTCATGGCCTCAGCTTCCCTCGCGTGCTCCGGCAAGAAGTGGGGCAGGAGAACGAGGAATTCGAGCGGCGCCTCGCCAGTTCGTGCGCGACCATCTCGCAATCACCTCCCGCCGGCCTAGCCGCACGGCCAGCTGCGCTGTCCTTCCCGCCGCCAGGGCTTGAGCCTCTGGCGAGTATAGCACGTGTGATCGAGGCCGATGCTATAATGCCGCAGGCCCTCACGGCTGATGAGCGAGGAGAGTCGCGCGTGAGCAGCCGTGGGCCATCGCTGCAGTCACTGCTCCCCGCGGCCTTGGTTGGAGAACATGAAGACGCTCGTCGCCCTTGATCTGGAGACAACCGGTCTCGACACCGCCCGAGACGCGGTGATTGAGGTCGGTGCGGTTCGATTCCGCGGCGAGCGCGTCGAAGACGAGTGGGCCACGCTTGTCAACCCTGGTCGCTCGGTGCCCGCGTTCATCACCCAGCTGACCGGCATCACAGATGAGATGCTCGCAGGAGCGCCGAGGCTGTCTGAGGTGCTCGACACGCTCGAGGCTTTCGTCGGCGACCTGCCCATCCTCGGCCACAACATCGCCTTCGATCTGGCCTTTCTCCAGCGCCGCGGCCTCTTCGCTATGAACCGAACGCTCGACACCTTCGACCTGGCGTCGGTGCTGATCCCATCGGCGGCTCGCTACCGGCTGGGCGCCCTCGCCAGTCTGCTGGGCGTCCCGCTCCGCACCAGCCACCGCGCCCTGGACGACGCGCACGCAACCCGTCTGGTCTTCAGCCGTCTTCTTGAGAAGGCGCGTGCCCTTCCGCTCCACCTCCTCGAGGACATCGTCCGCCTGGGTGCCGATCTGGAGTGGGGCGCCGGATGGGTGTTCGAAGAAGTCCTGGCCGAGGCCATTCGCGGCACCGCCCGTCATCCGCCGGCTGCCCGCCGGACGCCGGTCGCCTTCGAGCCAATGTCGCGCCTTCCCGCCCCACAGGCCCCACCGGCGGCAACCATCCCCCTCGACCGCGATGACGTCGCCTCTGTCCTCGAGCCCGGAGGGCCGCTGGCAACCGCCTTCGAAGGCTATGAGCACCGCCCGCAGCAGGTGACGATGCTGCGGGCCGTGGCCGATGCCCTTTCCACGGGCAAGCACCTCCTGGTCGAGGCCGGCACCGGAACGGGCAAGTCCCTTGCCTATCTCATCCCGGCGTTCGCGTGGGCACGTCAGAACGCCCAGCGAGTGGTTGTGTCCACCAATACCATCAACCTCCAGGAGCAGCTCCTCCACAAGGACATCCCGGACCTGTGCCGCGTACTCGGCAGAGACCTGCGCTCCGCTGTCCTCAAGGGCCGAGCGAACTACCTCTGCCCTCGCCGATTGGCCGCCACCCGTCGTATAGGGCCTCGCACCTCCGACGAGATGCGCGTCCTGACCAAAGTGCTTGTGTGGCTCGAGCAGGGCGGATCGGGCGATCGCGGCGAGATCAGCCTCACCGGACCGGGTGAAGCGAACGCCTGGGCCCGTCTCTCAGCCGACAGCGAGGACTGCACGGGGGAGAGTTGTCAAATCGCGGCCAGCGGCGCCTGCCCTTACTACAAGGCCCGCCTTCAGGCGGAAGTCGCTCATGTCGTGATCATCAATCATGCGCTTCTGCTCGCCGACATCGCTACCGGCAGCCGTGTCCTGCCCGAGTATCGCTACCTCATCGTCGATGAAGCCCACCATCTCGAGGAGGCCGTCACCAACAGTCTCTCCTTTCACGTCAGCGAGGCCGATCTCGGAAGGCTCCTGCGCGACCTTGCCAGCGCGGACCAGGGCATGCTGGCACGGGTGGTAGCGGCCGCCAGGCGCTCGCTGCCGCCCGATCCCGCAGCCCGCATGGCCGCTGCGGCAGCAGCCGCCGCAGCGCGCTCCCAGGAGTGTTTCGACCTCAGCCAGCACTTCTTCAACTCCCTGACGACCTTACTCGCCGAAGAGCGACAGGACGGCCAGATCGGCCCGTACGGCCAGCAAATGCGCATCGTCCCTGCCACCCGCACCCTGCCTGTGTGGGCCGCGGTCGAGGCGGCATGGGAGAGCCTCCGCCGGCCGCTGTCGTCCGTTCTGGCCACCCTCGGCGAGATGACAGATGCCCTCGACGACTCCGAACTGCCTCCGGACAGCGCGGCCGAGGATCTGGCCATTGCCCTGCGCAGCACGCTGCGCGGCCTGAGCGACATCTTCGGCAGCCTGGAGCGCATGATCTTTGAACCCGATCCCCAGGCCATCTACTGGATCGAGGTGCGTCCCATTCAGGAACAGGTTTCCCTTCACGCCGCTCCGTTGGAGGTGGGTCCGCTGATTGAGCGCTTCTTGTGGCACGAGAAGGATGCCGTCATCATGACCTCGGCCACGCTCACGACCGGCGGGGAGTTCGCCTACCTGCGTCAGCGCCTGCACGCCGATGAGGCGGAGGAATTGGCCCTCGGCTCCCCCTTCGACTATGAGACTTCCACCCTGCTCTACCTGATCAACGACATCCCAGAACCCAACGACCGTCAGGCCTACCAGCAGGCCGTCGAACGCGGCCTCCTCCGGCTGTGCCGCGCAACCCACGGCAGGACGCTGGCCCTGTTCACCTCCTATGAACAGCTGAGACGCACCTATCAAGCCATCGCCGAGCCGCTGGCCAAGCATGGGATTCTTGTCTTCGAGCAGGGCGAAGGCGCCTCGCGCCATGCTCTGCTGGAGACCTTCCGCACCACCGACCAAGCTGTGCTCCTGGGCACACGTTCCTTCTGGGAGGGCGTCGATGTGCCCGGAGAAGCGCTCTCGGTGCTGGCCATCATCCGCCTGCCGTTCGACGTGCCCACCGATCCCATCGTGGCCGCCAGGGCGGAGACCTACGAATCCCCCTTCTCCGACTACTCCGTCCCCGAAGCCGTCCTTCGCTTTCGCCAGGGCTTTGGGCGGCTGATCCGCACCAAGTCCGACCGCGGTGTGGTCGCCTCGTTCGATCGTCGCATCTTGACGAAGTCCTACGGCCGCGCTTTCCTCGACTCGCTCCCCCGCTGCACCACGCGCCTCGGGCCATTGGCCGACCTCCCGGCGGCTGCCGCTCGCTGGCTCGGGCTGTAGCGGCGCGTGGGCGTCCCGCCTCCATTGCGGTTGTGCCGTTGACGCCGATTCAAGGGAAGCGATATAATGCGCGCATCTTCGCAGCGGGGTGCGTCCTGTGATCGACGTCAACGATCTGCGCAAAGGCGTGACCTTCGAACTCGACAACAACCTGTATCGGGTGCTAGAGTACTCACACCACAAACCCGGCCGCGGCAATGCCACCATCCGCACCAGAGTCCGCGACCTGCGGACCGGCGTCGTTCTGGAGAAGACCTTCCAGAGCGGCGACCGGGTCCAGGATGTGCGCCTCGACCACCACACCGTCACGTACCTGTACAACGACGGCGAGTTCTATCACTTCATGGACACCGATACCTTCGAGCAGCCGGCCATCCCCAGAGCGGTCCTCGGCGATGCACCACAGTTCCTCAGCGAAGGCCTTGAAGTGAAGCTGACCTTCTATCGCGGCGAGCCCATCGACATCGAGCTGCCCACCTCGGTTGATCTGAAGGTCATTCAGGCCGAGGTGGCCGTGAAAGGCGACACCGCCACCGGCGCCAGCAAAACAGTGACGACCGAGACTGGGCTCAAGGTCCAGGTGCCGCTCTTCGTCTCCGAGAACGACGTCATCCGTGTGGACACGCGCACAGGCACGTACATCACGCGGGTCTGAGCGCCGCCCGCAGGACGAACCCCTGGAGGCCGGGCCACGATCGATTGGGCGGTCGCTATCCTGTTCAGTGCCTCGGTCGCGTTCGCCGGCGATCCCTCCGGCTGCATTCCCCTCCCTCCATCCTATTCTCCTATCGTCGTCGAGTGGCATGGCCCGCGCAACGCTCCTGTGTTCGGACGGCGCGACGCGGTGGCCGCCCTCGAACGGCTGCTGACGGCCCTCGCCGAACAAGGGCACCCGGCCGTCGTGGCCAACGGCTATCGCTCCTATGAAGAGCAAGCCCGCCTCTTTGCCCGAGGAGACCGCCTGTGGGGCAAGCCGGTCCACCTGCCTCCCGGCTGCTCCCAGCATCAATTGGGAACGGCCTTCGACATCGCCTTTCCCGGGTTGGTCGTCGAAAGCCTGGACCCCAGGGCCGTTGCGTTGCGCCAGGCCCTCACCGACCTCGCAGGGCCTAACGGCTTTGCCGTTCCCTACGCCGGAACCGATACCTTGGCGCCCGAGCCGTGGCATGTTCTCTACGTCGGCCCCCTCCCGTAGGTCTGGATGTACCGCAGCCATGCCGGCGTCAACGGGAAGGTGGCTATGCGCACCGCGGCCGAGATTCGATCATGACCTTGCCCGCTGGCTTCCAACCCATCCAGGTGCCCTATGTCCCCTGCCCTTCTGATCGACCTCGATGACACGCTCCTCGACAATGATGTTGAACGCTTCCTCCCTGCCTATCTGCAACTCCTCGGCGACCACCTGGCGCCCCTCTTCCCCGCCGACCAGATGGTCGCTGCTCTTCTGCGCGGCACCCAGGCCATGCTCGACAACGTCAATCCCCTGCGCACGCTGCGCCGGGCCTTCGCCGATGTCTTCTATCCACTCCTCGGCACAACAGAGGAAACCCTCAGGCCCAACCTCGAAGCCTTCTACCGCGACCGCTTCCCAGGCCTCCGTCCCCTCACTCGGCCGCGTCCCGACGCGCCTCCGCTCGTTCAGCAGGCGTTGGATTCGGGCATGGAACTGGCCATCGCCACCAACCCTCTCTTCCCGCCAACCGCCATCGAACAACGCCTCGCCTGGGGAAACGTATCCCCTGCCGAGTTCCCCTACCGCGTCATTACCCACTACGAGAGCATGCACTTCACAAAGCCGCGGCCCGAATACGTCGCTGAGATCCTGGGGCTGCTCGGCCTTTCCCCCATCGACGCGGCCATGATCGGCAACAACCCCGAAGATGACCTGGACCCCGCTCGCCTTCTCGGCCTCGCCGTCTTTCACCTCGGCGAAAAAGATTTGCGCCACCCGGGTGGCGACCTCCGCCAAGCCGCACGGTGGCTCCCCCGCGCCCTGCATCAGACAGACGCGCAGGCTGCTTCAACTCCACCTGCGCTGATGGCCCTGCTGCGCGGCCACGCTGCCGCTCTCCACACGATCACCACCCGCCTCGATCCCCCCTCTCGGGCCCACTCCCCCACTCGCATTGACCTCACCCTCAACGAGACGCTCTGCCATCTCCGCGATGTCGAGGCCGAAGTCCACCTCCCTCGCCTCCAGCTCATCCTGCGCACGCCTGAACCTTTCCTCTCGGCCATCGACACCGATCGCTGGATCCAGGAGCGAAACTACCGCCGGCAGGACGCTCTCGAAGCATTCCACTCGTTTGTTGCCGCCCGGGGCGATCTGCTCAGGCACCTTGAGTCCCTCGACGGGAGCGACTGGCAACTCCCGGCTCGCCATGCTCTGCTCGGGCCCACAACCCTCGCGGAGATGGTGCGCGTCATCACCGATCACGATCGCCTCCACCTGGCCTCGCTACGCCTGTCCCTGCCGCAAGGCCGTGTGGACTGAATCGCAAGGCCCGATGGCAGACGCGCCTGCAAAGTGCCGACAGCCGCTCGCGTGTCTCCAGGTTCCTTTGCAGAACAGACCGGCGGACGATATAATCTCCCCGCGGGGAAGTGCTGGAACTGGCAGACAGGCGTGACTTAGGATCACGTGCCGAAAGGCGTGAGGGTTCAAGTCCCTCCTTCCCCACTCTGGCGCGCAGCCAGGACCAACAGCACTCCACATCTCGATCCCCGGACGACCCGCCGGGAAGGGATATGACCTTGAAGGTAGAGACGCAAGACCTTGACGACCGGCAGCTGCGAATGACCGTCGAAGTGCCCGACGATCGCCTGGCAGCGGCCATGCGCTCCGCCGCGCGGAAGCTCGGCAGCAAGACCCGCATCCCTGGATTCCGGCCTGGCAAGGCACCTTATGAAGTCCTGCTCAGCCGCTTTGGCGAAGAGACCGTCTTCGAGGAGGCCCTCGAACGCCTGGGCCAGGAGGTGTATCGCCAGGCCCTCGAGACCGCCGCGGTTGAGCCGTTTGCCCCAGGTACCCTCGACGAAGTCGTCACCCGCACCCCACTCGTCCTGCGCTACACCGTTCCGCTCGCGCCGACGGTCGACCTCGGCGCCTACCGCGACCTGCGCCTGGTTTTCGAGCCCGCAGACGTCTCACAGGAAGCGGTAGATGGTTTCCTCGAAGAGCTCCGCCAAAGCCAGGCCTTGATCGAGCCTGCCGATCGACCGGCGCAACTCTCGGATATTGCCGTGGTGGATGTGCGCGGCGAGCTTCTGGCCGAGGAGGACGGTCAGCCAGAGATGCTCATTGACCAGAAGCAGGCCCCCGTCCCCCTGAGCGAGACGCTCGACTGGCCGGTTCCCGGCGCCAGCGCCCATTTCGTCGGCCTCAAGGCGGGCGGGTCCAGGGAGTTCGAATACTCATTCCCGCAGGATTACCCCACCGAGAGCCTGCGCGGTCGCACAGCCAGATTCCAGGTCGACTGCCGCGAGGTCCGATCGCGCACGGTTCCCGAATGGAGCGACGATCTGGCCCGCAGTCTCGGTGAGTTTTCCGACCTGGAAGACCTGCGCATGAAGGTGCGCCAGAGCCTGGAGAATGAAGCCCGGCGGCGGGCCGAGGACGACTACGCCGAGCGAGTCGTCGACCAGGTCGTGGACATGGCTCAGGTGAGCTTCCCACCCCAGATCGTGGCCGAGGAGCTCGACGACTTGCTGAAAGACCTGGACTTCCGACTTCGGTCTCAGAAGCTCAGCCTGACAGAGTACCTGCGCATCGAGAAGAAGAGCGAAGAGGACCTGCGGCGGGACCTGGAGCCGCGGGCACGGCAGCGCATCCGCCGGGCGCTGGTCCTGTCGGAGGTGGTGGAAGCCGAAGGTCTGGAAGCGAACGAAGGAGAAGTGCAGGCCGAGCTGGAGCGCATGGTCGCCCGCGCGAAGGAGATGGGGGAAAACATCCGCAAGCTCTTCGACCACCCAAGCGGGCGCAAGCGCATTGCCGTCGATTTGCTCACCCAGAAGGCGATCCAGCGCCTGGTGATGATTGCCAAGGGCGAAGCACCTGCGCCAGCAGCCGCCGCGCCAACCGAGCCGAACCAAGTACAGGAATAGCCGAGGTCCCCATGTCTGAGAACGATTCCTACGCTGTGATCCCGATGGTGATCGAGTCCTCGCCCCGCGGGGAGCGCGCGTACGATATCTACTCCCTCCTGTTGCGCAATCGCATTGTCTTCCTGGGCACGCCGATTAACGACCAGGTGGCCAATATCGTTGTGGCCCAACTCTTGTATCTCAACCAGGAAGACCCGGACAAGGAAATCCAGATGTACATCAACTGCCCTGGCGGGGGCATCTACGCCGGCCTGGCCATCTACGATACCATGCAGCAGCTCTCCAACCCGATCTCAACCGTGGCGGTGGGCGTGACAGCTTCGTTTGGGACGGTGCTCCTGGCAGCCGGCACGAAAGGCCTCCGCTACGCCCTGCCGCACGCGACCGTGCACTTGCATCAGCCGTTGGGAGGTGCCCAGGGCCAGGCAACGGATATTGAGATCCAGGCCAAAGAGATCTTGCGCCTGAAGGAAAAAATCAATAACATACTGGTGAAGCACAGCGGGCAGACGCTCGAGGTGATCGAGCGCGACACGGAGCGAGATTTCTACATGGACGGAGAGGGTGCCCAGGGCTACGGCATCATCGACCACGTCCTGTACCCCTCGCCCGAGCGAGAGAAGGCGGGAGAGAAGAAGGGAAGCTGAGGATGCCACCCCGGAGGCCAGCGCCGCCCGAGCCGCGCCGGTGCTCGTTCTGCGGCCGGAGCGAGAACGAGATCCGACGCCTGATCGTCGGCCCGGAGGGCGCGTTCATCTGCAACGAATGCGTCGAGCTCTGCCGCGACATCCTCGAGGGCGAGGACATCCGCACCGAGGCCTCGGGCTTGATGCCCGTCGGCAGGCCCTCTCTCTCCCCACAGGAAATCTACGCCAAGCTCGACGAATACGTCGTCGGGCAGGACCGCGCCAAGCGCGTGCTCTCGGTTGCCGTCTACAACCACTACAAACGCATCGCCAATCGCGGCCGCGCCGAGGTCGAGCTTGATAAGAGCAACATCCTGCTCATCGGGCCCACCGGCTGCGGCAAGACGCTGCTCGCCCAGACGCTGGCCAAGACGTTGGACGTCCCCTTCTGCATCGCCGACGCCACCGCCCTGACCGAGGCCGGCTACGTGGGCGAGGACGTCGAGAACATCCTGCTGCGCCTGCTCCAGGCAGCCGACTTCAACATCCCGCGCACCGAACGCGGCATCGTCTACATCGACGAGCTAGACAAGACGGCGCGCAAGTCGGGAGACAACCCCAGCATCACGCGCGACGTCTCCGGCGAAGGCGTCCAGCAGGCGCTGCTGAAGATCATCGAAGGCTCGATCGTCAATGTGCCGCCGCAGGGCGGCCGCAAGCACCCGCAGCAGGAGTTCATCCAGGTCAACACCAACAACATCCTGTTCATCTGCGGCGGCACGTTCGACCGATTGGCCGACATCGTCTCCGAGCGCATCGGGCGGCGGGGCCGCCTGGGCTTCCCTGCCTCCCCCTCCACCCGCGAAGCGCGCGAGATGAGCGAGGCCGATTTGCTGCGCCACATCAGCCCGGACGACCTGATGAAGTTCGGCATGATCCCCGAGCTTGTCGGTCGCCTGCCGGTGGTGTGCAGCGTCGAACCGCTCGACCTGCCGTCCCTGCGCGCCATCCTCACCGAGCCCCGCAATGCGCTGGTACGCCAGTACAAGCGTCTCTTCGAGATGGATCAGGTGGAGCTCCTCTTCACCCCGGAGGCCCTCGATGCCACCGCCCGCAAGGCGATGGAGCGCGAGACCGGCGCGCGCGGCCTGCGCTCGATCATCGAAAGCGCCCTGCTCGACGTGATGTACGAAATCCCGTCCCGCCCTGAGATCCGACGCGTGATCGTGGACGTCGATGTGATCGAGGACGGCGTTCCGCCGGCGCTCTTCGACGTTCACGGCCGCCCCTTGAACTCGGGCATCGAGCGGAAGCTGCCCGACGCCGCCTGAACCACCTCCCCGCCCAGCCCGGGAACGACCTTGGCCCGCATCGCCACCTTCTCAATCGTCGCCTGTGACCTGGTCCAGCGGGCATGGGGCGTTGCGGTCGCCTCGAAGTTTCCCGCCGTCGGCGCCCGCGTCCCCTGGGTTGCAGTCAGCGGCGCCGTCGCCACCCAGTCGTACGCCAACACCTCCTTCGGACCGCGCGGCCTTGCCCTTCTCGCCGAAGGCAGGTCGGCAGAGGAAGCGCTGGAACTGCTCCTCGCCTCAGACCCGGGTTGGGAGCATCGGCAGGTGGGCGTCGTCGACGCGCAGGGACGTGCGGCGACCTTCACGGGGAGCGAATGCCTGCCTTGGGCTGGCGGCCTCATCGGCGATGGCTTCGCCATCCAGGGCAACATCCTGGTGGGCCCGCAGGTGGTCGAAACGATGGCCAAGGCCTTCACGGAGACAGCTGGCGATCTCGGCGAGCGGCTGATGGCAGCCTTGCTTGCGGGAGACCGCGCAGGCGGAGACCGACGAGGTCGTCAGAGCGCGGCCCTCCTTGTGGCCAAGCCGCAGGCCGGCTACGGCGGCTTCGACGACACCTGGCTCGACTATCGCGTCGACGACGATCCCGACCCCGTCCCCCGCTTGGCAGGCCTCTTCAAGCTTCATCGCCTGCACTTCGACAAAAGCCCCCGTGAAGATGAGCTGCCCATCGAAGGCGACGTGGCCACCCGCCTCCAGACGCTGCTGATCCGCTTGGGTTACTATGCAGGCCCGGCCAGCGGGACCTACGACGACATCACCCGCACCGCCCTTGAGGGCTTTATCGGCAACGAGAACTTCGAGGACCGCACGGACCTCAGGCTCGGTCGCATCGATCGCCCGGTCTTCGAGCACCTGATCCAGAAGTACGGCCACTGATGCCCCTGGCTGCCCCATGACAGACCTACACGGTGTCCGCGCTCTGATCATCGACCTGGATGGCGTCCTGTGGTTGGGTGAAACGCCGCTGCCCGGACTGCATGAGTTCTTCTCACTCCTGCACGAGCGCAGGCTTCCATACGTTCTGGCTTCCAACAACGCAACCGCAACCCCCGCCAGCGTGCACGCCAAGTTGCAGCGCATGGGCGTCGAGGCCAGCCCCAGACGGATACTCACCTCGGCCGATGCCACTGCGGCTTACCTGCGGCAGCGCCTGGATCCCAGCTCAGGTGTGCTCGTTGTGGGCGAAAAAGGCCTGCGCAAGGCGCTGGCCGCTGCCGGCTTCATCTTGCGCAACCATGCCGACGGCGTGAGCGCCGTCGTCGTTGGCCTGGACCGCCAGGCGACATACAACAGCCTGAAAGAAGCCGCCTTCGCCTTGCGCCAAGGCGCCCTGTTCGTCGGCACCAACCCCGACGTCACCTATCCCACCGAGCGTGGATTGGCCCCCGGCGCCGGAGCCCTGATTGCCCTGCTGCAGGCCGTTTCAGGCGTCTGCCCGGTCATCATCGGCAAGCCCGAGCCACACCTGTTCCAGCACGCCTTGGAGCGCCTCGGAGTGGACGCGCAGCACGCAGCGGTTGTGGGCGACCGCCTCGAGACCGATATCCTCGGCGGACAGCGCGCCGGGCTGCGCACGGCGCTCTTGCTCACGGGGGTTGCCACCGAGTCGACCCTGGCCGAATCCCCGATCCACCCAACCTGGGTCTTCGCCGGGCTCCCCGAACTCACGCAGGCGCTCCGCGCCTCGACCGAATGATGGCCGCAGCCTGGCGCCACAGCACGAATGCAGCCCGCGAGTGATCGGTCCTCGTTCTTCGAGCTCGACCCGGAGCAGTTGAGGGCGCGGCTGATCGAATTTGGTGAGCCGCCTTTCCGCTGGCGCCAGGTCTGGCATGGCGTGTATCAGCGGTTGGCCGAATCGCCCTCGCGGCTGACGGACTTGCCGCTCCAACTCCGCCGGCGGCTTGAGGATTGGGTCACCTTTTCCTCGCTCGTCGTGCGGGCCAGTGCTCGCTCCACAGATGGTGGGACCGAGAAACTCCTTCTCGGGCTGCCGGATGGGCAGGCGATTGAGGCCGTGCTCATGCGCTATCAACGCCGCAACACGGCCTGCATCTCCACCCAGGCCGGCTGTGCCATGGGCTGCGTGTTCTGCGGCACAGGCCAGATGGGCTTCCGACGCAACCTGACAGTGGGCGAAATCGTCGAGCAGGTGATTCTGTTCGCCCGCCGCCTGGCGCGCGCCGGCGAGCGCCTGAGCCAAGTCGTCGTGATGGGGATGGGGGAGCCGTTTCACAACTACGAGGCGACGCTCGCGGCCGTCGACCGCCTCAACGATCCCCAGGGATTCAACTTCGGCGCGCGCCGGTTCACCATATCGACCGTGGGCCTGGTGCCGGAAATCGAGTGCTTCACGCATGAGCGCCGCCAGGTGAACCTCGCCGTCTCCCTGCATGCCGCCGACGACGAACTGCGGAGTGCACTGTTACCGATCAACCGCCGCTACGGCCTGGCTGACCTGATGCGGGCGTGCCGGAACTACGTTGAGGGAACAGGACGCAGGCTGAGCTTCGAGTGGGCGCTGATCGAGGACGTGAACGACTCGCCCCAGCAGGCCAAAGCCCTGGTTGAGCTGCTGGCCGACCTGACTTGCCACGTCAATCTTATTCCCCTGAATCCCACGCACCGCTATCCGGGAAGGCCCACCCCTCGCCAGCGCGCCGCTGCCTTCCGGCGTGTGCTGGAAAGCCATGGCATCCCATGCACTGTGCGCATGCGGCGGGGCATCGACATCCAGGCCGGCTGCGGCCAGCTGGCGACGGACACGGACGACTTGCCGCCCCGGCCGCATCATCGCAGCCGCGAGCTCAGTTTGTAGTACGAGGCATCTCGTTCAAACGAACACACTTCGATGTAGTACTGCCCGGCAGCGGGATCGCGAATCGTCACTTGCTCATCGCCCAGGCCATACTGGTTCGATTTCCAGGCCCCCGGCTCCTCACGCGGCACCTCGCCGATCACCGTCTCGAAGTCACCGAAGGCGACGAAGAGATCCAGGTCGGTGCTGAAATCCGATACCGCGATCTCCAGCCGTGCTTTGGGCTCTGTCAGCGACAGGCAGTAGTACTGGCAGTTGGCCGGATACGGCCTGTTGGTGGCCTCCAGATGCTGCTGATAGGTGCGCCCGGGCTCGATAGGGGTTGCGCGCACGTCGCAGCCCGCGGTCCCCACCACAATCACCTCGGAGGTCGGCGTTGGAGTCAACCCTACCTGCGATGCAGTGCATGCCAGCTGCATGCCGAGCACCAGCCACGCCGCTGCCATCAGACTGCCGGTGCGCTTCCAGGCCATGTTCGCCTCCGAGCAGCAAGATCAGAGCCAACCACTTCTCAATCCGCCCCCCTGCAGTCGCAATTCTAGCACCGCCGCGCCGGACGGGCGCTGTCTGCCGCCAGCGAGTTCCCCGCGTGCTGTCCTGTCTTGTAAACTGGACCTGGTGACGGTATGATTGTAGCCATGGAAGCTCGCTACCTGATTGCGCCCTCCGTTCTGGCGGCGGACTTCTGCCGCCTGGGCGAGCAGATTGAGGAGGTGGAGGCCTCCGGCGCGGACTGGATTCACATCGACGTCATGGACGGCCATTTCGTGCCGAACCTGTCGATGGGCCCACACATTGTCGAGGCCTGCCGCCGCGCCACGCAGCTGCCGCTCGATGTCCACCTGATGGTGGAATCGCCGCAGCGCTGGATTGAGCCCTTCGCGGCTGCGGGAGCCGATCACCTCACGGTCCACGTCGAAACCAGCCCGCACATCCACCGCTTGCTGGACCATATTCGCCAGCGAGGGCTCAAGGCCGGGGTCTCCCTCAATCCCGGCACACCGGCCGAGACCCTGAGCGAGGTTCTGGGGCTTCTTGATCTGGTCCTGGTGATGACGGTCAACCCCGGGTATGCCGGCCAGGCCTTCATCCCGGAAGCGCTGGACAAGATGCAGCTCCTGCGCCGCTGGCAGCAGGAAGGAATGCTCGGCGCGTGGCTTGAGGTGGACGGAGGGATATCGGCGGCGACGGCGCCGCTTGCGGCGCGAGCAGGCGCCCAGGTGTTCGTCGTAGCCAAAGCGGTTTTCGGCTATCCCGGGGGAATTCGGGCGGGAGTGCAGGCGCTGCAGGATGCTCTTCGAGAGGCCCAGCCGGCAATGCCGCCGGCCGCCTCATCGGTGGCCGGCGAATGAGGCGAGGCGGCTTGGTTCAGGCCCGGGCAAGCCGCTTGATGCACTTGGCGCAGAGCAACTTGCGCACGGGGCGACCGTGGTCGACCACTGTCACACGCTGGAGGTTCGGCCGGAACTTGCGCGCGGTCGCTCGCATCGAGAAGCTGCGACTTTGCCCGAAGGTCGTTGTCTTGCCACAATGAGCGCACTTGGCCATGGAACGGACGTCCTTTCGTGATGCATGCTAGGCTGAACTTTTTGATCTTACCACAGCCGAGGCGGTTCCTCAATGGACCCGCTTGGCGCGGAGCGAGTGAGCCATGAGCGTCGGTGAGAACCAACTGGGCCGGATTCTGATTTCCCCTCGGGCGATCGCCACGATTGCCTCCCAGGCTGCGCTGAGCTCGTACGGCGTGGCCGGGATGGCACCTCGCAACTTCGTGCTGGGCATCACCCGCGCCCTGGCGCGCGATCCACGCCATGGCGTCGAAGTGCGCACGGTCGACGGACGCATCGTCATTGACCTGTACGTGATCGTTGAGTACGGCACGCGCATCACCTCCGTCGCGGCCAGCGTCGCCAACACGGTTCGCTACCAGGTCGAAAGGGCTCTGGGCACACCGGTGGTCGCCGTCAACGTCAATGTGCTCGACCTGCGCGTCAGCCACATCGACTGAGGCCCGGGGACACGCATGAGACCCGACACCCTGCCGCCTGGCGGCGACCCGCATGCGGGATTGGCCGAACGCTACCGCACCGTCGATGGCCCAACGCTGCGCCAGCTGACCGAGGGCGCACTGGCCTGGCTGCGCACAAACCAGCAGACCGTCAACGTGCTCAACGTCTTCCCGGTGCCCGACGGCGACACCGGCACCAACATGGTCCTCACCATGCAGTCCGCCTGGGCGGAAATCGCCGCCCTGGGAGAGCGTTCGATCGGCAAGGTGTGCCATGCCTTGGCGCACGGTGCGCTCATGGGCGCGCGCGGCAACTCAGGCGTCATCCTCTCGCAGCTGTGGCGCGGCTTTGCCCGCGTCCTCGACAACCTGGCGGTGATGGATGCCGCCACCATGGCGCGCGCGCTGGCCGAGGCGCGCGATACGGCCTACCGCGGCGTGGTCCGCCCGGTCGAGGGAACGATCCTGACGGTCTCCAAGGACATCGCCCACGCCGCCGAAGACGCCATCCAGAACGGAGCCGACTCGGCCCTCGACGTACTCGAGCGCATCGTCGAAGAGGCCGCCGCTTCCGTGGAGCGCACTCCCGACCTGCTCCCCGTGCTCAAAGAGGCTGGCGTCGTCGATTCCGGCGGCAAGGGCCTGTTCTACCTGCTCGAAGGCATGCTGCGCACGGCTTACGGCCTGCCGCTGGATCAACCTCAGGTCACAGTCCAGCCGCTCAGCGCCCTGGCCCTGGAGAATGCAGCCGAGAGCATCGAGCCCGGACAGGATTGGGAAGTGGTTGTGGATTTCCGGCCGCAAGGTCTCCTGGACCTCGATGCCTTCTACCGCCGACTGGAGGAACTCGGCACATCGATCCAGGTGGGCGAAGGGGATGGCATGTACCGCATGCACATCCACGTCCCCGACAGGACCGAGTATGAGCCGATTGAGTACGTCCGCTCCCTGGGCACCATCACCAACGTCCATCTGGAAAACCTGATGGTGCAGATGGCCGATCAGGCCAGCCAACAGGACATGCGGACGCTGCGGCTCGCCCCGGTGGAGCCTGGGCAGATCGCGGCGGTGGCTGTGGCTCCGGCCATGGGCATCGCCCGCGTCTTTGCCAGCCTCGGGGCAGCCGCCATCGTCGAGGGCGGCCAGACGATGAACCCCAGCACGGAGGAAATCCTCAAGGCCTTCGAGCACCTGCCCACCGACCGCATCGTCCTCCTGCCGAACAATAAGAACATCGTCCTGACGGCCAACCAGACCATCGACCTGACCACCAAGCACGTCACGGTAATCCCCTCCAAGACCGTGCCTCAGGGCATCGCCGCGATGCTGGCCCTCAACACGAACGGCGACTACCAGGCCACGATCGAAGCCATGACGGCTGCACTCGACACAGTCCGCAGCGGGGAGGTTACCATCGCCACGCGCTCGGTGGAGATCGACGGCGTGCGCGTCCAGGAAGGGCAGGTGATCGGGCTGCTCGACGGCCGCCTGGCTGCCTCCGGCGATGACCTGGAGACGGTGGTGTTCGGCCTGCTGGAGCAGGCCGGCGCGGCCCAGGCCGAACTCGTCACCTTCTTTTACGGCGTCGACCTGCCCGGAAAGGAAGCCAATCAGCTCGCCGACCGAGTCCGCCAGCGACATCCCTCTCTGGAAGTCGAACTCATGGAAGGGGGTCAGCCCCACTACCACTTGATCTTCTCGGTGGAATGAACATGGCTTCAATCGCCATCGTCACCGACAGCATGGCCCGCTTCACCGCCCCAGGCGCCCTCAACGGCCAGCCGGTCACCGTCGCCCCTGTGCTGATTCGCAGCGGCTCGCAGGTCATCGAGGACACCTATGAGATGGACCTGCATAGCCTTTTCGACGCCGCGGACGGCGCGCGCTACATCCCCGCCGCCATCCCCCCAGGCGTCGAGACGCTGGGTGAGATCTACAACCGCCTCCACCGCGAGGCCGGTCATATCCTTTCCATCCACACCTCATCGCGCCTGGCGGCCACCTGCGCCAACGCCCGTCAGGCCAGTCAGCAGTTCCTCGGCCGCTGCGACATCCAGGTGATCGACTCGGAGTCGATTTCGGTCGGGCTGGGGCTGTTGGTGGAAGCGGCGGCCAGGGCTGCCGCCCGCAGCGCGGACTTCGAGGACATCGTTCGCATCGTGCGCGGCATGATTCCGCGGCTGTACATGGTCTTCTTCCTGGAGCAGCTCGACTACCTCGAGCGCCTGGGTCGCCTGAGCCGCTCTCAGGCGATCCTGGGGAACATGCTGGGCATCATCCCCTTCCTCACCCTGGAAGAGGGGGATGTCATCCCCATGGAGAAGGTTCGCTCCCGGCCGCGTGCAGTGGAAAAGCTGATCGAGTTCGTCTCCGAATTCTCCAACATCCAGCACCTGGCGATCCTCCAGAGCGAGCCCCGGCCGACGGACGAAAGCAGGCAGATCGCCGAGCGCCTGCAGGCGCTCAACCCCACCACCCCCATCACCATCAACTGCTACGGCGCTTCGGTCGCCACCTGTATCGGGCCGGGCTGCCTGGGCATCGTCGTGCTCGAGTCGGAGGAAGAGGTCCCCTGAGGTGAGCATGCGCCATCATCTTGTCGTGACGGACAGCACGTCGGATATCCCGGTGGATGAAGCCAAGGCGCTCGGCATCGAGGTCATCCCCGCCCTCGTCACCGTCAACGGCAGGTCCTACCAGGATGGATCGGAGCTGGACCGGGCGGAGCTGTACCGCCGGATGCCCCTGTTGAAGACGCCGGCCACCACCGCCGTGCCCTCGCCGAGCGTCTTTGAGGCCGTGTATGAGCGGCTGCTGGATTCGGGCGTGGCCCGGGTGCTGTCAATGCACGTGTCCTCCAAGCTGAGCACGATGGTCAACGTCGCCCATCAGGCGGCAGCCACGTTTGGCGATCGTGTCCACATCTTCGACAGCCTGCAGGTGTCCCTGGGGCTG
Source organism: uncultured Anaerolineaceae bacterium (assembly GCA_964575425.1). Lineage (GTDB taxonomy): Bacteria > Chloroflexota > Anaerolineae > Anaerolineales > E44-bin32 > DATEAV01. The sequence continues at coordinate 50,808 of CAZNRD010000009.1, read as the reverse complement.
GGTTTCCAGGTGATGGAGGCCGCGGCTGCTGCGCTGGCCAATTCGCCTTTCGAGGCTATCCTGGATGCGGCGCGCCGGGCGCGGGAGCGTGTCCGCGTCTGCGCCATGATCGACACCCTCGAGTACATACGCCGCAGCGGGCGGGTCAGCTGGCTGCGCGCCGGATTGGGCGATCTGCTCAAGGTGAAGCTGCTGGTGACGGTGGCCGACGGCGTCATCCAGCGCATCGGCGAGGTGCGCACGCGGGGACGGGCGCTGGAGCAGCTCACCGCATTTGTGCGCTCCTGGGGCCCGATGGAGCGCCTGGCCGTGCTGCACTCGGCAGTCCCCGAAGAAGCGGATGCTCTCGCGCACCGGCTGAAGGACCTCTCCGCGCGCCTGCCCTTGATCGTGGATGTCACCACCGTCATCGGCACCCACGTCGGCCCTGGCTCGATCGGGCTGGCCGGCCTGGCGCGCTAGCGCTGGCGCGCTTGTCCCTTCCCCCCTATAGTTATGCGAGAAGGTCCACCGTTCGCGATGAACCCTGCACTGGAGAAGCTTGCGAAGGTCCTGCGCCTGGAAAACGACCGCGGCTACGACAACCGGGCGGTCGTCGGCGGCCTCGAGCGCATGCTCGATCCGTGGCAGGCTGAGGCGCGAGCCAGCGGCCTCCCCGAAGCCCTGATCGAGATCGTTGCCGCCGGGTTGAGAGACTACTCGTCCCTACCCCCTGCCTCGCGCGCACAGGCCCTGCGCGACCTGTGGGGCCGCCTGCGCACAGAGCATCCCGACCTCGTCGGCCTCGGTCCGCCGCCCGCCGGAACCGAGCCCGGCCCGACAGCGTCGGAACCCGTGCCGCTGCCCTCATCGCCCGCCCCGACCAAAGCTCCCGCCTCGCCCTCGCTCGATGCCCCGCTGACCGTCGTGCAGGGCATCGGCCCCAAATCCGCCAAGACGCTGGAGCGGCTGGAGCTCCGCACGCTGGGTGATCTCCTCTGGCATCTGCCTCGCCGCTACGATGACTACTCGCAGCTGAAAACGATCAACCGCCTCTGGTACGGCGAGGAGGTGACCGTCATCGCCACCCTCGATGACATCAGCCTGCGGCCCACGCGCGCCGGCAAGATGACACTGGTCGAGGCAACGGTGAGCGACGGCACAGGCGCGCTGCGCGTGACCTGGTTCAACCAGCCCTGGATCGCCGAGCGCCTGCGTCCGGGTAGGCCGCTGGTCCTTTCGGGCCGCGTCGAGCAGTATCTCGGCCGGCTGACGATGAACAACCCTGAATGGGAGGATGTGGACAGACAGCAGCTGCACACCAACCGCATCGTGCCGGTCTACCCGCTGACGGCAGGACTGACCGCCAAGTGGCTGAGGCGGGTGGTCAACTCGGTCGTGACCCGCGTCGCGCCCCGCCTGCAGGACCCCCTCCCCGAGTCGGTGCGCGCCTCAGCCGGGCTGATGCCCCTGGGAACGGCGTTGGCGCAAGTCCACTTCCCCGACAGCTGGGAGCAATTGCGCCAGGCTCAACACCGTCTGGCGTTCGATGAGATGTTCCTGTTGCAGCTCGGCGTGCTGCGGCAGAAGCGCGAGTGGTCCGGCCTGACGACCGAACCCCTGAAGGTGGACGACGCCTGGCTCCGTGGATTTGAAGAGCGCCTGCCCTATCAACTGACCGCCGCCCAGCGGCGCGCTCTCCAGGACTTGCGCGCCGACCTCGCCAGCAGCCGGCCGATGAACCGCTTGCTGCAAGGCGATGTCGGCTCGGGCAAGACCGTTGTCGCTGCCGCTGCGGCTGCCATTGCCATCGCCAACGGCAAGCAGGCCGCGGTCATGGCCCCGACCAGCATCCTGGCCGAGCAGCACCTGCGTACGCTCACAGACCTCCTCACCCACGCCGCCGACCTGGCCCCAGAGAGAATCCGCCTGCTCATCGGCGCGACGCCTGAAAGCGAGAAGCAGGAGATCCGCCGCGGTCTCGCCCAGGGCTCGATCCAGCTTGTCGTCGGAACGCATGCGCTGCTGGAGGAACCGGTGACGTTTGCCCGCCTGGCGCTGGCGGTGATCGACGAGCAGCATCGCTTCGGTGTCGAGCAGCGTGCGCAGCTCCGCGCCAAGGCACCGAACCCCCACCTGATGGTGATGACCGCCACACCGATCCCACGCTCGCTTGCCCTCACGCTCTACGGCGACCTCGAGCTGAGCGTCCTCGATGAGATGCCGCCGGGGCGACAGCCGATCGAAACGCGGCTGCTGCGGCCGCAGGAGCGGTCGCGCGCGTACGGCTTCATCCGCAGCCAGGTCGAAGCCGGGCGGCAGGCATACATCATCTATCCTCTGGTGGAAGGTTCGGACAAGGTCGAGGCCAGGGCAGCGGTCGACGAGCATGAGCGGCTGCAAGAAGAGGTCTTTCAGGGCCTGCGTCTGGGGCTGCTGCACGGACGGATGCGGCCGGAGGCCAAGGAAGAGGCAATGGAGCGCTTCCGCGCTGGTGCGCTCGACATCCTCGTGTCAACGTCCGTGGTCGAGGTCGGAGTCGATGTCCCCAACGCGACGGTGACGCTCATCGAGGGGGCGAACCGCTTTGGCCTGGCGCAGCTGCACCAGTTTCGCGGTCGCGTCGGGCGCGGCCAGCACAAGTCCTACTGTCTGCTGGTGCCGGATTCCGACGACGAGGCCGAGAACGAGCGTCTCAAGGCCATGGAGACCACCGATGACGGCTTTCGTCTTGCCGAGATGGACTTGCAGCAGCGGGGCCCGGGCGATTTCCTCGGCAGCCGCCAATCGGGCTTCGCCGAGCTGCGCATGGCCCGCCTGACCGACATCCGTCTCATTGAGAAGGCCCGGCGCGAGGCCAACCGCCTGTTTGAGATGGACCCCGACCTGCAGCGACCGGAGCACAGGCTGCTGGCCGCCAAGGTCGCCGAATTCTGGTCCGCCAGGAAGGGAGAGATCAGCTGATGGTCCGAGCCGTCTTCCCCGGGACGTTCGATCCCATTCACTACGGCCACATCGACATCGCTCGTCGGGCGAAGGGCCTCTTCGACGAGGTTATCGTCGCCGTCTATGATCGGCCGCTGAAGAGCCTGTTCTTCTCCCCTGAAGAACGGATTGCCCTGGTGCAGCAAACCTTCGCCAGCGACACCGTCCAGGTGATGGGCTACAAAGGGCTGACCGTCGATTTCTGCCGCCAGGTGGGGGCCCATGTCATTGTGCGCGGCTTGCGGGTCTTCTCCGACTTCGAGCAGGAGTTCCGCATGGCTCTGGCAAACCACCGCCTGGCTCCGGAGATCGAGGTGGTGGCGCTGATCACCAGCGAAGAACACACTTTTCTCTCGTCCTCCACCGTGCGCGAGATCGCCTCTCTCGGCGGTGATGTCAGCAGCCTGGTGCCACCCCATGTCGCCGAAGCCCTGCACCGCCGGTTTCGGGACCTCGGCGACGAAGGCCCGGGGGCCGTTCCTATGACCTCACTGCGGGACTGATGCCCCCGGCTGAACAGGTTGACCCACGAACATGTTCGGTGTACTCTTTGGCCCGGACCTTGCACCGAGATCCGCCAGTCCGATCGACCGGTGAGGTGGACCGGAGGCAACCATGGACATCCTGCACCTGGTAGACCGGTTGGAGGAGCTTTTCAACCAGAGCCGGCCGATCCCCCTGACACACAACGTGATCGTCGACGAGGACCGGTTCCTCGAGATCATCGACCAGATGCGCATTTCGATCCCGGAGGAAGTGAAGAAGGCGCAGCAGGTGACCGCCCAGCGCGATCGCCTCCTGGCGCAGGCGCAGGAGGAGGCAGCCCGGACGATCGCCCTGGCCAAGCAGAAGGCCGAGGAAATCGTCTCACGCGATGCCATCGTCCAGGCGGCACAGGCGCGCTCGGAGCAGATCCTGGCTCAGGCACGCAGCGAAGCGGAAGACTCGCGCCGCGAGGCCGATGACTACGTGCTCGAGGCCTTGGGCGGGCTGGAAGCCGAGCTCAGCCGCCTGCTCACCCAGGCCCGCAATGGCATTGCCAAGCTCACCGCCGAGCGCCAGCGGACCATGGGCATGCCAGAAAAGGTGGGGGCTTCAGAGGACTGAGGCTTTCTGGCGACCTATCCAGCGCATTCACCGGCGCCTCCGCGGCGCCGGGTCCGTTTCTGACGCAGAGGAGCAGGACGCAGTCGCAGCCGCTCCTGCCTAGTGAGCCTCTTCCTGACGCCGCGCCATCCCCTCAGCCCGGACATCGAGCAAGACGCCCGCCCGAGCTCCCACCGCCCGCAGAAAGGCGCGGAAAAGGGGATGAGGCCGTGTCGGGCGCGAGAGGAACTCCGGATGGAACTGGCTGCCCACCATGAATGGATGTCCGGCCAACTCGGCGATCTCCACCAGCTTCCCGTCCGGCGAGAGACCGGAGAAGACCATTCCACGCGCGCCCAGGACCTCTCGGTAGGTGTTGTTGAACTCGAAACGATGCCGATGCCGCTCCTGGACAGCGGACAGGCCGTAGGCCTCGCCGGCTACCGAACCCGGCACCAGATGGCAAGGGTACAGGCCCAACCGCATCGTGCCGCCCATGTCCCCGATGTTGCGCTGCTCGGGCAGCAAGTCGATCACCGGATGGGGCGTGCTCCGATCGAACTCCGTCGAATTGGCGTCCTCCGAACCCAGCACGTGCCTGGCAAACTCGATGACCATCACCTGCATGCCGAGGCACAGGCCCAGGTAGGGGACCTGGTTCATTCGCGCGTAGCGCGCGGCAGCGATCTTCCCCTCGATGCCGCGTGAGCCGAAGCCCCCCGGGACAATGATCCCATCCACTTCACGGAGCTGAGCCCAACTGCGGCCCTTCTCCAGCTCTGCCGAGTGCAGCCATACGATCTCCGCCTCCACGCCGACCGCCAGCGAAGCATGGCGCACTGCCTCGCGCACGCTCATGTAGGCGTCCTGCAGCTCGACGTACTTCCCCACAAGTCCCACCTTGACCTTCGGCCGCTCGCGCCGCGCTTCGGCCACCAGCCGCTCCCAGGCCGTCCAGTCTGGCTTGCGCCGCGCCGTCAGCCCGAGCTTGCCCAAGAGGAGTTCGCCCACACCCTCGCGCTCTAGCATCAGCGGCACTTCGTAGAGCACTTCGGCCGTGGTCAGGGGGATTACGGCACGCGGCTCCACGTCGCAGAACAGTGCGATCTTGGCTCTCAAGTCCTCTCCAACCGGGTAGTCCGACCGGGCGGCAATGACATCCGGCGAAATGCCGATCGACCGCAGTTCGCGGACCGAATGCTGTGTGGGTTTGGTCTTCAATTCTGCCGTGGCCCCGATATGCGGCAGCCAAGTCACATGCACATACAGGGTGTTGTCGCGGCCGACATCCGACCGCATCTGGCGCAGCGCTTCCAGGAAGGGGAGCGACTCAATGTCGCCCACCGTTCCGCCTACTTCCACCAGCACGATCTCGGCCCCCGTCTCGCGCGACACAAGGCCGATGCGCTTCTTGATCTCATTCGTCACATGGGGGATGACCTGGATCGTCCCCCCGAGATAGTCTCCTCGCCGCTCTTTGCCGATGACCTCGGAGTAGATCTGCCCCGAGGTCACATTGCACACGCGGCTGAGGCTGATGTCGATGAACCGCTCATAGTGCCCCAGGTCGAGGTCGGTCTCCGCGCCGTCGTCGAGAACGTAGACCTCGCCGTGCTGGTACGGGCTCATCGTCCCGGGGTCGACGTTGATATAGGGGTCCAGCTTCTGGATCGAGACGGCGAAACCGCGCTCCTTGAGCAGCTTGCCCAGCGCCGCCGCTGTGACACCCTTGCCCACCGAGCTGAGGAAGATGTACTTGGTCATCCGCTCCCCTCCGTCATGCCCCATCAAGGGCGGTGGGGAGGGCCGACCTTCGGCGTCCTCCCCACCGTGTCTCTCTGATCAGCCTTCGTCGTTGCTCATGAGCGAACCAGCTCTTCGAGATCCCTGGCTGCCCTCACCATCTCCAGCAGCACCAGGCCCAACTTGGCCTCTTGCCGAGCCAGCACAGTGAGGACGGCTTCTGACCCCACGGCCATGATCAGGACATAGCCCTCGTTGCCGTGGATGTAGACTTGCTCCAATCCCCCGCGGCCGAGCTCGGCCGCGATGCGCTCCCCCAGGCTGAGCATCGCTGCCGACATCGCCGAGACCCGGTCTTCCTCGGCCGAGGCTGGCAGCGCCGAGGCCATGATCAGGCCATCGACGCTCACCACCGCCGAGGCCTCCACGTCCGGCGTCTTCGCCTGCAGGTCCCTCAGGCGGGAGACCATGAAATCGACTCGCGTCTTGGGCATTCGACTCGGCCTGGCAGGTGCTCAGTCGGGGGGAGTCTACCACAGCCAGGAATCAGCGACAAGCAGCCGACCGAGGCTGTTGAATATGCTCTCGCATCTCGGACATCGGGCCGAGACCCTCACCCACCCCGTCTCCGCCATTGAGCCCTGGGAGAGCAGCCGCGCCAGCAGGCGGAGAGGACAGGGGGTGAGGCTGAGGCCGCTCGTCATTGCACGCCTAGCTTGAACTGCATGGTATCGGCAGCCGCGGCAGATGTTATTCAGCACCCTCCGACCGACACGGCTCCCCCCACCATGGACGATACCGACTGCCCCCGATCCCAAGAGGCGGGGACAGCGTGCCGCGAGTCTGAAGGAACAAGGCTGGGAGCAGATGCCTTGGCATCTGCGCTCCGGAACCCTTGCGCTGAGAGCCTCGCGGTTTCGGTTACAATCTGGCCGCAGGACGCAGAACTGCGCGGGCCCGGTCGTCGCCGCACCATCCATTTCGGGCGCCCGCGGCGGTGAAGCCATGGATGTGAATCCGTGACCCCCCTCCGAGGCCCGGCGCGTGCACACCTCCAGACGTACTGGGCGCTCCTCAAGGGCCCACAGACCGGCCTGCTGGTGCTGACAGGCTTGGCCGGGTTTGCCAGCGGCCGCTGCCCAGTGCTGAACTGGCAGACGCTGCTGGCCCTTGCGGGCAGCCTATTCTTGGCCGTCAGCGGCAGCACCATGCTGAACATGGCCTACGACGCCGACGTTGACGCCTGCATGCGGCGCACGGCGAGGCGTCCCATCCCAAGCGGCAGGATCAGCCGATCCCAAGCGGCCGGCCTGGGCATTCTCCTTACCGTCCTGGGCGTCACCTGGGCGTTCACCCTGCTCCCGCTGGCGGGCTGGGTGGTCCTGGCCGGAGCCACCATCGATGTCCTGGTGTATACGATGTGGCTCAAACGGCGTACAGCCCTCTCAATCGTCTTCGGCGGGCTGGCGGGCGGGATGCCAGCGCTGGCCGGACGGACGCTCGCCGTCGGCTGGCCGGATGGACCCGGCTGGCTCCTTGCCCTGGCCGTCCTGCTGTGGATCCCAACCCATATCCTGAGCATCCAGCTGCGGTACGAAGCCGACTACCGCGCGGCCCGCGTGCCCACTTCTCCGGAGCGTTACGGGCCCGGCGCCACGCGGAGAGTGATCGTGGTTTCGAGCGCCGGGGCGGCATTGGCCATGACGGGCGCTGCCCTTGGCATCGGGATGGCCTGGGGCTACTTGGGCCTGTTGCTCGTTCTCTCCGTTGGGCTGCTGTGCCTTGCGGCCCTGGGCGTGTGGAGGCAATCGTCCCGGGGGGACTTCGCAGTGTTCAAGTATGCCTCGCTCTTCATGCTCTGCGCGATGCTGATCGTTGTTGTCGAAGGAATCACATGATATTGCCATGCAGCCCGGATGCGCCGGGATGGTCCTGACCCCTCGGCCATCCCTCCCGGGGCGGCTGACCGAATCCCGCATACCGCCGCGGGGCGCGGTCCTGCCGGCGCATCAATCATGGAGGAGGCCTGCGTGTCGCAAGTGGATCATCCTGAGCTTCCCATTCCTTCTCGGCTCCTCGACTTCGCTGACAAGGCGGTTGTCGTCACCGGCGCCGGCAGTGGCATTGGCTGCGCCATCGCCCTTCGTTTCGCCGAGGCAGGCGCCAACGTGGTCGTAAACTTCCGATCCAGTCGGGCGGGGGCCGAGGCCGTGGCTGCTCGCATCCTCGCCCTGGGCCGCCGCGCCCTGGCCGCCCGGGCCGACGTCACCCGCCGATCCGAAGCGGAAGACCTGGCAGCCTGCGCCGTCCAGCAGTTGGGCGGCCTGGATGTGTGGGTCAACAACGCCGGCTTGTATCCTCTCGCGACCTTGCTCGAGATGACCGACGCGGCCTGGGATCAGGTGCTCGACGCCAACCTGCGCACTGTCTTTCTCGGCACCCAGGCAGCCTCCCGCGAGATGGTGCGCCTCGGTTCGGGAGGCTCGATCGTGAACATCGCCAGCATCGAGGCGGAGAACCCGGCGTGGAGCCACAGTCACTACGACGCAGCCAAGGCGGCCGTGGTGATGCACACGCGAGCCGCTGCCCTGGAGCTCGGTCGCCACGGCATACGCGTCAACGCCGTCTCACCCGGCCTGATCGGACGTCCTGGGCTCGAACAGGACTGGCCAGATGGTGTGGCCCGCTACATGAAGGCCGTTCCCCTCGGCCGTCTGGGATGGGCAGATGACGTCGCCGATGCCTGCCTGTTCCTGGCCTCCCCCGCCGCTCGCTGGATCACGGGCGTCAACCTGCTGGTGGATGGAGGCGTCATGTGCAACACGGTCTACTGACGGACTCTCCAGCCCCCAAACGGCGAGGAGGGACCCTTCACGGCGCTGAGGCCGTCTTGCGAGCGTTCCGCCTTTGTCATCTGCCGGCCCAGATTCCACTTGCTGGAGGTTGCCCGCATGCTGCCTGCCGAACAGATCATCCACCACTTCGGACTGCAGCCCTTGCCAAAGGAGGGAGGGTCCTTCCGCCAGACCTACTGTTCCTCGGAGACCATCCCGCGGCATGCGCTGCCTCCCCGCTACCGCCGCGACAAGCCCTATGCCACCGCCATCCTCTATTTCCTCACGTCGGCGCCCGATTCCTTTTCGGCGCTGCATCGACTGCCCACCGACGAGGTCTATCATTTCTATCTGGGCGACCCGGTGGAACTGCTCCTGCTCCATCCGCAGGGCAAATCAGAACGCATCATCCTGGGACACGACCTCCAGGCCGGCCAACAGGTCCAGTTCGTCGTGCCCAGGGATGTGTGGCAGGGTTCGCGGCTTCTCCCTGGTGGACGCTGGGCGCTGCTGGGTACCACCGTGGCACCGGGCTATGACGACGAGGACTACCAGCAAGGTGTGCGGGAGGATCTGATTCGCGACTATCCGGAAGAGGCCGACAGCATCCGCCTGCTCACACGGCCGGAGTAAGCAGGCTGCGGTCGCCCGGCGCCCCCCGGCCGCTATCCCCCATCCTGGCCCTCACCCGCCCAGATCCTGGGCGATTGAGCGTCCCACGCGGCGAGCCAACGTCAGTGCTTCTTCCTCGTTGATGGTCAGCAGGACTCGGTCGCGCATGACCGGGCGGCCGTGAATCAGGACGGTGCGGACGTCTCCTGCGCGCACCGCGTACACGAGGTGCGAGTAGACGTCGTAGAGGGGAGTGAGGTGCGGTCGATCCAGGTCCACCAGGATGATATCGGCTCGCTTGCCGGGTTCTAGAGAGCCGATCCTGTCCTGCAGCGCAAGCGCCCGCGCCCCGCCCATGGTCGCCATATGCAGCGCCTGGCGCGCCGGCACGACCGTCGGATCCTGCCTCACGCCTTTTTGCAGGAGGGCCGCGAAGTACATCTCGCCCCACAGATCAAGGTCGTTGTTGCTGGCTGCACCGTCCGTTCCAAGGGCCACGTTCACTCCGGCTTGCAGGAGATCTGCCACACGGGCGATCCCTGCCCCTGTCTTCAAGTTCGATTGGGGGCAGTGGACGACCGAGGCTCCGCTCTCCGCCAGTCGTCGGATCTCCTCATCCTGCAGATGCACGCCATGCGCCAAGACGGTCTTTGGCCCGAGCAGGCCGAGAGAATCGAGATGGTCGACCGGCCGCCGGCCATAGCGCTCCAGGACGGTGGCCACCTCGGATGTCGTCTCGCTGGCGTGGGTCACGAAGGGCACGTCGTACTCAAGCATCAGGTCCCGCGTCGTCTCCAGCAGTTCCGGAGGCACGGTGTATGTGGCGTGGGCCTGGACGCACGTAGCGATCAGTGGATCGTTCCGGTAGCGTTCCAGGAACTCCCGCGCAAGAGTCATGCGTCGGGCGGGCTCAATCCCGTCGGGGCCGACGAAGTCGATGAACGCCGGCCCGTTTACCAGCCGCATCCCCACCTGGCGGGCCAGCTCCGTCGCCACGTCCCGGTGCCAGTACATATCCACGGCGGTGGTCGTGCCGCTGCGGATCATTTCCGCGAAAGCCAGCAGGCAGCCAACGCGGACGTTCCCCGCTGTGGCATAAGTCTTCTCCATCCCCCAGATTCTCTCCAGCCAGCGGTCGAGCGGCGCATCGTCGACAAGCCCGCGGAAGATCGTCATGGCAAGGTGCGTGTGAGCATTCACCAGGCCCGGGAGCACGGCCATTCCGGTGGCGTCCATCTCAGCGGCCGCTTCGACCTGCGCGCGCACAACATCGAGGGGGCCGACTGCGACAATATCCGGCCCTCGCACCGCCACTGCGCCCTGCTCGAACACGCGGGCCTGGCTGTCGACCGTGACCACGGTCCCGCCGCGGATCAGTAGATCGGCTTCAATCTTTCCTGCGGCCATGGTGCATCTTCCTTTCCGGTGCTGGAGGTCGTGAAAGCAAAAGGGCGGGCCGCATGCGGTGGCCCGCCCGGAGCAGTGGTGTCTTCTCAGGCCGATTCCGGCTCAAACTGCTCTCGCCCCGAGAACATGAAGGCCGACAGCACGATCAACGCCAGGAAGGGCAGTACGCCCAGCCACACGCCCACCTGGCCGGTCTGGCCGGCGAACTGGAACATCTGCTGCCCATACAGGCCGGTCGACAGGCCGATGCCGATGATCAGGCCGCCGATGGCCCCGACGATCATCAGGATGGAGGCCAGTCCCTTGCCGAAGCCAGCCGCGACATCCTTCTTCTCCATGATGTCGGTCCAGATCAGGCCCCAGCGCTTGACCCGCGGATAGAGCAGCAGCAGCAGCGGTGGACCCAGCACCAGTTCGGCGATGGCGTTGTTCACGGTGATCACCGCGCCGAGGAAGGCGAAGGGAACGATGCCCGCCAAGTCCAGATACCAGGCGATGATGACGGCACATGCGGCCGCCGAGACGACGGTGATCACAACGTACGCCGCCAGCTTCCGCCACGAGTTCACATTGGGCGACATGTCCTGCTTGGGAACCAACCCGATCGCGCCCCACATCTTGTAGGGCACGAAACCGAGAGCGAAGTTGCCGAAAAAGCCAAAGATGCTCCCGACACCCAGCGTGCCGCCGAAGATGTCCCCAATCAGGTTGCCGATGGCAGACCCCCAGGCTCCGGCGGGTCCAAACATCAGGCCGAAGATGATGGGGAAGACATTGGCAGGGCGGACTTCCGTGATGCCGGGGACGATGACGATCCCGCCTTTGAACGCGATTAGTCCAGCCGCGTAGATGGCGGCCGACAGCGCCACCAGGATGATCATCCGGGTGGACTTCCACATCGTGATGACTTCTTTCATGGTATGGCCTCCCTTGGGCACGACGACTCACGCATACGGACGGCTCAGTGAAGGCACGCTTCTTCTCTTCCCTTGATCACCTCCTCTCTTCCTGCCCGCTTCGTTCCGCCGCGCTCACACCCGATCCTGCGGCGGCCTCACGACCATGCTCGCGTTCTGGCAGCCGCAGGGCGGCAGGTTGGGGCTGCGAAGCACGTCGACGAACAGGTCCAGCATGGCGGCGCGGACCTCCTCCAGCCCTTCGCGGACAAACTCTAACGCGGCCTTGATTCCTGCCCCCCAGTTGATCGCCAGCGCCACGGCCGCGTAGTGCAGCCCCAGCTCCCGCGCCAGCGGCGCTTCTGGCACGCCCGTCATCCCGACGACGTCGCCGCCAAGCTGCGCAAACATGCGCACCTCGGCTGCCGTCTCAATGCGAGGACCTTCGGTGCAGATGTACGTGCCGCGCGGCACAATGCCCAGACCGCGTGCCTCCGCTCGTTCCAGCAGACGGGCCCGGAGAGCCGGGCAGAAGGGCTCGGTCATGTCGGTGTGCACCACCCCGGAGGCACCGCCATCGTAGAAAGTGCTCTGCCGCCCTCGAGTGAAATCCAACAGCTGGTCCAGCGCCACCAGCGAACGAGGTGGAACCGCCGCATGCAGCGATCCGACAGCGTACGCAGCCATCACCCGCTTCACCCCAAGCTGCTGCAAGGCCTTGATGTTGGCCCGGTAGTTGACCCGGTGCGGTGGCAGGTGATGATCTGGACCGTGACGGGGGAGAAAGATGACCTCGTCATCCTCCACGCAGGTCCGCCAGACCTGCACCGGCCCATACGGCGTTTCAACGGAATCCGCCTCGACGCCTTGTTGGGCCATCCAGCGGATCCCCGTGCCTCCAATCACTGCAACCCGCATCTGGGCCTTCCGTTACGCTCGATCTCCGCTGGAGTAGTATCGCTTGAGGTCGTAGGGGCTGAGCACGCCGCGCCTCGTGATTGCCCCGGCCACCAGATGGGGCGGCGTGACGTCGAACGCCGGGTAGTAGGCGTCGATTTCCTCCAGGGTCGTCGGCACACCCCGACAGGAGCGCACCTCCGCCGCATCCCGTTCCTCAATTTCAATCGACCGGCGGTCGGGCCGTCCGGGGTCTGGCCCCAGCGTGAACACGAAGTAGGGAATGCCATGGTGGTGAGCCGCCAGCGCGTTCTGGAACGTGCCGATCTTGTTCACCACGTGCCCGTCCATCGTCACCAGGTCGGCCGCCGTCATGTACACCTGAACCTTCCCCTGCGACATCAGATATGCAGGCATGTTGTCGGTGATCACGGTGACTGGAATCCCGAGTTCCTGCACGCTCGGGGCTGTCAGGCGGGCACCCTGAAGGTACGGACGCGTTTCCGGCACGTAGACGCGAATCCGTTTCCTCATCCTGTGGGCGCTGGATAACGTCAGGAGGAAGGAGGTCTCCGCGAAACACATCGTGAGCACGCCGTCGCCGTCCCGGATGAGATCGGCACCGAAGCGCGCCATGCTTTGTACCTGCTCGTAGTAGGCATCGCGCCGCTCCTCGATCCAGGCCAGCAGCGTCTCCTCCAGCGGAAGGTGGTCTTCGAGGACACGCCGCACCACCTCCATGGCGCGCGCCAGCAAGCAGGCGAGCGAGGTGTTGGTCGGGCGTGTGGCGACCAGCCGGGTTCGAGCGGTTTCCAATCGATCGAGGACGACTTCCGGGGCCTGCCCTTCCACCGACCGCGCGGCCATGGCCAGGGCATACAGGGCCGCCACCGAGGGCCCGCCTCCCTGGGTCACCATCTCCTCGATGGCGCGGGCCACCGACTCGATATCCGGGCAGCGCACGAAGGCCCGCTCAAAAGGATACTTCCGTCGATCGCAAATCACCACGGCCCCGTCTTCATAGCGAGCGACGTTCTCCCTGCGCAGCAGGAACGGCAGCTCATCGAAGCAAGACTGAGACCCGCTCATTCCCTCCCCGGAATCCAATCCTCAGAAGCGGATCAGCCCCGGGATGTTCGACATCCCGGTTAGTCGAACATAGGTCGCCGCAGCAAAGATGATGACCAGGAGCAGCATGCAAACGTAATCATTCCGACGGAACCGGGTTTCTAGATAGAAGGTGCGCTCGGGCCGGGCCCCAAAGCCCTTCGACTCCAGCGCCATCCCCAGGACGTTTGTTCCCCGGATGGTGGAGACGAAGACCGGTATCAGCAGCGGCACGTTCTTGCGGATCCGCTCTATGAAACCACCGCTGTCGAGGTCCAGGCCGCGGCTGCGCTGCGCCTGAGCGATTGTCGCCGTGGTGGCGATGATGGTGGGCACCATGCGCAGCGCGGTGGAGACGGCGAAGCCCACACGGTAGGGGAGGCCGAGCTTGATCATCCCCAGGACCAGTTCCTCGTTGCGCGTGGTGCTCAACAGGATCATGCCGGAGACGATGAAGGATAGGATGAGCATGGTGCGCGAGAAAGCGTACTCGATGGCCTCCAGCTCAAAGATCCAGAAAAGCTTCGTCTCGCCGTCGACGAACAGGCTCCACAAGATCAGCCCCCACGTGCTGAGCAGGAACAGCAGATATCGAATGCGCCGCAGGTTCCCCAGCGACCGGCTGACCAACCCGTGGATCACCACCAGCAGGCTGAACGGGAACAGCCACAACGGGTGGTCGATGAACACAATCGAGGCGAACACCGCGACGAAAATCAGGATCTTGGTCCGCGGGTCGAGCCGATGGACGACGGTGTCCAGGTCGAGGTACACCTCCGTATCCATCAGGTGGTCCTTCCCTCGGTGCAGCGGATGAGTTCCTCCACCGAGAGCATGGTCTTGCCCAGCCGGTTGGAGAAGGTGACCAGATGCGGCGGCCGCAGCGAGGCCTGGCGCAGCTCCGCTTCGTGCGCCAGGACATCGCGCGTCGAGCCCTGCAGCAGAATCTGGCCGTCCTTCATGACGTAGACGCGCTCGGCGTATTCCGCCACCACCCACATGTGGTGCGTGACGAAGATGATCGTGCTCCCGCTCTCATTGAGCTTCTTCACCAAGGCCATCATGCTGCGCTGTTCGCCGTAGTCGAGGCCGGTGGTCGGCTCGTCGAGGATCAGCACCTCCGGCCGCGCCGCCAGGATCGACGCCACCGCCACCCGCTGCCGGCCGCTCTTGGTCAGGCTGAAGGGGTCTTCCTGCTCGAACCCCGCCAGACCGACGGCTTCCAGGGCCTCCTCCACCCGGGCCTTGATCTCGGCATCGCTCAGGCGCCTCAGACGGAGGCTGAAGGCTATCTCGTCGAACACCGTGTCGGAGAAGATCTGGTGGTCCGGATTCTGAAACACGTAGCCGACCTTCTGCCCAAGCAGGAACACACCCTGCTCGCTCGTCGGCTTGCCCCCGACCTCCACCCGCCCTCCAGTCGGGAGCAGCAGGCCGTTGAAGTGCTTCACCAGTGTGGTCTTGCCGCTGCCGTTCTGACCCACGATAGCCACCATTTCGCCGCGGCGGATTTCCAGATCGATCCCCTTGAGTGCCTGCACCCCGCTCGGGTAGGTGTGCATCAGCCCAGAGCAGCGGATGACCACCTCCCCTGCGCGCTCAGCCTTCTTCTTGTCCTCGGCGACGATCTGCGCATACTTCTCGTCAGAGAGGCGCCAGCCCTGCGCACGAAAGACCTCAACTCCTTCCTCTGGCACCATGGGGAGCTCTGGCGCGCCCATTCGATGGAAGAACTTGGCCACGCCCAGGGGCATCACGCCCATTTCTTCCAGAACGTCGACCTGACCCAGCACCTCTCGCGTGGGTCCGAGTTGTATCACCCGGCCGTGATCGAGGAGCAGCAGCCGGTCGGCGGACAGCACCTCTTCGGTCTCATGCTCGACGACGATCAACGTCAGGTCGTGGCGCTGCCGGAGCCTCTGGGCGATTTCGAAAACGCCCTCCTTGCTGATTGGGTCGAGGTCTGTGGTCGGCTCGTCCATGACGAGCAGGCGGGGGTTCATGGCCAACACCGAGGCGATGGCCAGCTTCTGCTTCTGCCCGCCGGAAAGGGTCGATGGAGGTCGGCTGCGCTGCGCCTCAAGGCCGACGTACGCCAGGTTCTCGCTGATGCGGCGAGCGATCTCTGGCCTCGGAACGGCGAAGTTCTCGGGGCCAAAGGCAATCTCAAGCTCGACGTTGGTGGAGAAGAGCTGTCCCTCGAAATCCTGGAACACCAATCCCACGTCCTGAGCCATCTCGGAGACGGTGAATTGGCGGGTATCCCGGCCGAACACCACCACGCTGCCTTCGAACTTCCCCTTGTGGTAGTGGGGGATGAGCCCGTTCAGAGCGGCGCACAAGGTGCTCTTGCCGGCCTCGCTCGGGCCCATCACCGCCAGAAACTCACCCTGGCGGAGTTCGAGCGACACGCCGTCCAAGGCCGGCTCCTTGGCACCGCGATAGCGAAAGCGCAGGTCGTTGATCTGGAGAATGGGGCTGGGTGCTACGGCCATCTGCCTCGCGGTCTACGTAGTGGCCATATTATAGGGATTATCGCGCCGAATCTGACGCGGCGCAACCGAAGCGAACGGAGCAATCGACGGCACTCTCGCCATCCGAGACATGTTCCCTCTTGCCTCTCCAGGATGCCACCACCAGAGCACCGCCTGATCCTAGAGCCCGAGGGTGAACGCTGCGACGCGCCGCACGTCCCGGAGGTCCAATGGCGCTGCGCCGCCTCCGGCCGGCTGAACTGGTGGATCGACGGCGTCCGGTACACCTGGGAGCACCACCCCTTTCGCTTCGCTCCAGGGGCACGACGGCAACCTGCTCAGCGACGCCGTTCACATGTACACTTACCACCACGCCAACCCCGTCTCGCTGCGCTCGCGGGGCGAACGGCCGGCTGATCTCGGCGGCCCATGGCCCGAACACCTACACTTTCGCGCACAACGGACTCAGGGATCGCCCGAGGAACCGCGAGGCGCCCCGAGCGCAGCGGGGGACGCGGCGAACGGCGCGCCCACGACTTACACCCTGGACCTGGCCGCCGGCCCGACGCAGGTCCTCTCCGACGACACGAACGCCTACCCGTATGGAAATGCTCGTATCGGCGAGGAGCAACCGGGAGGGTGGCAATACCATCTGGGCGACGCCCTTGGATCGGTGCGCCAATTGGCGAACACCTCCGCCAACATCACCCTCGCCCGCACCTACGAGCCGTTCGGCGATCCCCTGCTAACAACGGGGACGGGCACTTCCATCTACGGCTTCACCGGGGAGCAGCGCAGCGAGATGGGGCTGGAGGGTTTCGACGTCGCTGCCAACCACCTGCCGATGCCCCGATTCGTCGAAGCCGAACGCGGTGAGCGTGGCCGTGAACGGTTCATGCACCCAGATGCGCTCGTTGAGGCCGACAACAACGCCCACGAAGTCTGCAAGCGCCGAGAACCGAATCCGGATGGGGATGTTCACGCTGCCGAACTCTCGGCCAGCGTAGTCATTCATCAGGGCGCGCCAGGGGGAGTGGGTCGACACAGCCGGCGAGAAGACAACCAGCGCGTCATCCCCGATGAAACTGATCCCCTGCGGCAGCGTTGTGCCGTCCAGGCGCTGGCCAGGGGAGAAGCTTTCGAAATCGACGACGGTCTCGCCCGCCCCGCCGCGGGCGTCGCAGGCCGTGCGCGGCCGCGAGGGCGTCGGGGGATCAATGACCGCGGTCACGGTGAAGGGCGCGCCGGCGACGATGGCCGGTCGGTTAACGGCCGTGCAATACTGACAGGCAACGATCGAGTGCTACCCAGCGTCTCCCGGGATGTTGACACTCGTCATGAACACCCGGTTCTGATTCGCCTGCAAGGTTCCGAGCAGCGGGCCGGTCCGGCTGTCCCAGTCGATCTCTCCGCCGGTCGCATCTCAGCCGCTCCCGGTGACAGTCACCGTGGTCCCCGGCGGACTGGAAGTCGGATTGAGCACGATTGCAGCCGCATAGCGCGGCTGGCCCCCCGCAGGCGCTGCCCAGACGAAGAGCAGGCCGATCACAACGACTGCCGAGCCGAGACGAACCAGGCGCTTCGTGCCTGCAGACATGGCGACCTCCTTCGCCAAGTGCAGGCGCACCGGTGTCGAAAGCCGGGCCTTCCGGAACACCCGCTCAGATCAATACCGCCTCATTCGCTTGATACTGCTTCGAGGTACATGCGAAGGAAGGACACACCAGCCGGCGCCTGCCTCGCTAGCTTCGTCGACAGGCGACACGCACGTCCGCTTGTGGCACCTGCGACTCCTTCCTAGCACCGTACCGATCCGCGCACCTCCGCAACGACCTGCTGCGAACACCATCCCCATCATGAGTCGCGCCCATCGTGGCTATGCGCAGCGCGGCTCCGTCTCCCGAATCCAGAACGGGGCCCTCCACCTTCGTGACATTCCCCTGTACAGGTTCCTGGTTCACGGGTAAAATGCGGCTCCGGAGCAACCCCATGATCACCTTGACGCCAGCCAAGCACTGACTCCCGGCCTCGCCTGACTGCTGCCACGCCTCACGCCCTGGCCCTATTCGCCAGGAGGGAGCAGGCATCCGAGACCGGCGCCGGCTCCCGCCCATCGGACAGGATCGACCGTGGCAGCACTGACTGAACCTTCCCCTCCAATTCAACCGCCCTCTCCCACCCGACGCCTGCGCGGCCTGTGGCAGATGATGACGGGATTCCGCTTCACCTACCTCACCGCCACGCTCGCACTCGGCGTGGCTGCCCTTACCAAGACGGCCACCTACCTCCTGCTGCGCCGCTATGTCGACCAGGTTCTGGGAAAGGGCGAGGCGGTAGGCTTGCTCCCCTGGATCGCCCTGGGGTTCGTCGCCCTCGCCTGCTTCGAAGGAGCCTTCACCTACGTCAGCGGCCGCCTGGCGGCGCGCACAGCAGAAGGAGTCACCCGGCGGCTGCGCGATCGCCTCTTCGACCACATCCAGCGCCTGCCTTTCGCCTATCACGATCGCAGCCAGACGGGCGATCTCGTCGAGCGGGTGACATCGGATGTCGACGCCTTGCGGCGCTTCTTCGCCGACCAGGCCATCACGGCCGGGCGCATCCTGCTGCTCTTCGCCGTCAACTTCGCCGCCCTGGCCGCGCTGCACTTGCGCCTGGCCTTGTTCTCCGTGACCGTCGTTCCCGTCATCGTCGCCGTCTCCGTGGTCTTCTTCCGCCGCGTCACCCGGGCCTACGAGGCCTACCAGGAACAGGAGGCCCGTCTCACCACCACGCTGCAGGAGAACCTCAGCGGCGTGCGCGTCGTCAAGGCCTTCGCCCGCCAGGCCTATGAGATCGAGAAGTTCGATCGCGACAACTGGGAGAAATTCCGGCGCGGCCGGCATCTGCTTGCCATGCACTCGTTCTTCTGGCCCGCCTCCGACATCCTATGCGGGCTGCAGATGCTGGCCGGGTTCTACCTCGCCGCGCGCACGACCATCGCCGGCAGCATCAGCCTCGGCACCTACCTGGCCTACGCCGGCATGGTGGTGTGGTTGATCTGGCCGATGCGCAACCTGGCCCGCCTCATCGTCCAGATGTCCACCGGCCTAGTGTCCTACGGCCGCGTCGCCGAGGTCCTGCGCGAGCCCCCCGAGCCGTCCGACGCCGAGCTGCCCCAGCCGCCGGGCGACCTGCGGGGCGAGGTCGTCTTCCGCAAGGTCTCCTTCAGCTACGGCGGGCATCGCCCGGCGCTGCACGACATCAGCTTCGCCTGCCGCCCGGGCCAGGTCGTGGCGCTCCTCGGGCCGACGGGCTCGGGCAAGTCCTCCCTGGTCAACCTCCTGCCGCGGTTCTACGAGTACACCGGCGGCAGCCTGACGATCGACGGCATCGAGCTGCGCCGCTATCCGCGCACTTTCCTGCGGCGGCAGATCGGCATCGTCGAGCAGGAGCCGTTCCTCTTCTCCCGCACCCTCCGCGAGAACATCGCCTACGGTGTCGAGCGCGCCGTGTCCCAGGAGGAGGTCGAGGCCGCCGCCCGCGCCGCGGCCATCCATGAGGTGATCGTGAGCTTCCCCGCCGGCTACGAGACGCTGGTCGGCGAGAAGGGCGTCACCCTCTCCGGCGGACAGAAACAGCGCATCGCCATCGCCCGCACGCTGCTGAAGAACCCGCGCATCCTCATCCTCGACGACTCGACCTCATCGGTCGACATCGAGACCGAGGACGAAATCCGCCAGGCACTGGCCGAACTGATGCGCGGCCGAACGACCTTCATCATCGCCCACCGCATCCAGAGCCTGATGCAGGCGCACCTGATCCTGGTGCTCGACCAGGGCCGGATCGTCCAGCGAGGCACACACGCAGAGCTGATCAACCAGCCCGGCATCTACCGCCAGATCTACAGCCTCCAGTCTCGCATCGAGACCGAGGTTCAGCAGGAGATCGACCGTGTCGCACCTTGACTACGACGACGATGAGGTGCGTGGTCGCTGGAACGGCCGCGTACTGCTCCGCATCCTCGCCCAGACACGTCCTCACTGGAGATGGATCGTCGGATTCCTGCTGACCGTCGCGCTGGTTTCGTTTCAGGATGCCTACTTCACCTACCTCAGCAAGCGCATCGTGGACGAGGGCATCGGCGCCGGGAACCTCGCCGCCCTGGCCCATATCGTAGCCATCTACGCTGGCCTGCTTCTCGTGCAGGCGGCTGCCGTCTTCGCCTTCATCTACCTGGCCGGCGTCCTCGGTGAGCGCGTGCAGTACGACCTGCGCCGCCAGATGTTCAACCACCTCCAGAATCTCTCCTTCTCCTACTACGACCGCACGCCGGTGGGATGGCTGATGGCGCGCGTCACCTCGGATTCCGAGCGCATCGCCCAATTGGTCACCTGGGGCTTGCTCGACACCACCTGGGGCCTCCTGAACATCGTTTCCGCCACGGCGTTCATGCTCATCATCAACTGGAGGCTGGCGCTTGTCGTGCTGGCCATTCTGCCCTTCCTGCTGGTGGTCGCCGCGCAGTTCCAGAAGTTGATCCTGAGCGAGTTCCGCACCGTCCGCCGCCTGAACTCGCGCATCACCGCTGCCTACAACGAAAACATCACCGGCGTGCGCGTCGTCAAGGCACTCGGACGAGAGCAGACCAACCTGACCGAGTTCAGCCGCCTGACGGGCGACATGGCGGCCTCATCATTCCGTGCCGCCTGGCTTTCGGCCCTCTTCCTGCCCGCCGTGCAGATGATCAGCGCCACGGCCCTGGGCACCATCATCTGGTATGGCGGACTTCAGGCCAACATCGGCGCCATGACCGTCGGTGGCATCCAGGCTTTCGTGGGCTACATCACCATCATGCTCTGGCCCATTCAGGACCTGGCCCGCGTCTACGCGGAGATGCAGCATGCCATCGCCTCCGCCGAGCGTGTCTTCACCCTGATCGACTCCCCGCCGGAGATCGCCGACCACGCCGGGGCCGCCGAGGACTTCCCTTCCGGCGACATCGAGTTCGACCATGTCGACTTCTGGTATGAGCCCGACAGAACCGTGCTGCGCGACTTCAGTCTCACTGTGCGTCGCGGCGAGAGCATCGCCCTGGTCGGGCCAACCGGTGGAGGCAAGTCGACCATCGTCAGCCTGTTGTGCCGCTTCTATGAACCGAGACGCGGCGCCATTCGCATCGGACGCAGGGACTACACGACGATCTCCCTTCGGGCGCTGCAATCGAAATTTGGCGTCGTCCTGCAGACCCCGCACCTGTTCTCCGGCACCGTGCGCGACAACATCCGCTACGGCCGCCTCGACGCCAGCGATGAGGAAATCGAAGCGGCCGCCCGCACGGCCGGCGCTCATGAGTTCATCCTCAGCCTGGCGAAGCGCTACGACAGCCAGGTGGGCGAAGGCGGCGTGATGCTCTCCACGGGGCAGAAACAACTGCTGAGCCTGGCCCGCGCCATCCTCGCCCAACCTGAGATCTTCATCATGGATGAGGCGACCAGCTCGGTCGACACGCTGACCGAGGGCTTGATCCAGCAGGCCATGGACACGCTCCAGCGCGGCCGCACGTCGTTCATCATCGCCCACCGCCTGTCCACCATCCGCCGTGCCGACCGCATCCTGTTCATCGACGGCGGCCGCATCCTTGAGCAGGGAACACACGGCGAACTCCTGCGTCTGCGCGGTCGCTACTTCGACCTGTACACCCGTCAGTTCCGCCGCCAGCTGGAGCAGGAGTATGATCTGACGCGGATGGTCGGCGCCGCGGCGTCCTAGCCCCTCTGTCGCCGCAGACGCGGCGCCGAGATGATCCTACGGCAGCTCGAAGGCCTGAACCATTTCGCCGGTCAGCCACACGCTGAAGCTCCCCCGCTCGTAGCTGCCCAGCCGGATGCTGAGCTCCACAGGTTCGAGCACCATAATACACACTGACCCCTCAGGCGCCTCCGAGTACAGTTCGACGTCGATGCGGCCCTGGCTATCCGGGCCGCTCACTTCCCAGCGAGCCTGATGGCAGGGAGTCGGCAGGTGGCCTCGCACGACGAGGAACGCCTGCACAGGGTAGCTCTCCGCCAGCAGCAGGTCGGTCTCGTCGACATACACCGGCCCGCGAGTTACCCCCTGCGGTGCCTGCGGCGTCGGCGGCGCCGCGGCACAACCTGTCAGCAGGCCAATAAGAACCAGAACGACAGCAAGGACGCTGATGCTCTTCATCACATCCTCCCTACGCTAAGGACGCCGCAGGGCATGCGCGAGTTCCCTTGCTCCCGGCTTCGCTCCGGCTAGAATTGAGCGCACTGCGCCGGTCGAGGCTATCCCATGCCGCCAGCAGCCACCGCCCTCGCCCTCACCGCCGTGCTCCTGTGGAGCTTCCTGGCCTACCTGGGGGCGCGCCTCAGCCATGTGCCGCCGCTCCTGGTGGTGGGGATGGCCCTCAGCCTCAGCGGTCTTCTCGGCCTGTGGCGACGGCAAGACTGGCGCGTCTCCCCGGCGACCTACGCCGTCGGCATCGGGGGTCTGTTCGGCTACCACTTCCTGTACTTCACCGCGTTCCGCTACGCGCCCGCGGTGGAGGCCAACCTCATCAACTACCTGTGGCCGCTGCTGATCGTCCTGCTCTCACCGCTGCTGCTCCCCGCCACGCCCTTGCGATGGCACCACCTCCTGGGCGCTGTCATGGGCTTCGCCGGGGCCGGGCTGATCGTCACCGGCGGCCGGTTCAGGCCGGACCTGGCTCACCTGCGCGGCTTCCTGATCATGGCGGGCGCCGCGCTGACGTGGTCCACCTACTCGCTCCTCACCAAGCGCCTGCCTCGCTTCCCCACTGGCGCTGTCGGTGGATTCTGCCTGGCTTCGGGCCTGCTCTCGCTGGCGGTCTTCGCGCTCACCACTCGCGCCGGCGCAGTGCTCTCCAGGCTCGGGCCGTCCGATGCCCTGTCTCTGGCCGCGCTCGGCTTGGGCCCGATGGGCGCCGCGTTCTACGCCTGGGACGCCGCCCTCAAGCGCGGCGACCCCAGAGTGATTGGCTCCCTTGCCTACCTGACCCCGCTTTCCTCGACACTCATCCTGGTCGCCATCGGGGGCTGGCCATTCACCTGGACCGCCGTCGCCGCCATGGCCTTGATCGTATCGGGAGCCGTCGTGGGATCCCTGGACCTGATGCGCGCTCGCTCGCAGCCTGCCTCCGATGGGGCGACGAATGAGTGAAGAACGCCTTTCAATGTACATCTCTCGCGCTGCATGTCGGCGCGAGCATGGAGGTTCACCATGGACGCAATTCATATGATTGCCGAGTTGATGGCTGTGGCCGCGCGCACAGCACCCAAGACCCGCGGCGACGACTACGTGATGGTGGAGATCGTTGAGGGCGAGGCCCTACGCCGCCTGGGAGAAGGGATGAAAGCCTACGGCGAGCGCTCGGGCCGCTCCAACTTCGACCGCGATGGTCAAAACGTCCTCGATTCCGCCGCAGTGGTCCTTATCGGCCTGAAGGATGCCGCCGTCATCGACCTGAACTGCGGGGCCTGCGGCGCGGAGACCTGTATCGTCCCCAACACGTTCGAGGGCGAGTTCAAGGGCCCGAACTGCGCCCTGCGCCACCTCGACATGGGCATCGCCCTGGGCTCTGCCGCCAAGGTCGCTAGCATGCTCAACGTCGACAGCCGCATCATGTACCGCGCCGGCGTGGTGGCACGGCAGCTCGGCCTGATCGCCGCCGATTTCGTCATGGGCATCCCGATTTCCGCCACCGGCAAGAGCATCTACTTCGATCGCAGCCCCAAGAAGTGAGTTGGCGCCCGGAGCCTCGCTGTAGGTGCCTGGGCACCCTTGTGGCTATGCGCAGACAGATTGATGGAGCACTCCATGCCGACAAGACGCCCCGCTGACCCCTACGAACGCCTCGCCCGCCACCTCGACGACCTCCCGGGCGGCTTCCCGCCCACGGACTCCGGGGTCGAGCTCCGCATCCTGCGGCGCCTCTTCACTCCTGAGGAGGCCTCCCTCGCCGTCCACCTCACACCACTCCCAGAACCCGCCCACACCATCGCCCGCCGCGCCCGCCTGCCCCTCCCCCACACCTCGAGCACCCTCGAGACGATGGCCCGCCGTGGGCTGATCTATCGCCTCCGCCGCGGCCCACAGACCCTCTACTCTGCCAACCAGTTCGTCATCGGAATCTGGGAGTTTTCCCTGAACAGCCTCGACCCTGACCTCATTCGGGACGCCAACGAGTACTTCCCCACCCTCTTCCAACCGGAGGTCTGGCGCAAGGCCCCTCAACTGCGCACCATCCCGGTCGCCGAAAGCCTTCCGCTGGATCGACCAGTCCTTCCCTACGAGGACGCCCGCCAGATCCTGCGGCGGCACCGACGGATCGCCGTCGCTCCCTGCATCTGCCGCCGCGAGCACCGCATCATGGGCAAGGGCTGCAACCGCCCGGAGGAGACATGCCTGATCCTCGGCGCCACGGCGGACTACTTTGTCGAGAACGGGCTTGGGCGCCGCATCACCCTCGACGAGGCGCTCGACATCCTGCGCCTCGCTGAGGCCTCCGCCCTCGTGCTCCAGCCCGGCAACTCCCAGAAGCCGGGCAACATCTGCTGCTGCTGCGGCTGCTGCTGCCAGGTGCTCAAGGCCTTCCAGCGCCACCCGGCTCCAGCGACGATCGTGAGCAGTCCCTATCTGGTTGCCACGGACGAGAAGGAGTGCATCGGCTGCGGCGTCTGCCTCGAACGCTGCCAGATGGGCGCCCTCAGCCTCAACGACGGCGCCCTCTCCCTGAACCTCAACCGCTGCGTCGGATGTGGGTTGTGCGTCACGGCCTGCCCCACGGGCGCCCTTCGCCTTGAGCGCAAGCCTACCCCCCTCGCTCCGCGGGTCCCGAAAAACAGGACGGCCGCCTATCTGCATCTCGCACTGGCGCGCGGCCGCGCCTTCACCCTCGTCTCTCGGATCCTTCGGGCCTTCCTCTCCCGCTTTGCCATTCCCACGCCGAAATGAAACCGACCGGCGGACACCGGTCGGCCTGGCGGGGATGACGGGATTCGAACCCGCGATCTCTGCCTTGACAGGGCAGCGTGTTGGGCCGCTACACCACACCCCCAAACCGCGCCAAGTCTACCATGCCCATCGTCCATCGACAAGTGCCGCGTCGAGGATGCTGAAAAACACCGGGCGCGGCTGTCGATGCCATCCAGGTCGAGCTACGCGTGCAATGGCAAGCCGCCTCCGCCTCACCCCCCAACCCCCCTCTCCGCCTGCAGGCGCGGCTGCTCTCGCGGAGCTCAATGGCGGAGAGGGGGTGGGCTCATCCGGGAGGTGGATGAGCTTCGCTCCCCCACCTCCCAGTCGTTTTCCTCCCCTCCCCCTGGGCGCAGAGCGATCGGGCGTGGGGCTCCTTGAGACCCAGGGGGAGGGGCTTGGGGGTGGGGGTCTGTCAGGGCCTGCGCGCGATGTCCGAGATGCGAGGTGTTATTCAACGGTCTCGCGTCCCCTCGCCGTGCTTACGGCCGCTGGTCCGGCCTCGCGCCTGGGCCTTGCTCAACGCCTGCACCCACAGGGACCGCCTCCATCGCGATCGGAACCGTGGGGGGACGCGTGCCCGTCAGGCCTACCAACACAACCCCCATCAGAGCCAGCCCTAACCCGAGCCATCCGCGCACAGACAACACATCCCCCACCATCACCGGCGACAGCAGCGCCGTTCCAATCGGCATCAGGCTGGCCACGATGCTGATCTCGAATGCTTTCAGCCGCCTCAGGGCGTGATTCCACAGCAAGTAGGCCAGCGCGCTGTTTGCCACGACGAGCCACACGATGACCGGAGCGACTGCTCGCAGGTCGGCCGCTCGCGGCGGCACAATCACCATCAGCAGCCCGCCGCCGAAAAACAGCGGCACCGTCGCTAAGCCAATGACATCCACGGTGCTCGAGCGGGCAAATTGCCGGTTCATCACCCCAAACACGCTCATGCACAGCGCACCCAGCAGCGTGGCCGCCACATGCCAGCCGTGGCTTAGCTCGGGGCGCGCTCCATAGAACAGCGCACCGCCCGCCAAGGCAAGCGCCACACCGAGGAGCTGCCAGCGGTTTGGACGCTCGCCAAGCCACGGGATCCCGATCAGCAGCGTCATGAGGGGCAACGCATTCAGCAGAAACGAACTCGTTGTCGGCGTCAGCGCCTCGAGGCCCCAGAAGAAGAGGCTGTTCCCTACGGAATACGAGATCACCCCCATCGCTGCCAGGCGAAGCCACTCGTGGCGGGAGAGCGAACTCAGCCAACCTCGGGAGCGCAGCGCCGCCAGCGGCAGGAGCGCCAGCGAGGCACCAAAGTAGCGAGCCCCGGCCACCTGTGCCGGGGTCAGGTGCGTCAGAGCCGACCGCACCAGTATCGGCGAGGCCGACCACAGAGCGACGACAAGCAGCGCTTCGAGCAGAGCCAGGACCGGCATCTTCACGACAAGACTCTCCGGAATCCGTCCACGGTGCGATCGACGCCCTCATCATCCACCCAGTAGTGGAGCACCAGGCGGAAGCGCCGGCGGCCCGAAGGGTGAACGCGGATGCCAAACGCCCTCAGCCGTTCGGCGACCTGGGCGGCGTCCAGGGGCAGCTCTTCGCGCAGGTTGAGGAACACCATGTTGGTCTGAGGCGTGCCCGGATCGAGGAGGACGCCGGGGACGGTCGCCAGGCCCTGGGCCAGCCGCCGCGCCCTCGCATGGTCCTCGCTCAGTCGCTCCACCATCGTTTCCAGCGCGACAATCCCCGCAGCAGCGAGGACGCCGGCCTGACGCATCCCGCCTCCCAGCTGCTTGCGGAGGCGACGCGCCCGCCTGATGAACTCACCGCCGCCGCACAGCACCGAGCCCACCGGCGCGCACAGGGCCTTGGATAGACAGAAGGTCACCGAATCGGCCGGCGCCGCCAAGTGTCTGGCCTCGAGGCCGAGCGCTGCCGCCGCGTTGAAAATGCGCGCGCCGTCAAGGTGAACCTTCAAGCCGTGCTGGCGCGCCAGCGCTGCGACTGCGGCCGTGTACTCTGCGCCCACGGCAACGCCCCCGCAGCGGTTGTGTGTATTCTCCAAGCAGATGAGACGGCTCACGGGGAAGTGCGGGTCGTCGGGACGAATGGCGGCCTCGGTCGCCTCGAGCGGCAGGGTGCCATCTGCCTGGTTCGGAATCGGATAGGGGTGGATCCCGCCCAGGGCCGCCACGCCGCCAGCCTCGTAGAGAAAGGTGTGCGCCTTGTCCCCCAGGATGATCTCGTCGCCCCGGCCGCAGTGGGCCAGGATGGCCGCCAGATTGCCCATGGTCCCGGAAGGCACGAACAGCGCCGCTTCCTTCCCCATCCGCTCCGCCGCCATCTCCTGGAGGCGGTTGACCGTTGGGTCTTCGCCGAAGACATCGTCGCCCACTTCGGCGACAGCCATTGCCCGCCGCATCTCCGGCGTCGGCCGGGTGACCGTGTCGGATCGCAGGTCAACTTCGTCCATGCGCTTTTCCTTTTCCCGCACGCAGGCGCGGTGCATCCTCCGTGCGGTCAAGCATTTCCAGAGCAGCGGTCAAATCCGGCGGCAGAGGCGCCTCGAAGAGCAGGGCCTCCTTGTCGCCCGGAAGCCGAAGGCGAAGGCGCCACGCGTGCAGCATCTGCCGCGCGACCGGCAGCGAAGGCCGCTTGCGGCCGTACACGGTGTCGCCCACGATGGGACAACCCAGGAATGCGAGATGGACCCGAACTTGGTGCGTGCGGCCCGTCAGTGGCTGGATTTCGAGCAGGCAGTGGTTGCGGTAGGCGTGGGAGATGCGGTAGGTCGTTTGCGCCGGCCGCCCTTTGCTCTCCGTCATGACCGCCATCTGCTTCCGCCGGCGCGGGTCCCGGCCGATGGCGGCTTCGATGCGGCCTGTCGGTGTGGGCGGCAGCCCGTCGACCAATGCCAGGTAGGTCTTCTCCACCGATCGATCTTTGAACTGGCGCTGCAGCCACTGATGCGCCCGATCGTTCTTGGCCAACAGGATCAGCCCGGAGGTGTCACGATCGAGTCGATGGACGACTCCCGGCCGGCGTTCTCCGCCCACGCCCTCCAGCTCGGGCGCGTGGGCCAGTGCGGCATGCACGAGCGTGCCCGACTCATGACCCGCCGCCGGGTGCACAACCATGCCGGCAGGCTTGTTGACCAGGAGCAGGTCTCGATTCTCGAACACGATCTGCAAGGGGATGGACTCGGGACGGAGGTCGCTGGGCGCGGCAGGCGGAATGTTCACTTGCACGCGCTCCCCTCCCGACAACCGAAGTGCCGGTCGCGTGCACACCCGGCCATCCACGGACACCCGACCATGACGAATGAGGGACTGTATCCGGCTGCGGGATACGTCCGGTATCATCTCTGCCAGCAGGCGATCCAGTCGACCGCCCGGGGGCCGCGCCTCGATCTCGACCTGTCTGGCGTTCACCCTGCCTGCTGCTCGGGCGCCGAACTGACCTCTCCCCCACCCGGCCCCGCACCGGCGCGCCGGTGGCGCTCCTCCACCCACATGGTGGCGACAAGCACTGCAACGCCGACCGAAATGCTGGCATCGGCCACGTTGAACACCGGGAAGCTGCCCACGGAGATGAAATCGGTGACACTGCCGAGGGCGAGGCGGTCGATCAGGTTGCCGATGGCGCCCCCGAGCTGGAGCGCCAGCGCCAGCCGCAGCGGCTTCTGGCTGGCGGGCACGCGAGGGTAGTAGTAGAGGATGGCCGCTGACACCACGATGGCGACCATCGTAAAGAGCAGGCCGCCAGACTGAAAGAGCCCGAAGGCTGCCCCGGTGTTGCTCCAGTGAACGACGCGAGCCAGGGGCGCAAGCCACTCCCACGGCACCCAGACTTCGCCAAGCTCGAGGCGGCTGCGGACCAGGTACTTGGTCCATTGGTCCGCTGCCACCACCACGCCAGCCAGCCCGAGCAGAACCAGATAGTCGCGCGCTCTCGACAAAGGCCCCTCCCGATGAAATGCTCTCGCCTGAAGGCCGGGAAGCGATTCTACCGTATTCCCCTATTGCTGAGCCGGCGGAGCGCACAGGCTGCGCTGCCTCGCTCCGCCTGTGCGCTCCGCCGGGGCGTTGCCCGACCTCACGCGCCTAGGACCGCCCAGCCTTCCGCAAGATGAGGACAATCTTGTTAGCCTCGTCCAGGACGGTCTCGAAGGCATCCTGCGGCAGCGGGGAGCTGGCCGGGTAGAGCGAATCCGCCAGCACCTCCGCCCGAATGATGTCGGCGAACCGCTTCATTGCCTGCGCACTGTCTCCGGCGGCCGCGTAGCACAACTCGATTCGGTCGGCCACATCGAGCCCGAGCGCCTTCCGCTTCTCCTGGACATGACGGATGATCTCGCGGGCGATGCCTTCGAGGAGGAGGTCCCGCGTCAGATCGGTTCGCAGGGCGGCGACGTACGATCCATCGGCGGCCGCCTCAAACCCCTCGTGCGCCTTCACCCGCACCTCGACTTCATCCGGCAGGATCGACAGGCGCTCGCTCTGGACCTCGATCTCGATCGACTGGCCGCTCAGCAGCCGCATGGCTGCAGCCTCGGCCGGGAATGCCAGGATCGCCTGCCGCACCGCCGGGAAGCGAGGCCCGTACTTCTGCCCAAGCTGCCTCGGATATGGATGGAGGCTGAATTCGACCGTTTCGGAGGCAGCGTCCAGCAGGCGCACCGACTTGACATTCAACTCGTCGGCGATGAGCTCCGCATAGCGCGAGACGATCTCCCGCTCCTTCACGGTGCCGACGGCGAAGGCTGCCTCCGCCAGAGGCTGGCGGAGCTTGCGGCCGGCCTTGTTGCGAGCCGCGTGCCCCAGCGACGTCAGGCGCATCACCAGCGCCATCTCCTTTTCCAGTTCGCGGCTCAGCCACTCCGCCTCCACCTGGGGCCAGGAGCAGTGATGGACGCTGATGCATGCGTCGGCCTCCACGCTGCGGACCAGGTTCTGGTAGACCGACTCTGTGACGAAGGGGACGAATGGAGCGAGCAGTCTGATCAGCCTCACGAGAACCGCGTACAACGTGGTGTAGGCCGCGTTCTTGTCGGCATCCGAAGCCTCGCTGGCGCCGGCCTTGGCCCAGAAGCGGCGCCGGCTGCGGCGCAGATACCAGTTGCTCAGCTCGTCGATCAACCGGTTGAGGGCCGCCGTGGCCAGGTTGGGCTCGAAGTCTTCCAGCTGCTGGGTGACCTCGGAGACGACGTGATTCATGCGGGAAAGGATCCAGCGGTCGAGCGGGCTGAATTCCACCTGGGGTCGCTGGCCCGGCAGCCAGCCGTCGATGCGCGCGTACGTCACGAAGAAGCTGTAGACGTTCCACAGCGGAAGCAGGAACTGACGCCGCACCTCGTCGGCGCGATGGTAGCCGAAGAGCAGGTCCCTCTCGGGCTTATGGTCGCAGTACATCCAGCGCATCACGTCGACGCCCATCCGGTCGGCCGCCTCATTGAACTCGATTGCATTGCCCCACGACTTGTGCATCGCCCGGCCGTCTTCCGCCAGCAGGGTGGCATAAGTGAAGACATCCCGGAACGGCGCCCGCCGCTCGAGGATCGTGCTCATGGCCAAGAGGCTGTAGAACCAGTTGCGGAACTGCCCGGGGAAGCTCTCCGAAATCAAGTCCGCCGGGAACCACTGCTTCCAGTACTTGCGGTCGGTGTTGTAGCCGAGGGTGCTCATGGCAACGATGCCGGCATCCAGCCAGGGGTTGCCGACATCGGGGATGCGACTGAGGCGCGCCCCACAGCGGCTGCAGGTTATCCGCACGGCATCGATGTAGGGGCGGTGCGGTGTGTGTCCCTCGAAGACCTCCCACCCCTCCACGGCCCGCCGCCTGAGTTCCTCCCGGCTCCCGATGACCTCGAAGCGCCCGCAGTCGGAGCACTCATAGATCGGCAGCGCAAGGCCCCAGTAGCGTTTCTTCGAGATCATCCAGTCGTGCATGTTGCGCAGCCAGTCAAGTTCGCGCTCGAGGCCGAACTCCGGATGCCAGCGTGTCTCCTTGAGCACCACCTCCATCATCTGGTAGCGGAGGTTGCGCAGCTTCTCGTCCTCGGTGACTTCCTCATACGGCTTCTCGAGCTGGGCACCCATCGAGATGAACCATTCATCCACCAACCGGAACACTAACTCCTCGCCGCAGCGCCAGCACACCGGGTAGCGGTGTGTGTAGTCCTCGACGTGATACAGCAGGCCCTTGTCGCGCAGGTTGTCGAAGATGGGCTTGGCAACCTGCTGCACCGACATGCCGCTCAACCAGCCGAAGCCATCGACGAAGACACCCGATTCATCCAGCGGCGCCAGGGAGGGCAGGCTATGTTCCTTGCCCAATGCGAAGTCTTCCGCTCCGCAGCCGGGAGCGACGTGCACGATGCCCGTGCCCTCCATCTCGCCCACCGACTCCCAGGGGATGACACGATGAGCCTCGGCGGCTCCGCTGGCCTCGACGGCTGGAACCTCATCGAACGGCCCGCGATACCTCCACCCCACCAGCTCCTCCCCTCGCAGCTCGTCCTGCACCTGGTGCGGTCCACGAAGCATGTGCAGGGTGCCGCGGCTGAGGTAGAAGACCTCGTCCCCCTGGCGGACACGGACATACGTCAGCGCAGGCCCCACGGCGGCAGCGACGTTGCTGGTCAGCGTCCAGGGCGTCGTCGTCCAGACGAGCAGGCTTTCGCCGGGGCGGTCGCGCAGCGGGAAGCGCAGCGTGACGCCCGGATGTGTCAGATCCTGGTAGCCTTCGGTGACGATCTCATGCTGGCTCAGCCCCGTGCCACAGCGGGTGCACCACGGCATCACATCCGTGCCTTTGTAGATCCAACCCCGTTCGTGGCAGGACTTGAGGACGGCCCAGATGGCGTAGTTGTTCTCATCGGAGAACGTGAAGTAGGATCCGCCCAGGTCCAGCGAGCCGAGCCTGCCGACGATGGCCTCGACGCTGCCTTCAACCAAACCAACCTTGCGGGGGATCACGATGCGGCGGGCAGGGTCTTCTCCCAGCAGATCGCGCAGCAGCCTCAGGAAGCCGGGATCATCCCAGTCCATCCAGTACCCAAGGCGGATGCTCTGCTCGGTCTGGATGGCCGCGTAGTTCAGCACCCGCTGCTTGCACAGCACCACGAACCGGGCCAGCCCATAGTCCTCGATGTCACGCTTGGTATTGAAGCCCATGTCGCGCTCGACGTTGACCTCGACCCACAGGCCCTGGCAGTCGAAACCGTTCTGGTTGCGCATCTGGCAGCCCTGCATGGCTTTGAAGCGGTGAAAGAGGTCCTTGTAGGTCCGCCCCCAGCCGTGATGGACGCCCATCGGGTTGTTGGCCGTGATCGGCCCGTCGATGAAGGACCAGCGAGGGCCGCCGGCGCGCAGCCGCCTGAGCGTGTTGAAGGCGTCGCTGGCGCGCCAGAACTCGAGCACTTCATGCTCCTGCGCCACGAAGTCGATCTGCGGGGGAACGGGCTTGAACATCCACCACCTCGTGCGGCAAGTGATCTCGGGTCATCCGCCCTGGCAGGGCAGCACCTTACGGCTGCAGGCCCAGGACGATCCTCTTGTTGATGGCGCCCTTGCTCTTGTACTCCAGGATGCGGAGGGGGCCCACCTCCGAGGTGTTGGCCACGTGCGTCCCGCCATCTGCCTGCAGGTCAAGCCCCACGATTTCGACGACACGCACCTGGGCGATGCTCTCGGGCAGCAGGTTGATCTTCGTGCGGATCAGGTCCGGGACTTGGAATGCCTCGTGCCGCGGCAAAATGGCCACGCGCACTGGCCGCGCCGCCTCCACCTCACGATTGACCCTGTCTTCGATCTCCCGCACCAGCTCCTGCTGCATGCGCTCGAACTCAAAGTCCATGCGTCCCCGCAACGGCTCCATGTTGCCGCCGGTCACGCTGGCACCGTAGTCACGCCAGATAACCCCGCACAGGACGTGCATGGCAGTGTGGGTGCGCATGAGTTGGTAACGCCGCTCCCAGTCCAGCACGCCCCTGACCCTGGTCCCCGGCGGCGGTCCAGGTTCCTGGAGAACATGCCAGACTGCTTCCCCTTCCTTGCGGACGGCGCTCACATTCCAGATGCTCTCCTCGGAGCGCAGCGTGCCAACGTCATGCGGCTGCCCGCCTCCGCTCGGGTAGAATGTGGTCCGAGTAAGCCGCACCTCGCCCGGCCGGCTCTCGACCACTTCCGCCTCGAAGTCGCGCAGGTAGGCATCGTTCAAGTACAAGAGTTCGGTCATTTCGCGCTCCACGTGGCCCGAGAAACGAAGGCTCTCGTCCCACTCAGGGACGAGAGCCTGTCACGCTCCCGCGGTACCACCCTGTTGCCCGCCGAGGCGGGCTCTCTGTCGGGTACGGCCCAGAAACAGGGCTTATACCCGCGCCCCGGCTAACGGTGGGCGAGGCCGGCTCCCCTACTGGCAGGTTTCCCTGGGTTCAGGTCGCGGCTCCGGAGGGATTTTCCGCCCGCTGGCTGCCCCGGCTCGCATCCACCCCGGGTTCGCTGCCAGCCGCCGCGGACGTACTCGTCTCCATCAACGCCGGTGAGGGCTGAGTTGGCGGCATTATGCCACAGAACGCCGGTGGAGGTCAACCTCAGCCGGGGCAGACTGGGCTGTCAAGGGCAGTTGCCCCTGACAGCTTCGGACGCGACGAGCGGCTCAGTGCCCTACGGGCACGGGCACTCAGTGCCCCAACAGGGCCACGCTGCGTGCCCGATCATGGTGGCGAAGGCGGACACGGCCGAAGCGCTTCAACAGTCTCTGCGCCCGGTCGCGCAGCAAGGCCATACGCGGCTCGCGTGCCTTCCACGCTCCACTCAGCTGCCGCAGAACGAGCAAACTGTCGCCGCACACCTCCAGCTGCACGTCCGCCGGGTCGAGGCTCCTCCGCTCCATTTCAGCGAGCAGCGATTCGAGGGCGGCGATCAACGTGCGGTATTCGGCCTCGTTGTTGGTGCCGCGGCCAAACGCAAGGCGCGAGTGCAAGACGCCCGGGCCGCCGGCCTTCTGAATGCGGAAGGATCCATACATGGGGCCGGGGTTCCCTCGACTCCCTCCGTCAAACACCAGGGTGTAGTTCGCAAGCGGGCGTGGCTTCACAGGACAGGGATTCAGACG
Source organism: uncultured Anaerolineaceae bacterium (assembly GCA_964575425.1). Classification (GTDB taxonomy): domain Bacteria; phylum Chloroflexota; class Anaerolineae; order Anaerolineales; family E44-bin32; genus DATEAV01. The sequence continues at coordinate 16,680 of CAZNRD010000009.1, read as the reverse complement.
ATAGCCTCTATCAGCCGCTCATCTGGCGATAGAGAGCGATCAGATTCCGCCGATGCAGCTCCTCAGCCAACCCGCCAAGGAGGATACGGCTCTTGCCGCAGTCTTCGATGTCGATCGAGGCCAGGTACGACTCGCCATCCCGCCGATGGGCGGCCTTCTGCACATGCTTGTGCAGGCTCGCTAGATAGTGCAGGTTGGCGCGCACGGCGTTCTGAATCTCACCGCGCAGGATAACCTCGCCATGGCCTTGAACGACGTTCTCGAGCTTCAGCCGCGGAATGCGCTTCAGGCTGTGGATGGCTGCCTCGTAATCGCCGTCCACCAGATAGGGGAGCGGCATCATCGCATCCCCGGAGAAGAGCACCCGGTCCTCGACCACCAGGACTCCAATGCCGTCGGGGCTGTGGCCCGGAAGCGGCAACAGCTGCAGCGTCCGCTTCCCGACCCGCAGCACCAGGCTGCCGGACTCGAAGACGACGTCCGGCAGCACGAGCCTGACCGGTTCAAGCTCGTGTGTCTGCTCCCGGGCCTCCTCCAGACGCTTCTGGCCGTGGGTTGTTAGCAGCCTGCGGCATTCGGTGTGCGCGATCAGGCGCGCCTCCGGGTAGCAGAACGCCCCCAGCGCGTGGTCGGCGTGGTAGTGTGTCAGGACGACGTAGCGCACGGGACAGCCGAGCTTGGCTTCCAGGAAATCCCGGATATCAAGCGTCTCATCGGGGAATGGGAGCGTGTCAATGACGACCGACCAGGCCGGCCCCACGACAGCACCAGCGTTCACTTGAGCATACCGTTCGCTTGTGAAGACGTAGACGTTGTCGGCTATGCGCTCGCGGACCATGGCAGCCTCGAATTGGCGTTCGAGCATAGCACGGCCAACGAGCGCCTGTCAAGGATTGTTGACATAATGTCGACCTTTGGCTACGCTTTTCCCAAAGGTCAGTAAGGGGGCAAATTGAGGTCGGCGGGTGTCGGGGTTGGCTCGACGGTGAAGCCGCGGCGCTCGCGAAAAGCCACGTAGTTGGTCTGACCGGCGTAGACGTACAGTTCGGTGACGTACAGTCGGCGCTTCACCTCCAGGCTCACCTGGTAGGGACCCGCCGGCAGGTCGCTGATGACGAAGTTCTCCCGCAACTCATCATCCGGATGGATCGATGTCGCTGCATACGTCCACACTTCCCATCGGCGGCCCGTCTCCAGCGACCGAACCACAACTTGATGGTCCGCCAGCGGAACCCCGGCGGCGTCGACCGCACGCCCCACCAGCACCCCCCAGCCCTCCGGAGGCACCATCCAGAGCTCCGGATTGCGGGTGGTGTAGAAGCGATTGCGACCCAGACGCACTTCGAAATGCAGGTGCGGGCCGGAGGCGTGCCCGGTTTCGCCTACCGTCCCGATGACCTCCCCCGCACTCACCCGCTGCCCGACCCAGACGAAGGCTCGCCTCAGGTGGGCGTACACGGTATACAACTCCTGATCCTTGTAGCCGAAGCCGTGTCGGATGGAGATTGCCAGCCCATAGGGGTCGTTGGGATCAGGCGATCCACGGTAGAAGCCGTAACCTACCCAAACGACTTCACCGTCGGCCGCCGCCAGGACCGGGGTGCCCCTTTCCGCGCCCAGGTCGACACCTGAGTGGGGGCGCTCCAGGCCGAAGAAGGTGTTGCCATACCGGTAGAGAGGATGAGCCCAGTTGACATCCCCGGATGGGATTGGCCGCTGAAAGTAGAAGTGATCGCGGGAGAGGACCGCAAGCGGCGCGGTGAAAGGCGGCGGCCTCCAAGCGGAGACCGGCCCGACGGCTGCCGTGGGGAAGCTGTAGCGCAGCGGCGTGGCCGTCGGTGTGATGATGGGAAGTGCACCCAACTCTGGCAATGCCGGAGTCGGCGCATCCGCAGGTTCCACTTGCACCACAGGAGATGGCTCCGTCGGAGCCTCCCCCACCCCGGGCACCGCGGCGCGGCAGGCCCCCGTGAGGAGGCCGAGGGCGGCGAGCCCGCCCACTGCAGGGAGGATCCGCATCTTCATGGCGTCGGCGTGCGAGTCGGCGTCGGCGTGCGAGTCGGCGTGATTGTCTGGGTTGGCGACGGGGTTCGCCAGCGCAGCCACCACGGTGTGGCGGTCGGCCGCGGGGTGAGGCTCGGGGTCAGCGTGGGAGTGCGGTAGGGAGTCGGCGTGACCAGGGCCTGCGGCGGGTAGATCTGCAGCATGGCAGTCTGCCAGTCGAGTCCCCCGGTCATGGCGAACTCACTGAAACGGGCGGCCGGGTGAAAAGTGCGCCAGTTGCTGAGCGCGGGCAAACGTTCGAAGCCGTAGTCAGCGGCCAATGCTGTGAAGTCGATGTAGTAGCCCGCGGGCACGGTCTCGGCCAGGGAGCCGCCGCGATCGTAGGCGGTGGGGTCGCCGCTGAACCGCGACTGGAATCTCCAAGGATGACGGCGCAGCGGTTCGCCCAGGGAGCCATCCTGGGGATGGGTGCGTAGAAAGACACGCCAGTACGTCTGTCCGCCGAAGTCTTCGCGCACGACCTCGATCCAGCCGGCGTTGATCGCAGCCTGGCTGAAGGCGAAGGCGCGGCCGGTGTAGAGCCAATCGTTGTAGGCATAGCCGGGAGGCATCGGGTCGTTCAAGCCGACGAAGGCATATTCGAGATTGGAGAGGAAATCCCAGCCTGCCTCCTGCGCAACGCGCGCCCGCAGCGCGAGGAAGGCCTCGTCGACGGCATCGGAGAGCTGGTTGCGGGGGGCCTGGACCCCGGGCAGGAGCACCAGCTCGACTCGCCCTGGGCCGCCATGGTCTGTGGAAACCTGCGCCTGATAGGGCGGGGCGGGCGTGGGCAGCGCTGCACCGCGCAGGTGCACCTCTCCGGGAAGGGCCATCGAAGTCCACGTCAGGCTTTCGACCCTCGGGTGGATGGGAAAGCCGAAGGGCAGCATGCCTTCGCCCGCCAGCGGATAGGCCGTGGGGATGGTTCGATAGGGCGTCTGCAGGATCGCCAGGAGGACGGTGCCGTCCGGGGACCAAGCTGGTCTCCCGCCCTGACCGATTTCCAGCGCCGGCCGGCCAGGATGTGAGAGGTCGAGCACGGCCACTTCCTGGATGCCTTCCTGGAAGGCGCTGTAGGCCAAGCGGTTTCCATCGGGGCTGAAGGCCGGATGGTCCTCATCGACGCCGGGCGACTGGGTCAGATTGGTGAAACGGCTGTCGGGGTTGTCGAGGTCGGCCAGGAAGACGTCGAGGCTCCCCTGGCGGTCGGAGACGAAGGCGATGCGGCGCCCATTTGGGTCCCACGAGGGCGACATGTCCAGGCCGGGCTGATTGGTGAGCTGGATCCGCGGCTGGGTCCCGTCGGTGGGCAGCACCCAGATGTCGAGGTCGCCGCCGGCATCGGTTTCATAGGCGAGCCAGCGGCTGTCCGGCGACCAGGAGGGCTTGCCCTCGAAGGCAGGCGTCCGGGTAAGGCGGACGATCTCGCCTGAGGCCAGGTGCAAGAGGTACAGGTCCCAGTTGCCATCGCGGTGGGAGGCGAATGCCAGCCACTGGCCGTCGGGGCTGAAGGCAGGGTCTCGATCATCCCATGATCCTGTCGTGAGGGAAACGGCCTGAGCGTCTCCGGGTGTGAAGGCGTACAGGTGCGTGCGGCCTGCCTGCCTGGCCGCGAACACCAGGCTTCCAGACGGAGCGATGCGGGTTGGGACCGGGCTGGGCGTGTCGGAGGGTGAGGCCGGGAGCGCGGTGGCCGTTGTGGTGGCCGTGAAGTGGAGTGCAGTCGCCAGCGCGGCCACGGTAGGATCGAGAGTGGGGGCCGGCTGGAGTGCAACAGGCATGCCGAGAGCGGACACCACCAGGACGAAGAACAGGCTCGTCAGCAGAAGAAGGCGCATGCCGCGCGCGCCGCGGCGCGCGCCGCTGTTCGAGTGAGGGGGAGAGTCCGACTTCGGGCCTGCCACCGGTCTAACCGAATCCTGCATGGATACGCGGGTTGGGATTATACATGTGCAGCCGCAGACGCTGGTAGCCGCCGTGCAAGGATGATGCCAACCGCGGGAAAGGGCAAGACACCCAGCCGGGAGGGCCGGCTGGGTGGAATCGGCTGATCGCAGGTCAGTTCAGTGGCAGGTCCGGATCCGCCCAGCGCAGGTCGGCGACCCGCGGTGGGACGGCGAAGACCTCAGCGAAGCGCTCTTCGCTTCCCCCGCTTCGGCGATAGGCCTCGACGAGCGGATCTGGCGCGAGCAAGTGCCGGGCGAAGAACTCTGCCCATTCGCGCAGGCGAGGCAGGAGCAGGTCCGGGAGACCCATGGCGCGCCCATGCTCGCTGGTGATCAGCGCCGTGAGCGTCTCGCGCGCCAGGGAGAACCGGCGATCCTCAGGGGCGAGGTCGATGCGGACGAAGATGCTTCCGCGCTGGCTGGGGGTGCGGGCAAAGGTGGCGTCCCACAGATGTGAGTACATGTTCACCACGCCGAAGTCCATGTCGAAGAGGTCCGGGGGGTGCTGGAGCAACTCTTCGACCGGCACCGGAGGTTCGGCGACCCCCAGGTACTCGACCAGCCCCCGCGCCAGGTTGCGCAGGAGCCACTGACACTCTTCCCGGGTGATGGAGATCATGCCACCTGCCGCTTGCTGGCCTTAGCCTCGCCGGGGACCAGTCCTTCGGCCGGCGAGGGCAGCTGGATGCGAGTCGCCGGCTGGGCTGCGACTTTCACGAGGCGGTACGCCATGATGGCGAACTCCGCCCACGTGCTGGCGCTGAGGTCGACGAGGCGGCCTCGCATCTCGGGGCTGAAGTCGAGGTCCGCCAGCACATCCCCGATCTTGCCGGCGGAGAAGGCCTGCACGACGCCGGGGTCCATGATGGAGCGAGCGACGAGCTGGTTCAGGGCCTGCATAGACATGTTGCACCTCTCTAGAACAAATATGCGACGGATGGTTGACAAAACAAAGGCAGCAAGACCTCTCGCCTCGCTGCCGGACGAATGGCGACTAGACTAGACGTTCGCCGCTATGCAGCTGGTTCGCCGCGTAGCCTCAGATTCGCAGTCTCTCTTGTCTTCTGGGACGCCGGGGCCGCTACGACGAACCCCCGCCTGTCTTTGGGCAGCGGTGCATGGCAACCTCCTGTTGGAATCGGTCCACTCTGACGTTATGATACACCCGGGGTCTCAACGCGTTCTCAACGCCTGGGGGCAGGACGGACCACTTCTTGCGCAAATCGGACCGACACCGTCGCTAAACGGGCGGGCTCGCCTCGCCCCCTCCCGCCTAGCTGATCAGGCGCATGTAGACCTGCCGCACACTCTCAGGCGGATCGAGGCCAAGTTCCTCAGCAAGAAGCCTCACGTAACGCTGGTAGTGAGCCACCACATCACTGCGCCGACCGAGGCGGCCGAGGGTCTCAAGGAAGCGCAGGTTGGTATCGTCGCGCAGGGGATCGATTTCCAGGGCATGCCGCAGGGTGGCGAGGGCCCGCTGCGGCTGGTCGCGCACCATAGCCTCGTCGGCGTGGCTGGCCAGCAGGTCGAGGTAGCGCATCTCCAGGGCCCGCCGCCGTTCTACAACCCACTCCGAACCCGATTCCGGAAGCAGGTGCCCGCCATAGCAATTCAGGGCCGCCGTCAGCGCGAACATCTTCCTCGGGTCCCCAGGTGGAAGCCCCTCGGCGACCTCGGCCGCTCGTTCGAATCGAGCCACATCGAAGTCCAGATTCAAATCGGGGTTCAGACTGTAGGCCGTCCCCGACTGAACGACGCTGTCCTTGCCAAGAAGCCGCCGAAGCGAGTACACCGCCGTATGCAGGTTGGAACTCTGCCGGCCGGGGCTGTAATGGGGCCAGAAAGCCTCCAGCATCTCGTCGCGCTCGACCGGCTGGCGGTCGGCCAGGAAGCACAGCAGCTCCTTGGCCAGCGGTTTGAGCGGAGAGATTTCCTCGCCTCGCCAGCGGATGCTGAGCCGTCCCAGCGCCCGGATCTCGAGCTTGGCAGCCTCCGCTCGTTCGGCAGGTTCCTCTCGGTGCTGCTCTGCGACGACGCGCATCGTCTCGATGCGGTGGAGGATGACCGAAAGCACAGGATTTGAGCTCAGCGTGCCGCGGGCGAAGTCGCGCATCTCCCCATCGGCCGCCATCTCGCCCGCCAGTATCTGCTCGGTCCCATGCCCGCCGGCCCAGGAGAGCGCATCGTCCAGCGCAGAGCGGGCTTCGCCCAGGTCGCCAGCCACCAACGCCGCCTTGGCGAGGAAGTACAGGACCTGTGTCCGTTCGCTGGCGTCGAGCTCAGAGCCACTCCCTCTCAGAAGGGCACCCAGGCGCTCTCGGGCACGTGCGGGAGAGACCATCGCCTCCAGGGCCGCGAGCTGGATCTCGATACTGGCCGGCGCCGGTGAGCCTTGGTCCAGGGCCATCGCGCGCCGCAGCCACTCGTGCGCCAGGCTGACCCCACCTCGCCTCCGGTGCAGCACGCTGCTCTGCACGCACCCATAGCGGAGTAGGCGATTGCTGCTCAACTGCGTGGCCAACGCCAGCCCCTCGCCGTAGAGTTCGGCCGCCTGCAGCGCGAGATCAAGGTCCGAGAACAGGTCGGCCTGGCCGAAGAGGATTTCAGCCTCTTGCTGCGGGCTGGCGGCCAAGCGAGCATAGCGGGCCGCCTCGTTGAATAACTGCATCGCCTCCATGTAGCGGCCCTGGAGGTGGGCATCGACGGCCAGGTTGTTGTAAGAGTGCGAGAGAGGATATGGGCTGCCGATCGACTGCATGATCTCGTGCGCCCGCAGGCTGGCGGCGTAGGCCTCGTGAGGCCGGCCCAACGCGGTCTCAGCCATCGACAGGTCCGTCAGAGCGTGGAACTGGGTGTAGACGTCCTTCGCTTGCTCGGCCAGCCGAAGGGCATCCTTCAGCAGGGCCTCTGCCTCCGACAGGTCGCCTTTCAGACCGGCGATGGCCAGCGCCTTGACACGCAGGCTGACGATCTTGGGAGACCCACCCCTCGCCCCGCTCGGACTCCTCAGGGTGGTGTCGGCAAGTTCGAACGCACGATGGAACTCCCCTCGCCACCAGGCAATGAGGGCACGCTGGCTGTCGATCTCGCCACGAAGCTGAGCATCTCGCCCTTCTCTCGTTGCTGTCGCTGCCTCGCGCAGGGCATCTTCTGCCTTCTCGAGGTTTCCCTGGTCGGTGTAGGCCTTAGCGAGAGCCACAAACACCTGCGGCGCGCCTGGCTTCTGGGCCTTGAGCTTATCCGCCCATAACGCGAGCGTCTGGAGACGCCCGCTGCGGAACATCGCTTGGGCATGCCTATCTGCCTGCTCCGCCGCGCGGCGCACGGCCCCAGCCTCGAGGTAGAGCTCCACTGCATGCTCCGGGGAACCGTGCTCCGCCAAGTAACTGGCCGCTCGCATCCGGAGCCCACGCAGCCGCTCAGGGTCGCTGCTCCTGAGCGAATCCAGCAGGAAGCTGCGGAACTGGGCATGGTACTCAAACGTGCGCGGGCTCTCATCCGTCGCCGTCACGAACAGGCCGCCGCGCAGCAGTCGGGACAGGTAGCGCTCACTGTCTGTTCGTCGCAGCACATGGTCGCACGCGGCGGAGGTCATCACCGGCAGCACGGCCGAGTCCAGCAGGAAGCGCCGCAGGTCATCGGGCTGCCGGTTGAGGACGACCGAGGCCAGGTACTCATAGACCATCGGTCTCGGCCCCTGCGCCAGCCTGCCCCAGTCGCTGCCGGCGAGCATGCCCGACAGCAGCACGCCCGTAATCCAGCCTCGCGTCTCTTCGATTAGCCGATCGGCTGCCTCGCCTTCCAGTTCGATGCCCATCATCCGATGGGCCAGCTCCATCAACTCGTCGCGGTCCAGCGCCAGGTCGTGAGGCCCCAAGCCGGCCAGCGCGCCCTCCGCCATCAATCGCGCCAGGGAGACCTCGACCACCTCCCGGCCCGCTGCGATTGTCGTCACCTGATCTGGCTGGACCTCGAGGAAGGAGTCCAGGAACTCCAGGACGGGCTTGGAGTGATTCACCAGATGGACATCATCGTAGGCGATGACGAAAGGCTCGTCCACGCGAGCGTCGATGACGTCGGCGAACGACCGCGCAATGGCCGCGGGCGGCCCACCCGCCAAAGCCGCCAGGTTCGGCAGCCCGCGCAGGCGCCGGAAGCGGCGCTGGAGCGAGGCCGCCAGCACCGACGCCAGCCGCATCACATCGGCATCGTCTTCCGTGAGGCGCACCCAGCACACGGGCAGCTCCGTGTGCACGGTGAAATCGGCGAGCAGCGTCGTCTTCCCGTAGCCGGGTGGAGCCGCGATGGCAATCAGCTTGCGCGCGATGTTCGCATGGATGGCGTCCACCAGCCGCTCGCGGTGCAGGTGGTTGGCCTCGAACTTCGGGGCCGTGATGGCATGCCGCAGGACGGCGTCGAAAGCCCTACCCTGCCTGGACATCGGTCTCCTGGCGAGAGGGAGTTCTCCCCGTCATCGAGAATGTGACCTGTGTCTGATCGACCGGCTCAAGCTCAGGAGTGTGGAGCAAGAGCCGTGCCCAGTACTCCCCATGGTTCGTCGCGGCGGCAGATCCATCGTGAGGCTCACAGCCGGGGCAGAAGCGTCAAGCACCTGACGCTGGTGACTTTCTCGCCTGCTTCGTCGCTACCGATGATGTCGATGCCTGCCCCTCGTTGGAAAGGGGTCAGGTGCAGACTGGGGCGAACATGCACGCTATCCGGGCATGGCTCGGCCCATGCCTCACGGAATGTCGTCTCCGCAGGGGGTCGTGGCGCCTCTGTGGGATCGAGGGACCGAAGGTCCATTGTCATCCCTGGACGCCGGGCGCGCCCCCGGCTCCGGCTGCACCCGTTCCCAGCACTCTCCTGCCGGCGCTCGCGCGCTCTTCAATAACGTCCAAAGAGCGCACCCCGCCGCCAGGCCTCGACGCCTCATTATATACCCGGGTCTCTGCTCTTGCACCCAACCGCCGGCGCTCCCCCCGGCACCGGCAGTAGACCATGAGCCCTTCCCTGGCCGCCGCCGAGGTATTTCCTACTCCCAATAGAGCGCCCAGCCAGCGCAAAACCGCCCACCAATCCCGCGACCCACGCAGCCCTCTCCCCGGATGCACACAACTCTCGGATAACTCGATCTGATCCCTGCGTCGGCTATGCGCAACATGGCGTCATTCGTCAAACAAGTAGGTCGCCTCGGCATAGTAACGGACGTGACGCCCTGCCACGCGCTCCCTCACCCACTCCCCCAGCCGCTCCTGCTTCGCCTCAAGCGCCAGGGGAGATGCCAGCTCTTCCAGCGGGTAGTTCACCCGCAGCGCCCGCGGCGAAACCACAAAACGTGTCAGCCCAGCCGGCAGCAAATGCCCGGCCGCGGCTGCCCGCACGACGTCCTCAATCTCCAGACGACGGAATACCACCAGCGCCGCCATCCCCGCGTACATCCGCTCGGCCCCTCGCGCCCCGGTCGGCGGAACGCGCTCAACCCTCGCCCTGCCTTGGTAGCTCCCTACAAGACGATTCAGGTTGGCGATGCACCAGGCCAGCGGCTCTGTCTCTGCCACAACCTCCAGAATCTGCCCACCCCTCAGGGCCAGGTACGCCAGAGTCCCACCTGCGCTGAGGTTGAACGCCGCGCGATCCTCGTCGGAGTGCACCAGGGCGAGTTCTGGATGGTTTTCGATCGCCCCCAACAGCTCCACGGGCTGGACCTCGCGCAGGACATGATTCCACGTCTCCAGCGTCACGCTCGTCGCGCCGGCATGGACGACCTGCACCAGGATGTGAGGCAGGCCGAGCATCCCCACGGCAAGCATCCGAGTGGCACCATCCAGCACAACGAAGCGTTCGTTGCGCTCTCCGACACGCAGAACGATCGGGGGATTCCGCAGCACGCCATCCCGGCGCAGACGGTCCACCAGCAGCTGCACCCGATCGGGGTCGACATGCTCATGCGGCCGGACGGCACCGGCTGGCACAATCTCCAGCTCAGGCAAGTCGGAAAGCGCCACAGACTGGGACATCCAATCAGCACGCCACGGAGGTCGCATCCGCGTGGTCCCACGCGTCAGACGCCTGAGACCACGGCTCCGGATGCCGCCCACGCAGGTGACCTCTTCGCCGACGCAAGGGCCTGCGTGCGCGGCCCACCCGCCCGTCGACGACCGCTCCCTCTCCGGCTAGGCGAGGAAAGGCGCCAACTCCCGCGCGGAGAACTCCAACCCGGCAAAGTGAAGGGAAGGTTATCACGGACCCGCACCGTGCGTCCAGCCCCTCGGCACGGCTGAGATCCTCCGCCGTCAAGTGGCCTCAGACCAACACCATCCCCCTTGGCCGCGCCTGATGGGTGGGCTATAATGCCCGCGCCCTGGACCCGGGGAACTCCCATCGACCCAAGCGCCCGCTTGGCGGCGGCTCCGGCCAGGCGCCTCCCTTGCCCGGGTTTCGGCAAGTCATCCGCACCGCAGGAGGTTTCCGCATGCCCTCACCAGACGCTGCCATCGCCTACGCCCGAGAGCACCACTCTCGCTTCCTCGAAGACCTCAAGGCTTTCCTCCGCATCCCTTCGGTATCCACCCTCACCGAGCACAAGCGCGACATGCGCAGGGCAGCCGACTGGCTGGCAGATCAGCTCCGCTCATTCGACTTCGAGGCGGTCGACGTGCTTCCCACCGAGGGCCACCCGGTGGTGGCCGGAGAGTGGCGCCGGGCCGGACCTGGTGCCCCCACTCTACTCTTCTACGGCCACTACGATGTCCAGCCCGTCGATCCCATCGAGCTATGGCAGAGCGATCCGTTCGACCCTCAAATCCGAGGAGAGAACCTGTACGCGCGCGGCGCCTCCGACATGAAGGGCCAGATGGTGGCCCATCTCAAGGCCATCGAGTCGCTCATCCGTACCACGGCCCTGCCGCTCAACTTGAAGTTCCTCGTTGAGGGAGAGGAAGAGATCGGCTCGCCGCATCTTGAGCCCTTCTTGCGCCAGCACCAGGATCGATTTGCCTGCGACCTTTGCCTGAACGGGGACTCCGGAATCCTGGCCCCCGACCTCCCGGCCCTGACCTACGGACTGCGCGGCCTGATCTACCTGGAAATCCGGGTGAAGGGCCCGGCAACCGATCTCCACTCCGGCACCTTCGGCGGCGCCGTGGAAAACCCGGCCAACGTCCTGTGTCGGGTGATCGCGGGTATGAAGGACCGTCGCGGCCGGATTGCACTTCCCGGCTTCTATGACACCGTGCTGCCACTCACCCGGGAAGAACGGAAGGAGCTGGCAAGCCTGCCGATGACCGACGCCTGGTGGCTGCAGAAGACAGGCGCCCCCCGGCTGGCAGGTGAGCCTGGCTTCACGGCGACCGAGCGGGCCACAGTTCGCCCGACGCTTGACGTCAACGGATTCCTGAGCGGCTTCACGGGCGAAGGTTCGAAGACCGTCCTGCCATCCGGCGCTGTGGCCAAGATCTCCATGCGACTGGTCCCCAACCAGACACCGGATCAGGTGCGAACGAGCCTGCTCGCCTATCTCGAGTCGAACATGCCGCCTTCGGTGACCTGGGAAGTGGTAGAGCACGCCTCCTGCCATCCGGCCATCATTGACCGCAAGTCCAAGGCGGTGCGGGCGGCCGCTCGGGCACTCGAGTCCGTGTGGGGCAAGGCGCCGCTCTTTGCCCGGATGGGCGGCAGTGTGCCGGTGGTTGGCATGATCCAGCAGCTCCTCGGCGTCCCGACGCTGATGCTGGGCTACGGCCTTCCCGACGACAATCTGCACGCGCCCAACGAGAAGCAGCACCTGCCGACCTTCTATCGCGGCATCGAGGCCACGATCCGCTTCCTAGCCGAGTACACCCAATGAGCCGCGACGGACATCCGCGGGACGACCAGCATTGATGAACGTCGACAAGAAGTCGACACCCGGGTCGCTTCCCTCCTACGGTGGGCAGGCGGTGATCGAGGGCGTGATGATGCGCGGTCAGCGCGCGTGTGCCATCGCGGTGCGAAGCCCCGACAACAGCCTTGTCGTGCAGACGTTGCGGCTGGGGAGGCTGTATCAGAGTCGCATGGCACGGCTTCCATTCCTGCGCGGCCTCCTTCTCCTGTGGGATGCTCTGGTCCTCGGCATGCGCGCCCTGGCCTTCTCGGCCGATGTTCAGGTGGGTGCGAAGCAGAGGGTCAGCGGACTGCCGATGGCGCTCAGCCTCGTCGCCGCGCTGGCCGTCGGCGTCGGGGTGTTCTTCCTCCTGCCCGCGGCGCTGGCCCATTGGGTCGAGCAAGTGTGGGATTGGACCGCCTGGTGGGGTAACGTCCTTGAGGGTGTGGTCCGCCTGGCCCTCGTGATTGTGTATGTTTGGGCGATCGGACTGTGGTCAGACGTCGAACGGGTCTACCGCTACCACGGCGCAGAGCACAAGACCATCAATGCCTTTGAGGCCGGAGCACCGCTGACCACCGAGCAGGTGGCCCGGTTTCCGCGAGAACATCCTCGCTGCGGCACCGCCTTCCTGTTGACGCTGGTCGTGCTATCGATCGTCTTGTTCAGCGCCCTTGGCCCACTGCCACTGGCAGCGCGCCTCGCCAGCCGACTGCTTCTTCTCCCCGTGCTGGCGGGCCTGGCCTACGAGTACATCCGCCTGACCTCGCGCTGGTCGCACCTCTCCTGGGCACGAGCCCTGGCCGCCCCCAACCTGGCCATGCAGCGCCTCACGACGCGCGAGCCGGATGCGAAGATGCTCGAGGTCTCCATCGCCGCCTTCCAGGCCCTGCTCGCTGAGGAGCAAGGCCGATCCGATCGCCCCGCCACTCCCTCTCCCCTGCCTACGGTCTAGGCGGCAGACGCCGCCTCCACCACACGAAAACGACGCTTCTCGCCGGGTTCGCACCGCCTCGTTTGACCTTCTTGGACTGCGTGGGGTAGAATTCCTAACGGGTATGTGAGACCGATGAGTGTGCACATAGTCCTGCGCGGCAAGACCTACGAAGTCCGGCCCGGCATGACGCTGCGGGACGCGCTGCTCCACGTAGGCATACTTCCTGAGACCGTGCTCGCAACGCGGCAGGGCGTGCTCATCACCGAGGATGAGATCCTTCGGGAGGGTGAGGATATCAAGTTGGTGGCGGTGATCTCAGGCGGCGCGCCACACAGGGTCGGAGGCTGAGAGAGTCCCGATGCGCTGTCGCAGGTGCGGCCAGAAGGCGGCCATCAACATGCGCCAGCACAAGCTGGCGTTGTGCCGCGAGCACTTCCTGGAGTGGCTCCCCGAGCAGACTCAGCGCTTCGTCGAGAAGTATGGGATGCTCGGTTGGGACGACCGAATCCTCGTGGCCGTCTCGGGCGGCAAGGACTCGCTCAGCCTGTGGGATGTGCTGCACCGTCTGGGTTATCACGCCGACGGCCTGTACATCGGCCTGGGGATCGACGGCGGCATCAGCTACTCGGCCGAGTCACAGCGCCTGGCAGGGGAGTTCGCCACCGCGCGCAGCCTGCGTCTGACCGTCGTCGACGTGGCCCAGGCCGAAGGTGCGACCATCCCAGAAGCCGCCTCGCTCACACACCGCGGCCAGGTCAAGCCCTGTTCGCTGTGCGGCCTGACCAAGCGCCACATCATGAACCGCGTGGCGCGCGAAGGCGGCTACGACGTGCTGGCCACCGGCCACAACCTCGACGACGAGGCCGCCGTCCTCTTCGGCAACACACTCAACTGGTCCGTTGGCTATCTCGCTCGGCAGGGACCCGTGCTCGAGGCCTCGGTTGACGGCTTCGCCCGCAAGGTGAAGCCATTCTGCCGCTTCTACGAGCGAGAGACAGCGGCCTACGCCCTCCTGCGAGGCATTCAGTACATCTACGACGAGTGCCCACACGCGGTTGGCTCGACCTCGATCTACTACAAGGACGTCCTGAATCGCATGGAGGCCGACCGCCCGGGCGTGAAGCTCTCTTTCTACCTGGCATTCCTTCAGGCGAAGCAGGAGGGTTTGCTGGCCCAGCCGCGGTCCGGCGAGGGCGTTGCCCTCCATCCCTGCCCCACCTGCCGCCAACCAACCTCAAACCCCGGCCAATGCACGTTCTGCCGGACCTGGGATAAGGTGCGGGCACGGCAATCCCGACCCGCACCAGCGAGGGCAGAGCCATGACAGAACCCTCCGACCTTAAAGGGCTGACCCTGCTGGGGCGAAAGGCCGAGCCCAGCAAGCGCCTCGAAACCTTCCCCAACCACCATCCGGACCGCGACTATGTCGTCCGCCTGGAGAGCGATGAGTTCACCTGCGTCTGCCCGGCCACGGGGCAGCCGGATTTCGCCCATCTGACGGTGGAGTACATCCCCGATCAGCGCATCCTTGAGTCAAAGTCCTTCAAGCTGTATCTCTGGTCCTATCGCAACGAAGGCGTGTTTCACGAACACGTCACCAACCAGATCCTGGACGATCTGGTTGCGGCGCTGCAGCCTCGCTGGTGCCGGGTTGAGGCGGCCTTCGGGGTGCGAGGCGGAATCGGCATCACCGTCGAGGCCGAGTACGGCAGGCGGCGCTGATCAGCAACATGCGCAGGTATCGCTGGTTTCCCACCGTCGTGGCTGCCTTCACCACGGCCCTGGTCGTCTCCAACATCATCGCGGTCAAGATCGTGGACCTGGCTGGCCTGCAGTTGCCGGCGGCAGTGATCCTGTTCCCCCTCGCCTACATCTTCGGTGACATTCTGACGGAGGTGTACGGCTACGCACAGGCCCGCCGCGCCATCTGGACGGCCTTCGCCTGCAACCTGCTGGCCGTCATCGCCATCTGGGTTGGTGGTCTGCTGCCTCCTTCGGCCCTATGGACAGCCGGCACGTACGCTGGGCCCTCGCTGGCCCAGCAGGCCTACGACGCCATCCTCGGCTTCACGCCTCGCCTGCTCCTCGCTTCCTTCCTCGCGTACCTGATGGGGGAGTTCCTTAACGCATTCGTGCTGGCGCGGCTCAAGGTGCGCACCGCCGGGCGTCACCTCTGGCTGCGCACGATCTCTTCAACGCTCGCCGGCCAGGCCGTCGACTCCGCCGCGTTTCTCACGGTGGCGTTCGCCGGCCTGCTCCCGGCGGCAGCCCTGGCGCAGATGGTCCTCGTGCAGTGGCTGGTGAAAAGCGCATACGAGGCCGCCGCCACTCCCCTGACGTACCTCGTCGTCAACGCCCTCAAGCGCGCCGAAGAGGAAGACTACTTCGACCGGTACACGGATTTCAGCCCCATCCGCTTCTGAGCGGCGGCCCGCCTCACGCTTTCTCCAGGTAGTACTCGACCTCCCAGTCCATCACCCGCGTCCGGTACTCCTCCCACTCGCTGCGCTTGGCGCGCACAAACGCGTCGAGCACCTCTTGCCCAAGAGTCGCGACGAGCACCTGGTCTGCAGCCAGTTCCTCGAGCGCCTCGGCCAGCGAACCTGGAAGCTGAGTGATCCCACGCTCGGCAAGCTCCTCCGGGCTCATCTCGTAGATGTTGAGGTCGTTCACCGGCTCCGAGCAAGCCAGGTTTCGCTCGATGCCGTCAAGCCCGGCGGCCAGCATGACCGCGAAAGCGAGGTACGGATTGCAGGAAGGATCGGGGAAGCGAAGTTCGACGCGCGTCGACTGTGTCAGGCCCGGCGAGTAGCTGGGGATGCGGATCATGGCGGAGCGGTTGATCTGCGCCCAACACACGTAGACCGGGGCTTCATAGCCGGGCACGATGCGCTTGTACGAATTGACTGTCGGCGCGACCACCGCCGCCATGGCCCTCGCGTGCAGCATCTGGCCGGCGATGAAGCCGTAAGCCAACTGCGACAAGCCGTAGGGATCGTTCCCGTCATAGAACAGGTTCGCGCCGCGCGCGTCGAAGATGGACTGATGCGTATGCATGCCGGAGCCGTTGATGCCGAAGATCGGCTTCGGCATGAACGTCGCCACCAGCCCGTGCTGCGCAGCCAGAGCCTTCACGGCGCACTTGAGCGTCACCACCTTGTCGGCGGTGTGCAGCGCGTCGTCGAAATGAAAGTCAATCTCGTGCTGCCCCAGGGCCGCTTCGTGATGGCCCATCTCGACCTCCAGCCCCATCGCCTCCAGGGCAAGCATCAGCTCCGTCCGCACCCGCTGCGCTTCATCCCTTGCCGAGAAATCGAAGTAACCTCCGACGTCGTAAGGGACCGGATGGATCATATCCGGGCCGTTTCGCTTCAGCAGGAAGAACTCGGGCTCGGGCCCGACGTTGAACTTCCAGCCGCGGGCCTCCAGCCTTGCCAGCGTCCGACGCAGGACCCCCCGCGGATCGCCTGCGAATGGCTGGCCGTTCGGCAAGTAGATGTCACAAAAGACCCGCGCCCTGCGCCGATCCGGACTCGACCAGGGCAAGACGGCATACGTATCCGTGTCGAGGACCAGCCGCATGTCGCTTTCCTGGATGCGGGCAAATCCCTCGACAGACGAGCCGTCGAACCATACGCCATCCGCCAGCGCGGACTCAAGCCGGCCAACCGGGATGTCGACGCTCTTCACGCTGCCGGTGACATCGGTGAACTGCAGACAAACGAACATGACGCCGTCCTCTACGACGCGCTTCAGAATGTCGCTGGCCATCGCGTGCATCTCCAGGGTGGGATGCACAATTCTAAGGCAGATTGGTGCCGGCGGCAAGCCTCTGTACTCGTCCAGTACATATGAGACAGTCAAGCGGCCGGGGCCAAGTTGGGGAA
>CAZNRD010000008.1:0-101516 GCA_964575425.1 uncultured Anaerolineaceae bacterium | reverse complement strand
GGTGGGGGTGGGGGTAGGAGTTGCGGTATGGGTCGGAGTGGTGGTCGGCGACGGAGTTGGCGTGGCCGTTTGTGTGGTTGTTGCGGTGAGTGTGGGCGTGTTGGTTATGGTCGGGGTGGGCGAGGGGAGCAGGCCGAGGTCGAGGGCGATCTGCTGGATCCCGGCTAGGTCGATGGAGGGGACGTCGGGGCCGAGGGCAGCCTGCGTGACGAAGACGAGCCCGCAGAACGTCAGCGCGCAGACGGCGGGCGTGAGCAACAGTCCCACGAGTATGGTTCGGCCGAAGGATAGGCCGCGCGGACGAGGAGGGCTGGAGGGTGGTCGCCTGCTGGGCATCGTCGCAGCCCTATTATCGCCTCTGGCGCGTGCGGTGAGGATAGTCGGCTGGTCCCAGAACGATCTGGCGGAGCCGCATATGATGGGCTTTCGCCCCGTATGGCACCCGATCAGTATTGGAGGATGGCGGACGGCCGTGGGAAGGGGGCAGTGCCGAGGGGTCCTTGTCCCTATTGACGTGATAGAAGGGGGGCCGCTGATTTCTTCCGCAGGCATGCACCATGGCCACAGGTTTCGGCTCTTTCCATTCCGTGTCCCGAAGGGCCTGTCGGTGTTGTAGTGATACAGGTCCACAGGGAACCACGGAGTACGAAAGGCGAGGTGCGCGATGGGAGACAACTACCCTTCGGAGGATGGTTCAGGCACCGTTTCTTCTTTCTTCCAGCGACCGGGCGTCGAAATGTCGGTCGTTCCGGTTGGCCCAGGCGTGCCGTTAGGGGTGGAGAAGGTCACCAATCCCAAGTTGGGCCTGGGCGGGGTCTACGGGACGTGGGGTCCTGCTTACGAGAACCCGGCCCTGCCGGGCCTGATTGAGGAATACCTGGGCCAACCCCTGAGGGACGATGAGGTTATCAATCTGGCAGAGCTTGGTTTCGTGAGCCGGCACCACACTCCGGAGCTTTCCGTAGAGGAGCATGTGGAGCTCGAGATGGAGGTGGGTGCCCGGCTTCTCCGCCAGGCAGCAGAGAGCAACGGCTGGGACCCTTCCGAGGTGGAGGGAGTGCTCGTCGGCGTGAGCGGCCCCGTGCTGGACGACTACGTTCCGCGCGTGGCGGAGAGGGCCGGCATACCGGGAACTGCGTTGAAGGTGAGCGTCCACAAGGCGTGCGATGGGTCGATGAGCGGCCTGCATCTGGCCCTCAATCCCGCCTTGACGGAAGCCGGGCAGACGAACGTCGCCGAGGAGCTTCGAGGCAAGAAGGTGATCGTTGCCGGTATTGAGGGGTTGAGCCGTTTCATCCATCGAGCCCGTGACAAGTACGCCCTGCAGCTCTTTGGAAACGGCGCCGCCGCCATAGGGGTGATCCCCGGCTTGAGCATGAAATTCCTGACTGGCAAGACCCACGAGGCGTTCGACGACGAAGGGCTGCTTCAGGTGCGCATGTACTATCCCCATTCGCGGGAACGCCGGGAGGGGAAGTCCCTGGTCGAGGTAACGAAGCCAGGGCCATCACACCTGCGGGTGGCAGGCCTGATGCATGAGCCTGAGGGAGATGCGCCCCTGGTGATGGCGGGGTTGATGGGCATGGTGAAGCTGTTCGTGCGAACCGGGGTTCAGGTCGCTGCCGCGGTCTACCAGGAATACTGCTCGCTGATGAGCAGATTAGGGACGGCCAACAAGTCACTCGCCGTGGCCATCGCCCATCATGCCAACTACAAGATCCACCTGCTGATTGAGAAACATCTCCACAGGGAAGGGATCAAAGTCCCCCTCCCCTGGCTGCTGAGCGACTTCGGGAATGTCAGCGCGGCTTCAAACTTGATCGCCTTCCTGCGGCACCTTTCGCGCCTTCGCCCGGGGGATCACGTACTGTTCCATGGCTTCGGGGCGGGCACGTACTACGACGTCTTCGCGGTCGCCATGGGGGCCTAGCTCGAGAACAGCGCAACACGACAGGTGACTGCGTTCCAGGGCCAGCCGGGCCTGGGCTGGACAAGGCGACGGTGCCGGGCATGCTCGGCGGCCCGCACGCCGCTGCTGACCTCCCTCACGCGTTCGACATCGCTCTGGGCGCAGGGACCCCCCACGCATCCTCTGTGCCGCCTTGCGGACAACCGCAAGGCCCCCAAGAGCCTGCGCCAGAGCGAAGCGGGCCTGACACACGAATGGCTGGCAATGCATCCGCCGGAGGAGCGCTCGCCCTTCCCGGCGTGCTGAGCGAGGGCCCGTGCCGGGGTGCGCGGGACGGCGCCCCTCTACGCGATCGTCGCCAGGAACTCGTCGGCGATCGCGCCTACATCGGCCTCGGTGCTGATGCCCACCCAATCGTCGCCGGGCGCCACCAGGTTGGCGACGACGATGTGGGCGCCGTTGAAGATGGCTGAGCGCGCTTCCTTCAGGTCCACCCCGCCGGCGGCCGAGATGAGCACGTCGAACTTGCTCAGCAGCCGGTTGACGTGGCGGTACTGGATCACCTTGCCGCGCGTCCCCTCCTCGTCGCGGCCGCGGTGCAGCACCACCACGTCCGGCGGCTGCAGCATGCGCATCACCACCCGCAGCGGGTCGTCGACGCCGATCATGTCGATCATCGAGATCAGGCCGCGCGCCTGGCACGCGCGCACGAACAGGTTGAGCGTCTCGGTCGGCGAGTTGCCCAGCACAGTGACGGCCGAGGCGCCGGCGCGATGGGCCAGCTCGACCTCGCCCAGCGCCCCGTCGGCGACCTTCAGATCGGCGACGATCGCGCCCGGCCACAGGCTGCGCATGGCCCGGATACCGGCCGCGCCCGCGCGCTTGATGAAGGGCGTGCCGGCCTCAATCAGCACACGCTCGCTGGAGCGGAGGCGCGGCACCACCCGCCGCACCAGGCCGACGTCGTAGTTGAAGGCGAGCTGTAGGTAGCGGCCCTTGCGTTCCAGGTTCACGCCGTCCTACTCCCGCGGGCTGCCGGCGAACCGGCGCAGCACCGGCTCGAGGCTGGAGGGCATGAAGAGCACGATCTTCTCCGAGGGGTCGGCGGCGATGTCGCGGATGGTCTGCAGCGTGCGTAGGTGCAGCGCGCCGGGGTTGCTGGCCATGTTCTCGGCTGCCTGGCGCAGGTTCTCGGAGGCACTCAGTTCGCCCTGGGAGGCGATGATCACCGCCCGGCGCTCGCGCTCGGCCTCGGCCTGCTTGGCCATCGCCCGCTTCATCTCGGCCGGCAGCTCGACCTCCTGAATCTTGATCGACTCGACGTCGACCCCCCAACCGGTGGTCTCGCTGTCGACGAACTTCTTGATATTCTCGGCGATGGCCTCGCGCTCGGTCAGCACCGTGTCCATCTCCTCGTTCCCGATCACGTCGCGCAGCGCTGCCTGCGTGTACTGCCGCACGGCGAAGGCGTGGTCCTCGATCTTGATGATCACGTCCTCGGGGTTGACGACGCGGAAATAGACCACGGCGTTGACCAGCATCGGGATGTTGTCCTTGGTCATCACCTCCTGGCGCGGGATCTCGGCCGTTTTCAAGCGCATGTCGACCTTGCGCATCGACTGCACGATCGGCAGGATCAGCGTCAGGCCTGGCTCGCGTGTGCCTGTGTACTTGCCGAGCGTGAACACCACGCCGCGCTCATACTGGTACAGCAGACGGATCGAGCGCATCAGGATCAAGACGAGGGCGAACAGCGCTAACAGGACCAGACAGGTTCCGAACGCGGCCAGTTCGTTCATCGTCCTCCTCCAGGGGATTGATGCCCGGTGAGAGCAGCGGTCGACGCCGGCACAGTATGGGACGCGACTGTTGGACTCGCGCAATAGTGGCGTCCGTCGGTGAACCGTCGTATTCTGACATAGTCCCTCGCGAACGCAAGCCGGGCCGGCGCCCACTGTTCGACCAATCGGGCCACACCTCCGCGCATCCTGGCTGCCTGGAGGCCGCGCCATGTCCTTCGATCTTCACCTCCTGCACGGAACGGACGTGCAGCGGATGCAGCGACGCGTGGATCCGGATGGAAACACTGGCGGAGGAAGGCGGAAGAGTAGGCCCTGCCGGCAGGCTGGGGATGACAACCCGTGAGAAAGGAGACAGCGCGGTTCCTTGGTGAGGGCGACGAGCAGTCGCGCCGGTCAAAGCCCGTCCAGACTCTGGGAGGAACCTTCACGGGACCATTTTCTGACAGCAAGCTGGGATCAGTACAACGTCCCCAGTGATGGCACGTGCTCCGGCGACATGCTTGGGTGCAAGGTTTCTTCAGGCCAGACGGCCGGAGGCCTTCTGGGGAGTTAGCAAGGATGTCACGCGACTTGATGGGGGCACCTTGTTGAGGAGCCCAGGGCATTTGCCGGATATCGAGAGGCTGCCAGGCGAAGAAGTATGACAGCAAGGACCGAGTTCAGGAGGCCCGCGCCGGGCCGCGCGATGGGGAAGAGGAAGAGGACGAAGGCGGCGGCCAGCACCAGAGCCGCCCGCACCGCGTGCTAGCTGCCTGGCATCGAGGGATGACCCCGCGCTTCCCCTGTTTGAACCGTGGTCACACATTGCACGCCCATGTCTTTCATGTCCTTCAGAAGACGGACGGGGTCAACAAGGTGTCCCATGATCCAGAGGCCGGGCTTTCGGGCGGATCCATCCAGGTATTGCAGTAAGGCGGCAACCACCGGGATGGCCGTCAGTTCATATCCATCGGCATGAGCAACGCATGCCCGGACTTCTACCGGCTGCCCGTCCTTCAGGCCGTAGGCCTGAACCTGGAGTTCGACCCGGTAGGGCGGTTTGTGAAAGGTGCCCATGCCCCACCAGAGAAATCTGCCGATGGGACGAACGGCGCGTGGCATTATCTTGAGCCATACCCAGCTGATGGGCATGATGATCCAGTCTGTCATCCAGTGCATCTCTGACATGTAGAAGCCGACTTCTTTGAGCGAGGGATACATCTCCGGCAGCGCGCGCAGTTCCTCAAAAAACATCGAATAGCATCGCTTCCGGCCGATGTCGCTTCCGAAGTCCACGCTGCGCATTTCATATGTGTTCGACTTTGTCCAGCGGCCGTCTCTATAGACCTGTCCCTGATATCGCTTGAAACTCTCTACCAATTCGTCAACGGCTTCGCTGTACGGCAAGTTCCTGCCCATATTGAGAAAGCCAGCGGTGAGGGCGCCCTCGAGAACATCCAGTTGGGTGGCGGCCCAACGCACCAGGGCAGAAGGCAGTCCGGGATGGAATCCGGCCTCGGTGATGAAGCATCGTCCGGCGTCATTGATTTCTCCGGCGAGGGATTGCAGTAGGCCCAATTTCCTGGCGTCAAGCTGCACGTCGAGATAGTCCACACCGGTCACGAGTGCGGCGCGGACTACGTTCTCGGCGCAGGCAGCGGTCGGCGAGGCGACCACGACCAGGGTCTGGCCTCGAAATGCGGCCCGCAGAGAGCCTGGATTCGCCGCGTCAGCATAGACAGCGGCAGCGCGTTGACCGGGGAAATGCCGATTCAATTCCTCCGCAAATGCCTGTGCTTTGTTCAGGTGCCGTGTCGCAATGGTGACCCGTGCTTTGGATTGCGTCAGCAGATGCCGTGCGATCAATCCACCCGTGTAACCCGTGCCTCCAAGGATCAAGATGCTGGACATGACTTGTCCTCTGTTCTCTCTCCAGCGGCTAACGGCCAGGAGGTTAGTGGCCCGGTGGCTTGCGTATCGCTCGCCGCATTATCGCGCATCCTGGCAGGCACGGTACCATGCCGTTTGCCGCGGGCGGGCCGAGTCAGCTGCAGTGAGTTGATAGAAGAGCGCTGCGTCTCGCGCTCGACTTGTGGGGGGATGCACAGGGCGGAGGAGGTGCAGGCATGTCATGTCAAAGGGTGGGACGCAATGCTCTCCATACCCTCGTGGAAGGCATGCTCGGCGACTTGATTGCCAGGCACCTGCTGGGAACGCTGCTGCCGCGAGATGGGATGACCGGGGCGGGTGAGTTCGGAGAATGGCCTTTCCAAGTTAGAAGCTGCCCGTGAACAACGCGCACGGCGGAAATGACACCGCCCTCCTTCGGTGCTGGCGAGAGTGGGCGAGGTGATGGGATTGGCGGTGAGAGTGCGCGGTGAGGGCTGGAGGGCGGTCGAGAGCTGCGCAAGGCTGCAGGTGTATTGTCGCCCCTGGCGCATGCGACGAGCCGCAGCCGGGAGGCCCTAAGGCCCGTTGGATGAGAGTTCGCACGGGCGGATTGCTTGCGTCTGGATTGGGGGGTTAATCGAGAGGGCATCGTGCTCGCTCGTCGGGCAGGGCTCGAGGAGAGACGTCCATGGCTCAGACCAGCTTCACGGTATATGGCCATCGCTGGGTGATCCTGGCCGGCTTCATGCTGGCAGTGGCTTTCAACCAGATGCTGTGGATTACATTCGCTCCGATCACAGGGAGCGCCGCGGCCTACTACGGCGTTTCGGACCTGAGCATCGGGCTGCTGTCGATGTGCTTCATGATCGCGTACCTGTTCGTCTCGATTCCCGCCTCGTGGGTGATCGACACCTACGGATTCCGCACGGCCGTGGGCATCGGCGCAGTGCTGACGGGGGTCTTCGGGCTGATGCGAGGTCTGGCTGCCGACCGCTACGCGGCGGTTCTGGCCGCTCAGATTGGCATTGCCATCGGCCAGCCTTTCATTCTCAACGCCGTGACGAAAGTGGCGGCGCGCTGGTTCCCCCTGGAGGAGCGCGCCACAGCCTCGGGCTTCGGCTCCCTGGCAATGTACCTAGGCATTCTCGCAGGGATGCTACTGACGCCCTTTGTGACGCTGCGCGTGGGGCTGGAGAGCATGCTGCTCATCTACGGAACGGGCGCGGCGGTAGCAGCGGTGGTGTTCCTGGTTCTGGCGCGTGAGCAGCCGCCGACGCCGCCGGGTCCGCCGGGTGAAGAGGCGCGGGCGCTGATGTTCAATGGCCTGAAGCAGGCGCTGCGCAAGCGCGATTTCCTGCTGCTGATGTTCATCTTCTTCATCGGTCTTGGAGTGTTCAACAGCGTCACCACCTGGATCGAGGACATCGTGCGGCCGCGTGGCTTCAGCATCACGCAGGCTGGGCTGGCGGGAGGCCTGATGATTATCGGAGGGGTGATCGGAGCGCTGGTGATGCCAGCGCTTTCCGACCGCAGCCGGCGCCGCGTGCCTTTCATCCCGTCGATGTTGGCGCTGGCCATCCCCGGCCTGGCCGGGGTGACCCTTGCCAAGGGCGCTGCCCTGCTCTATCTGGGCTCATTCACCCTCGGCTTTGCCCTGCTCAGCGCCGGGCCGATTGGATTTCAGTATGGCGCGGAGATCGCCCGCCCGACGCCGGAGGGGACTTCGAACGGGCTGCTGCTCCTGATGGGCCAGATCTCCGGAATTGCCTTCATCTTTGCCATGGACAGTCTCAAGGTCGCCAGCACGGGCTCGATGACGCCTTCGCTGCTGGCGCTGATGGTCTTGATGCTGCTGGCGGTGGCGGTGGGGGTGCGTCTGCGAGAGTCGGAGCTGCTGGCGAGCGGAGCTGGCTAAACGCGGCGCGTCTTCAGCAGCCTGGGCATGACGGCGGAAGGGAGGCGGCGCGCCTGCAGGCTGCGCCGCCGTGGAGGATTCGGGATCGAGATCGAGCTCCCATCGTTCGACATGCTCAAAGCTGGCCTGGGGCTCGAGCGAGCGGAGTGGGGCGAGGGTCTCCAGCTCGATGTGGCGATCGTCGAGGTAGACCTCGACGTTGCAGCCCAGGTCGGGATAGTGCGCCACGGGGTCGACGGCAAACCGCTTGACGAGCAGCGTTTCTCCCCGCTGATAGGCAATCTAGCCGTGCGTGTCGAGGCAGCCGATTTTGAGGCGTCGGCTGCTAGGCGTTGCCCGGACGAAGATACAGTCGTCGTGAATGTGGAGGCGTGCGTCGTCCCAGTGTGCATGGGGCCACAGGACGAGCGAACGGTGGGGGTTGAAACCCTCGGGATCGAAGGGAGAGGTTGGCTGAGGGAGGAACGCCATTCCACCTAGCGGCAGTTGTGTGATAGCCCAGGGAGGCAGGTCGATGGGCGTCGGGCTGTCGTTGCGGAGGCATTGGCGGAGGGTGAGGGCCGGGCGCTCGGCATCCAGACGGATGTCGAGGGACTTGGCGACCGTGCTCCCGACTTCAGGTGGGCGGGAAATCCGCAGGCCGTCTTCGAGGGGCTCGACCGTGGCCCCGACGTCATCGGGCAGGTCGTTGCATCCGGGGACATCGGGGGCGACCCCCAGGCGGTGGCCGCCGTACAGGTGGTAGAAGCCGCGGGGGGTCTCCCATGCGGCAGTCGGCGTTTCGCCCAGCAGGTTCTGTGTGGAGCCGGTGAGGGACAGGCGGACGAGTCGCGGCCCGGCGAGAGCGAGGGTTTCCACCCACAGGTAGGGCGTTTGAATGACGACGGTGGGAAGCCTGTAGTAGTCGCCGTGCTTCATGGCGCGCCCAGGACAACATGGACGCGATGGTCCTTGCCGTCGCCCCGGATGGGCAGCAGATCGCCCTCTAGTGACGTGCCGTCGACCTCCATGGATCGGATGCCGCGGCAGACGTGCTGCGGATTCTCGACCTCGATCAGGTAGCGAGCGCCGCGGAACACGCGCTGGACGGAAAAGCCCTCCCATTGTGAAGGGATGCAGGGCTGCAGGCGAAGGCCGCGATAGGTCGGTTGCACGCCCAGGATGTGGTATAGGCCGGCCTGCAAGGCCCAGGCAGCGGTGCCGGTGAGCCAGGAATTACGGGCCAGGCCGAAGTGTGGGTGTTCGTCCGCCAGGATGTTCTGCGCATACACGTATGGCTCGCACTCGTATTCCTTGATGCGCTCGTTGGCTGATGCCGGGTTGATCTGGCGGTAGTACAGGTAGGCGCGATCCCCGTTTCCCAGAAGAGCCTCAGCAATCACCGCCCAGGGGTTTGTGTGGAGGAAGATTCCGCCGTTCTCCTTCGCGCCGGGCGGGTAGGTCGTGATGCCACCCTTATGGGGATCGTAGCCGTCGTACGGCGGTGTGAGGAGCTTGATTCCGCGCGGCGTGTTGAGGTGAGTGAACACGGAATCGAGCGCCGAGCGGGCGCGCTCCGGCAAGGCAAAGCCCGAGAGCACGGCCCAGGTCTGACCGTTGAGGAAAAGGCGGCCGTGCGCGTTGCGATGGGATCCGAGCGGCGAGCCGTCGGCGTCGAAATAGTCGATGTACCAGGAGCCGTCCCACGCATGGTCGTTCACCCGCTGGCGCATCTCGAGGTAGTCGCGCCTGCAGGACTCGGCGTCTGCCGTTCGGCCAAGGTGCTCCGAGAGCTCAATCATCTCCTGCAGGACTCGGCCATAAAGGTGCGCGGCGAAGAGCGACTCCGCTGCGGGGCGCAGGTTGACGGTGTCGTTCCAGTCGGCGAAGCCGAGGCGGGGGAGGCCGTGGGCTCCGGTGTCGCTGCGGGTGAACGCCAGGGCACGCTGGAGATGGTCGAGCACCGGGCCCGTCGGTGGCAAGGCGCGGCGGCCGGGGTCATAGTAGGGGATTGACTCCTCCAGGATGGCCAGATCGCCGGTCTCCTTCAGGTAGGCGGTGACGGCCAGGACGATCCACAGGTGATCGTCGCTGTAGTAGTGAAGGGCTCCCTCGACCTCGCGTGAGTCGCCTTCGTCGCCGACGAGGGTGAGGGGATTGAACTGGTGCATGGCTGAGCCATCGGGCCTCTGCATGCACAACAGCGTGCGCAGGACCGGTGCCGCTTCTGCGGGGGCATGGGCCAGGATGCCGAGGACATCCTGGGCGGTGTCGCGCACGCCCATCGACCGTGCGCCCATGCCAGTCTGATAGAGGGAGAGGTAGCGGGACCAGGTCTTGGTGACGTAACACTGACGCGGGTTGTGGAGGTTGAGCATGCGGTTGAAGTCTGCATCGGGCGTGCGCACCTGGCAGGCGGCGAGGTAGGCATCCCACCACTCCTGGAGCGAGCGCAGCCCCTCCTCAACGCCCTGGGGATGACACCAGCGAGCGGCGACCTCCCGCGCTTGAGGCAGGTCCGAGGCCTGGCCCAGAAGTGTGACGAGGCGACGGGTTTCTCCCGGCGCAAGCGATCCGAGGCGGATGAGGAGGGCGGCGATGTTGTCGCCGCGTTCGGCCTGGGTGTTGTTGAGTTCGTCTTGATCCAGGCCGAGAGGGTGGGCCCAGGTCCCGTACTCGTTCTGGCCCAGGAAGGCGCGCCGGTCGGTGTCGAAGGAGGAGGCAGGAAGGCTGGCCGTAAAGTAGTTGAGGCGAATGGATCGGAACATGAAGGGATACTGGATCAGAACCAGGCGGCCGTCCGGCTCGGGGGCCGCCCGGCTCTGCATGGTCTGGGGCACCCAGTCGAGGTTGGTGAACTGTTTGAGCGCGTCCGGGTGGCTGTACTCGACGACGGGAATGGCGTCGAGGGTGCAGCGGCGGGGGCCGAAGTTGGCCACGCGGATGTCATGGAGAAGGCACGGTTCGCCCGGCGGGACGAAAACGGTGATGTCGCTGCAGATGTTGTAGAACTCCGTGAGGAAGCGCATGTATCCGAGGCCGACGTGGCACTCGAAGCGGTCGAAAGGATCAAGGGTGGGGACATAGTAGGGCGAGAAGATGCGCTGACGACGGCCACGCCGAAGCCTCAGGTAGAGCGTCGTGCCGCGAAATTCCGAGGCGGGTGTGGTGTGCAGGTAACGGGTGATGCGATTGAGGGCGGGGTCGCCGTAGCAGAGGAGGGCTCCGCCCGTGTGGTCGAGGAAGCCGCCGAAGTCAAGGCTGCCAACGTAATTGATCCACTTGACGGGCGTATGGGGGTTTGTGATGACATATTCCCGCTGCGCGTCGTCGAAGTAGCCGTACGTGGCCATGGGAACTCCTAATGTGGGGAGGCCCGCTGCATCACTGCTCTTGGCAAGGACGAAGGACAACCCTGCCCGAGACGGGCGATGGGCCGCGTGTCTAGCTCAGGCGAGGGCTGCATGAACGTGCACCTCGCGGGCGTCTGCCGGAGGCAGAGGAAGCAGGTCGCCGGAAACGGGCTGGCCGTTCAGGGTCAGGGTGACGTGATTACCAGGGCCGAGGCGTTCCACCTTGATGTGGTAGGTGACGCCGCGAAACTGGCGTCGGGCTGAAAAGCCGGACCATCCGTTGGGGAGCACAGGCGAAAGGTGCAGGCCGTCCAGTCCCGGCCGGATGCCCAGAATCCACTGGGTGATGGCGACGTAGTTCCAGGCCGCGGTGCCGGTGAGCCAGGAGTTCTTGGCCTCCCCGTGCGTCGGGGCATCGCGGCCGGCGATCATCTGGGCGTAGACGTAGGGTTCACAGCGGTGAACGTCGCTGACCGGTTCGCGGGCAGAGGGGTTGATGCGCTGATAGTAGTTGAAGGCCCGGTCACCGTGGCCCAGCATGGCCTCGGCGATCATGATCCAGGGGTTCGCGTGGCAGAAGACGCCGGCGTTCTCCTTGTAGCCGGGGGGGTAGGAGGAGATCTCCCCGAGGTGCAGGTGGTAACGGGAGTAGGCAGGCTGCTGCAGGACGATGCCGTGTGGGGTGGCCAGATGCTGGCGGACAGAGGCCAGGGCCTTCTCGGCCCGACCGTCCCGGAGGCCAATGCCTGCCATCACGCAGAAGCCCTGGGGCTCGATGAAGATTCTGCCTTCGCTGCACTCCTTTGATCCGACCTTGTCGCCAAAGTCGTCATAGGCGCGCAGGAACCACTCGCCATCCCAGCCGTGGGCGTCGACCGCTGCCTCCATCTCGGCGGCGTGCTGGCGGAAGCGGCTGGCTTCTGGTTGGCGCCCGCAGTGGTCGGAGATGTCGGCCAATTGGCGCGCGGCCAAAACGAAGAGGCCGGCGATGAAGATGGATTCAGCGACCTTGCCCTCCTTGTTGGTGACGGTCTGGAAGGAGTCGCCGGGCTCGTCGGAGAAGCAGTTCAGGTTGAGGCAGTCGTTCCAGTCGGCGCGGCCGATGAGGGGAAGGCCGTGCGGCCCGCGGCGTTCGAGGGTGTAGGAGAGGGCGCGGCGCAGGTGTTCGTAAAGCGGCGTGGCCGAGCCGGGCTGGTTGTCGTACTCGACGAGTTCGTCGAGGATGCTCCAGTCGCCGGTCTCCTTGAGGTAGGCTGAGGCGGCCAGGATCAACCACAGGGGATCATCGTTGAAGTTGCTGCCGATGGCATCGTTGCCGCGTTTGGTGAGCGGCTGATACTGATGGTAGGCGCCCCCGCTGGGCAGCTGGGTGGCTGCAAGATCCAGCAGGCGCTGCCGGGCGCGTTCGGGGACCATGTGGACGAAGCCCAGCACGTCCTGATTCGAATCGCGGAAGCCGATGCCCCGCCCGATGCCCGATTCGAAGTAGGAGGCCGAGCGCGAAAGGTTGAACGTCACCATGCACTGATAGGGGTTCCAGATGTTGACCATGCGGTTGGTGTGGACGTCGGGAGTCTCCACCTGGAGGATGTTCAACAGATCGGTCCAGTACGCCTGGAGGCTGGCGAAAGCCGCCTCGACCAGGGAGGAATCGAGATAGCGCTCTAGCGTGGGTTGCAGGGTGCGTTTGTTGATGGTTTGGGAATCTGGGGGATCAAACTTCTCTTGGCGTGGGTTCTCATGGTAGCCGAGGAGGAAAATCAGTCGTTGCGTCTCCCCCGGGGCCAGGCGGAGGCGCAGGTGATGGCTGCCGATGGGAGACCAGCCGTGGGCCACACTGTTGGAACAAGCGCCGTGCTCGACAGCCACGGGGGCCTCCCATCCGCGGTACGGGCCAAGGAAAACTTCGCGCTGGGTGTCGTAACCGATGATGGGGTCGGAGCAGGCGAAGTACGCGAAGTGGTTGCGGCGCTCTCGGTACTCCGTCTTGTGGTAGATGACACTTCCCTCCACCTCGACCTCGCCGGTGCTTAGGTTGCGCTGGAAGTTGGTGGCGTCGTCGCGAGCATCCCACAGGCAAAACTCGACCGCCGAGAAAACAGAGAGGCTGATGGGAGTGGAGCGGCGGTTGGTGAGGTCCGCCTGCCAGACCTCCAGGGTTTCCCCCCGCGGCACGAAATAGCAGATGGATGCCTCGACGCCGCGGCAGAGGGAGCGGATGATCGTGTATCCCAGACCGTGGCGGCAGGAGTACTCGTCCAGCGGACGGCGGGTCGGCTGCCAGGTGGGCGACCAGAACTCGCCGGCGTCGTCATCGCGCAGATACAGGTGTCGGCCGCCACTGTCGAGGGGCACATTGTTGTAGCGGTAGCGGATGAGGCGGCGCAGCTGCGCGTCGCGGAAGAAGCAATAACCGCCGGCAGTGTTGGAGATCAGGCTGAAGAACTCCTCGCTGCCGAGGTAATTGATCCACGGCAGGGGGGTGTCTGGAGTCTCGATCACGTACTCGCGGCGCTCATCGTCGAAGTGGCCGTACTTCATGGGTCCTCCGCTGCTCTGGTGCGACGGCGCGCAGGAGGCCGCCGGAAGAGAGTGCGCAGCTCGGTCCTGGGAGGGCGTAGAGCGCGGCGCGGCAGCGCCAAAAGCCAGGCCACGCGCGCAGTTGATGCGTCTGCGTCCTGGGGACCGCCTGCGTTGAGGCGTGCAATGCATGGGCAAGTTGCCGCGCGCCGCGAGGGGCATTGACGAGGGCTGCGCGGGGCGGCGCCACGAGGTCTGGGGGCAGGAGCAATCGTCGGAAGCGAATTCGCCGCGGGAACATTGCTTGGCGCCTGTCTACGCTCCCGGGGAGGCCTTCAGGAAGTCGAGGACATCACGCAGTTTGGCAAAGGCCAGTGCTGTGACGGTGTCGGCCGCACCGTAGTAGATGGCGATCCGCCCGGTAGCGTCGTCGTAGAGCGCGGCGCAAGGGAAGACGACATTGGGCACATCGCCCACGCATTCGTAGTCCTTCTGCGGCGAGAGCAGGTAGGGCTCGCCGCGGCGGATGACCTTCCACGGCTGATCGAGGTCAAGCAGGGCAGCGCCGAAGCTGTAGACGAAGCCGTTGCAGGAGGTCAGCACCCCGTGATAGAAGAGCAGCCAGCCCTCGGGAGTTTCGATGGGGATAGGGCCGGCGCCGATCTTGGTGCTCTGCCAGCCAGTGCCGACACCCATGACGAAGCGATGTTCTCCCCAGTGGATCAGGTCCGGGCTCTGGCTGAGGTAGATGTCGCCGAAAGGTGTGTGGCCTCGGTCGCTGGGGCGGCTGAGCATCACATACTTGCCGCCGATCTTGCGGGGGAAGAGCACCCCGTTGCGGTTGAAGGGGAGCAGCGTGTTCTCAAGAAAGAAGAACTCGCGGAAGTCGTGGGTGTAGCCGATGCCGATGGTCGGGCCGTGGTAGCCGTTGCACCAGGTGACGTAGTAGCGATCCTCGAGCCAGACCACGCGCGGGTCGTAGCGGAATTCGTAGCGGGCGATCTCGGGGTCGGCACAGTGCCACTCGATGGGGTCGTTGTCGATGGTCCATTCGATCCCGTCGTCACTGAGGCCTCGGTGGAGGTTCATTTCCCGTTTGCGGTTGTCGCAGCGGAAGACGCCGGCGAAGCGGCCCTGGAAGGGGACGACGGCGCTGTTGAAGATGCTGTTGGAGGAGGGGATGAGGTTGCGGGGGATGATGGGATTGCGGCTGTAGCGCCAGACGATGTCCGAGCTGTCGCGGGGGCGTTCCTCCCAGGGGATGTTCGGCAGGGTCATTGGGGGTACCTCCTTCGCCGGGCGAGGGGCCTTCTGGTCCGGGGACCTTGTCTTTGGCTGTGCCTGGCAGGCAGGCGGTCCCTGAAGGGGAGGGGGTGCCGGCCTGGGCCTGTCGGTTATGTCTTGCGGCTCGAGAGCCTTGGTGTGACCTGTTGACGGGGGCTCAGAAGCTCGGTATAATTATAGCGCATTCTGGAAGCCCTCCCAAGAGGTCCCCATATACAGGCGAAGCCTGGTTGTGGCGTCCGTATGGGGTCACATCTCGGGAATCGGTCTTGGGAGCGCTTCCGCAGAAGCCTCGAGCGACGAGATGGCGGGTCTGACGCTTGAAGACATCGCCAAGCAAGCCGGGGTTTCCCGTTCAACCGTCTCCCGGGTTGTCAACGGTCATCCCAACGTACGTGAGGAAGTCCGCCAGCGTGTGCTCGAGATCGTGCGCGAGGCGAACTACCACCCCAACGCGGCCGCCCGCACCCTGGCCTCGCAGCGCTCGAGGATGATCGGCCTTGTCCTGCCGCACACGGTCAATTCGTTCTTCTCCGATCCGTACTTCCCCCTCCTCACTCAGGGTGTAGCGCAGGGCTGCAATCAGTTGGACTACACGTTGGGACTATTCCTGGTGAGCGCCAGAGAGGACGAGGACAAGATATTCTCGCGACTGGCGCGGCGGGGGTACCTGGATGGGATCCTGGCGCAGGCCGGACACGGCTACATCGGCGATCGCCTGATTGAGCGGCTGATCGACTCGAGTGTGCCGCTGGTGATTGTTGGGCGCCCACCTCGCGTCGACGGGGTCAGCTACATTGACGTCGACAACGTGGCCGGCTCCTATAGCGCGGTCAGCTATCTGGCGCGCCTGGGCTATCGGCGCATTGCCACGATCACAGGCCCCATCCACAGCACGGTTGGCATTGACCGCAAGGAGGGGTATCTGCGGGCACTGGCGGAGCGCGGGCGGGACGTGGACCCATCCTGGATCGCCGAGGGAGACTTCAGCGAGGCAGGCGGCTACTACGCCATGCAGCAGCTGCTGCCGGCTCGTCCGGATGCAGTCTTCGCTGCGTCGGACATCATGGCGATCGGGGCGCTGCGCGCCGTGCGCGAAGCCGGGCTGCGCGTTCCGGATGATGTTGCTGTTGTCGGTTTTGATGATCTTCCCGCTGCTGCCCGGTCGGAACCGCCGCTGACCACCGTTCGCCAGCAGGTCCTTCGCTTCGGCATGACGGCAGTCGAAGTGCTGACCGATCTTATCGAAAACGGCATCACGCCGCCGCGCCGCATCATCATGACGACGGAGCTGATCATTCGTGAGTCATGCGGCGCCCGGCGAAGGCAGTGACGCCAGCACAAGGGCCTGGTTTCTCCCGCCTGCGCCGAGGGTGCCGCCGGGAGAGGCCAAGCATCGCGGCGTCTGTCTGTAAGGAGGTGAAAGGAAGCAAACACCGGACGGCTCGGCAATACGCTGATCTGCAAGCGGCGTGCTGAAGTCACAAGGAGTGAGGACCATGAAACTCAAGTTCTCCGCCCTGGCCATCTTGGTGGCAGCGAGCCTGCTCCTCGCAGCCTGCGCCCCAGCGACCACGGCTCCGCCCCCGGCCACGCCAACAACCGCTGCACCGGCCCCACCACGGCCCACACCGACCGAGGTTCCGCAGCCGACGGAGGTCATCTTCGAGCGCGGCGAAACGCTGTACACCAGTGGCGCAGCCTGGGGCCCACCCAACGACTGGAATCCCTTCATCACATGGAGCAAAGCCAATACCTCGGGGACCATTGGACTGGTATACGAAACCCTCTTCATGTTCGACCCGCTGACGGGCGAATTCATGCCATGGCTGGCGAAGGGGGGAGGGTGGACCGATGCCGACACCTATGAGCTGACGCTCAGGGAGGGCATCACTTGGTCCGATGGCGAACCGATGACGGCTGCCGACGTCGTCTTCACCTTCGAACTGGGCAAGAAGTTTGCCGCGCTGTGGTTCAGCCCAACCTGGAACTACCTGAACAGCGCCACGCCTGTCGGCGACTACGGTGTGCGCTTCGAATTCACCGATCCCCTCTACCAGGAATGGGACGGCCTTGTCTACAATCTCCCGATCGTCCCCAAGCATCTCTGGGAAGACCGGACGGAGGAGCAAGTCACCAGCGGGGCGAACGAGAACCCCGTTGGCTCGGGGGCCTATCTCTACGAGTCGCACAGCGAGGACCGCAACGTGTGGCTGCGAAACGAGAACTGGTGGGCCACGAAGCTGCTGGGCCTGAAGCCGGCCCCCAAGCGGATCGTCGATATCCGTGTGGCCAGCAACAACATTGCCCTCGGGATGGTGATCAAGGGCGAACTCGATCTGAGCAACAACTACCTGCCGGGCATTGCCGACCTGTCAAGCCGGGGCTACGTCCAGACGTATTTTGCTGAGGCTCCGTTCATGCTCTCGGCCAACACCGCCGTGCTGTTCTTGAACACGACGAAAAAGCCGATGGACGACGCGGCATTCCGGCTCGCCCTTGCCTTCGCCATCAACACCGGAGACATCGTGAACGTTGCCTACGCCAACCTGGTCAGCGCTGCGAACCCCACCGGGCTGCTGCCATCGCTGTCCCAGTTCGTCGACCAGGACGTGGTGAAGAGGCTGGGATATCGGTATGATCCAGCCGAAGCCCGCAGGATCCTGGCCCGGGCCGGGTACCGCGATGTCGACGGCGATGGCTTTGTGGAAGCGCCAGACGGCTCGAAGATCCAGCTCGAGGTCACCTGCCCCTTCGGGTGGACGGACTGGATGGAGGCGATCAGCGTCATTGCCAAGAGCGCCCAGGGAGCCGGGATCAACATCGTTGCAGCGACTCCGGACTACGGTGCCTGGAACACTGCGCTCACGACCGGCACCTTCGACATGACCCTGAACAACTGGGCCGGGATGAGCAACACCCCATGGACGCTGTACAACCTCTTGTTCAATCACCCCATCCGGGAGATCCAGGGCAGTGGCAACTTCGGCCGGTACGACAACCAGGAGATGTTCGACCTGGTCGACGAGCTTGCCAAGGTGCCTTCGGATGATGTGGCAGGCATGAAGGCTATCTGCTCGAAGATTCAGGAGCTGATGCTGACAGACATGCCCGTGATCCCGCTGTGGTACAATGGCCTGTGGGCCCAGTACAGCAATGCGGTCTGGACCAACTGGCCGTCCGCAGCGCAGGGCGCAACCAAGACGCTGCCTTCCACCTGGTCTGGCTACTGGCAGATGGGTGGTCTGCTGACGCTCACCAATCTGAAGCCTGCGCAATAGGATGACTGGAGCTTGAACGATATGTGATCACGAGCCCCGCCCCTCACCTCCGCACCAGGTGGGAGGGGCGGGGGCTTCTGGGCCCTGTCTCACGGAGGACTCCGTGTGAAGAAGTACTTCGGGCGAAAGCTTCTCATCTATGCGTTGACCTTCGTGGTTGCGGTGACCCTGGATTGGCTGATCCCGCGCTTCATGCCTGGGGATCCGGTGACCACGATGCTGTCGAGGGCGCAGCTGCGAGCCGAGGCGGCGGAGGTGATGTATGGATACTACACCCGCGCCTTTGGATTGGATGTGCCCATCTGGCAGCAGTATCTCAACTTCTGGATTGCCCTTTTCCATGGCGACCTTGGGACGAGCGTGTACCTGTTTCCGCAGCCTGTGACCAGAGTGCTGATGCGTGCGGTTCCCTATGACGTCGCGCTGTTGGTCCCGGCCATCCTGCTGAGCTGGCTCGCCGGGAACTGGTTCGGGGCGTTCGCGGCACGGAGCAAGTGGCTCGACAACACGATCCTGCCGGTCGGGTACATCCTGACGGCCACTCCCTACATGTGGCTCGGCATCCTGCTGGCCTGGGTGTTCGGGATTGTCCTGGGCATCTTCCCGATTGCGGGCGCCTACAGCTTTGCCATGACGCCTCATCTCTCGTGGGCCTTCATCGAGAGTGTGCTGAAGCACTGGTTCCTGCCCTTCGCCTCGCTCTTCATGGTGCAGTTCGGTGGATGGGCGATCGGCATGCGGAACATGATCATCTATGAGCTGGAAGCGGACTACGCTCACTATCTGGAGGCCCTTGGAGCGCCGCGGCGTCTGGTGCGAAAATACGCGTTCCGGAATGCGAGCCTTCCCCAGTTGAGCGGTTTGGCGCTGCAGCTGGGCGTCATCGTGGCTGGCGCTCTGGTCACGGAAGTCGTGTTCTCCTACCCAGGAATTGGATACCTGCTTCTGGCCGCGATTCAAAACCAGGACTACTTCCTTATCCAGGGCTGTTTCCTGTTCATCATCATCGGCGTGCTGCTGGCGAATTTCGTGATCGACATTGCCTATGTGATTGTCGATCCGAGGACGCGAAGGGGAATGGCGGGGGAGATGTCATGAGGGAGATGCTGAAGCGAAGTGAGTTTCTCTTCTTCGCGCTGAGAAACAACAAGCTTCGCATTGGGCTGACCGTTATCTTCGTGTTTCTCGTATTGGCGCTCATCGGGCCGCTGCTGACGGACCACGCCCCACGTGATTACGTGAACCCCGGTGGTGCCGAGCCGCCGTCCTCGCGCTATTGGTTCGGTACCACAACGTTCGGTCAGGATGTGTTTTCGCAATTTGCCCATGGACTCAGGGCGACCTTCCTCGTCGGCGCCATCGGTGGAGGATTGGGCACGCTCCTGGGTGTGCTGATCGGCTTCACCGCCGGGTATCGGGGGGGCCTGGTCGACGAAGTCTTGAATGTGCTGACCAACATTGTCCTCGTCATTCCAACGATGGCAGTTCTGCTGATCATCACGGCCTACCTCAAGGTTCGCGGCATTGTGATGGAGAGCATCTTCATCGGGTTCACCGCCTGGCCGTGGGTGGCCAGAGCGGTTCGCGCCCAGACGTTTTCGTTGCGCGCCAGAGACTTCGTCGACCTGGCCAGGCTGAGCGGGATGCCCTCCTGGAAGATCATCGCCACGGAAATCGCGCCGAACATGATGTCGTATCTGCTGCTGGTCTGCATCCTCCAATTCGGAGGGGCGACGCTGATTGCCGCCACACTGGACTTCATCGGGCTTGGCCCCACAACCGGAATGTCGCTGGGACTGATGATGAACAACGCTGTCATGTGGGGCGCCCTTCTTCTTGGCGTATGGTGGTGGTTCATTCCACCCGGTTTGGCGCTGACCGCCATCGTGGGCGCGCTGTACGTGACGAATGTGGGGCTGGACGAGGTCTTCAACCCCAAGCTCAGGGAGATGTGAGGGCGTGACCCTGCAGGTGGAGAGCCTTTCCGTCTACTACCAGACCCTGAGGGGGGAGGTTCGCGCTCTGGAGAGCGCCACGTTTTCCGTCGCGGACAGGGAGATCATGGGGTTGGCCGGCGAGTCGGGCTGCGGCAAGAGCACCCTGGCGCACAGCCTGATCCTGCTGCAGCCCCCCATGCGGCGAGTCAGTGGACGGGTGATGCTGGATGGCGTGGCCTTGCCGATCGACGATATGGAAGCCATGAATGACTTCCGGCTGAAGCGGATCTCGATCATCCCCCAGTATGCGATGAACGCGCTGAACCCCACGCGCAAGATCGGGACCATGATCCGGGAGCTGCTGCAGTCGAGGGGACTGGAGGCCGAGGTTCCTGTCGAGGAACTCCACAGGCGGCTGGACTTGGTCCGACTCCCGTGGGAAGTCCTTGGCCTGTACCCGATCGAGCTCTCTGGCGGCATGAAGCAGCGCCTGGTCATGGTCCTCTCCACGCTGCTGAACCCGTCGCTGCTGCTCGCGGACGAGATCTCCTCTGCGCTGGACGTGGCGACGCAGAAGGCTGTGGCCGAGATGCTGGTGGGGTTCCGAGACCAGGGGTTGGTCAAGAGCATGATTGTGATCACTCATGATGTGTCGATCCTTTATCAGATTGCCGACAGCATCCTGGTGATGTATGCCGGTCAACTAGCGGAGAAGGCTGCCACCGAGATCATCATTCATTCGCCGCGCCACCCCTATACCAAGCTGCTGGTTTCGTCACTTCCCACCGTGGGCCTGAGAATCACAGCGCGCAGACTCACGGGTATTCCGGGGACGACGCCGCTGCTCCTCAATCCTCCCGAAGGATGCCGGTTCCGAGAGCGGTGCCCGGTCGCGTTCGAGAAGTGCAGCCAGGTACCGCCCTTCCTCGAGCTCGGTGAGAAACACTGGGTAGCCTGCTGGAAGGAGACCGAGCAGCATGCTTAGGCTGGATTGCGTCTCGAAAGTCTATCGGGTGGGCACCTTTGGCGGGAAGCAGCTGCGCGCGGTGAGAGATGTGAGTTTCGACATCAGGGACAGAGAGGTTGTGTCGTTGATCGGCGAGAGCGGGAGCGGCAAGACGACGATCGGCAGGATGATCCTCCGCCTGACCGATGTCAGTTCGGGAACGATCTGGTTCAACGGGGCGGATATCTCGGCGCTCAAGGGACCCGCCCTGAAGGATTACTACCGCAAAGTGCAGGGCGTGTTCCAGGATCCATTCAGCTCATTCAACCCGATCTTCAAGGCGGACCGGATGTTCCGGATCCTCAGGAAGGAGTTTTGCCCCCATCAGACTGACGAGGAGTGGCGTCAGAAGGTGGATCAGACGCTGCGCTGGGTGGGTTTGAACCCGGCACATGTGTTGAACAAGTACCCCCATCAGTTGAGCGGCGGCCAGCTGCAGCGCTTCCTCATTGCGCGCGCCTGCCTGCTGGAGATCGAGCTGCTGGTGGCAGATGAGATCATCAGCATGCTGGACGCCTCCACGCGCATCGATGTGCTCAACCTGCTGGCCGACCTCAAGTCCAGTGGCCTGTCCATCCTTTTCATCACGCATGACCTGTCGCTGGCCTACTATGTCAGTGACCGGGCAATCATCCTCCAGAGGGGCTGCGTGGTGGAAATGGGAGCCAGCGAGAAGGTCTTCCACAATCCGCTTCATCCCTACACCAAGATGCTGATGGCCTCCGTGCCGCGCCTCGACCGTCGGTGGGATGCCGCAGCGCAGGTCAGCGAGGAACTGGCACAGCCGAATGAGCTCCTTGTGAAGCCCGCTGGGGGCAGTGCCGATGCACAGGCGGCAAAGCTCGTGGAAGTCGAGCAGGATCATCTGGTGGCGATGGCGGCATAGGGAATGTGCAGGTGATGGGATTCGGCCTTGAGCCGACGAGGCCGAAGCCCGACAGCAGCTCGGACTTGCGCCGGCGTCTGACCCTCTCCCGGAAGGACTCCTTCACAGTGGACCTGAAAGGCAAGACCCGTATCCATCTGCGCCAATTGGGTGGCGCCGGCGTCTCTCTGTGCGGAGTCGAGGAGGCTTGAGGCTTGTCGAGGGAGAGGCTGTTGCAGGCTGCGGAGTTCCGGCAGGAGCTGGCCGAAGAGCTGGAAGGGAACATCCTGCCGTTCTGGATTACGCACGCTGCAGACGGGGTGCACGGGGGCTTCTATGGGGGCATCACCAACGATCTTGATATCCGCAATGAAGTGCCGCGATCGGCTGTGCTGTGTGCTCGGATACTCTGGACGTTTTCCGCGGCCCACCGCCGACTGGGTGGGAGCCAGTACCTGGCGATGGCGCGCCGGGCGTTTGACTATCTCCGGGACAAGTTCTGGGATCATGAATTCGGAGGTCTGTTCTGGCAGGTAGATCGGAGTGGCCGCGCGCTTTGCGACCACAAGCACCTGTACGCGCAGGCATTCGGCATCTATGGGCTGAGCGAGTACTATCGGGCGACGAGGGAGCCGCAGAGTCTTGAGCTGGCGCAGGACCTCTTCCGCCTGGTTGAGGACCATGGTTTCGATGCAACATACGGCGGTTACCTCGAGGCTCGGAGCCGGCAGTGGGGCGAGCTGGAGGACATGCGCCTGAGCGAACGTGACCTCAACTGCTGGAAGTCGATGAACACCGTGCTGCACATCCTGGAAGCCTATGGCAATCTCTTGCATGTGTGGCCCGACGAACGGGTGGCCCATCAGCAGCGGTCCCTCGTGATCGCATTTCTAGAGCACATCTTCGACGCGCGCTCCGGTCATCTCAAGCTCTATTTTGATCGGGAATGGCGATCGCTCCTGGAACGGGTCTCCTTCGGCCATGACATCGAGGCGAGCTGGCTGCTGGGGGAAGCGGTGGAGCTGTTGGGGGATGAGGAGCTGAGGGGACGCGTCCGGGAGGCCAGTCTGCGCCTTGCAGATTTCGTTCTCCGGGAGGGCGTCGACAGAGATGGAAGCGTGCTGGGAGAAGCCGGGCCTCATGGCCTCATCGACCGCAGCAGGTCCTGGTGGGCCCAAGCCGAGGCTGTGGTCGGTTTCTACAACGCATACCAGGTGAGCGGCGAACAACGCTATCGGGAAGCGGCCCAGCGCTGCTGGCAGTACATCCGGCAACACGTCGTCGACCGACGACACGGGGAGTGGTTCAAGCGCCTGTATGACGATGGGACGCCGGACAACGAGACCTTCAAGGTTGGGCCATGGGAATGTCCCTATCATCAGAGCCGGGCGTGCATGGAGATGCTCCGTCGGCTGGAGGCAGTGTCGTGAAGTGATGGGTGTATGACGGAGGGTGCGAGCGGCGAGAGAAAGACTGCGGCTAGAACGATGTTCGCGTCTGGGTAGGAATCTGAGGACGGAAGGGCGGCAAGCAGGCAACACTGCCGCCCCTGGCTTCAGTGCGTGGGAGTGCAGGGGCGCGGGCGCCTTGAGACTTGGGCGACGCGCTGAGGAGTGCAAGGATGG
The DNA here is from genome assembly GCA_964575425.1 of uncultured Anaerolineaceae bacterium. Lineage (GTDB taxonomy): Bacteria > Chloroflexota > Anaerolineae > Anaerolineales > E44-bin32 > DATEAV01. Next base: position 78,171 of record CAZNRD010000008.1, on the reverse strand, counting down.
AGATCGCCCTGGGGGTGGACCTGGGAGGAAGCAACCTGCGATTGGGGATTGTGAACCTGGAGGGCAGGGTGCTCGACTTTCGCACCCTGGCGATGAACGAGGCGCTTGAGGGGGAGGAGATCCTGGCGCGCCTTGTTCAGGCGGCGCGGGGGCTCGACGGCCTTGCGGGGATCGCCGGTACGGGCATCGCGGTTGCTGCCGCGCTCCAGGGGGACCGTATTCTGCCGGGCCTGGCGGGGCAGCGCGCCCTCGAGGAGTTCCCTCTGAGGCGGCGCATCGAACAGGAGATCGGCAAGCCGTGCGTCATCGACAACGACGGGAACCTGTTCCTTCTCGGGGAAGCGCACTACGGCGCAGCGCGTGGGATGAAGGATGTCCTGCTGCTGACGCTGGGAACCGGAATCGGTTGTGGGCTCATGCTTGATGGGCGACTGCGCCGCGGGGCTCACAGCAGCGGTGCCGAGATCGGTCTGATGCTCCTTCCTGAAGCGCAGAGGGGGTCGTACGCGACGCTGGAGAGCCTGGCGTCGCCCGGTTTGCTCGTGCGGACGCTGGGCGAGCCGCGCGGTTCCCTCTTTGCCCGTGAGGCGAGCGGCGACGAGAGGGCGGCGGCTCTGATCGATGAGATGTGTGAACGAGTGGCCTGGGCCATTGCCAACGCGCATGTCCTGCTTGACCTGGAGCTTGTGCTCCTCTCGGGCGGGCTCTCACAGGTGGGAGAGGCGCTGCTCCATCGGGTGCGGGCTGCCTTCAACCGCATCTGTCCCAGTGACGCGAACTTCGGCCTGCGCATCGAGATGGGGGCACTCCCGCCGGATAAGGGCGGCGTCATCGGGGCGGCCTGCTACTGGTTTGAACAGTCAGGAAGGCTGTCACCTCTGTGAGCGTGCGCACGGGGGTCTGGACGCCCGAAAGGCGTCGTGCCCGCGCGGTCGCAGGGGGAAGCCTGCAAGGCAGCCGGGGAGCGGCGGGCAGCGCCGCACGGTTCGTGGCTTTTCGGTTATGATTCATTCGGGTCATGGAATGGGTTTTCTCGTGGATGTCTACGGTCCCCAGGCCGCGCTCCTGAAGGCGCTGGCGCACCCGGTTCGGCTGCGGATTGCCGGGATCCTTGCCCAGCAGGAGGCCTGCGTCTGCCACCTGCAGGCCATGCTTGGCCTGAGACAGGCCTACATCTCGCAGCAGATCATGGTGCTGCGACGGGCAGGGCTGCTGCGGGAGCGGCGCGAGGGAACCTTCATCTTTTATCGCATTGGGGAGCCGAGAGCCATGCGGGTTCTGTCCGCAATTCGGCACAGTGCAGGCGTGGAGGATCTCCTCCCAGTTCCTCTTCGCCTTGACGACTGCGGCTGCCCGCACTGCGCTGCCATGCCGGAGATCAGCCTGAAGTGAGCCCAGCAGACACAGCATGGCGGCTGCCCGGCTGCTCGGCCGGGGTCGCCGGCTGAAGTAGAGGTGACCGGTGTCACGGGACGTGGGTGACCTCTGGCACTCACCGGGCCGGTTTGGCGGTACTAGGATTCATTCAGATTTCGGAATTGGTGGTGAGTCATGCCGTGCGTAGTCGGGTTGGGTGCCAGACGTTGCGACGGCACGGAGCAGAGGCATGTTTTCTTTTTGCTGCCGGTCATTCGGGTTTTGGAATGAATACCGGTGCCAACTGGAGACGCTGAAAGCGGAGGCGAATACGTGGCCATCATTGAATTCCTGATGAGGCTGGTGCAGGGAGGGCTGGGCAACCTGGGGGCCTACCTGGCGGCGCACGTGCTGCTCTGCCTTGTCCCCGCCTTCTTCATCGCGGGCGGGATGAGCGCGTTGATCCCGAAGGAGTCGGTGACGCGTTTCCTGGGTCGTGGGGCGCCGAAGTTCATCTCCTACCCGGCAGCCGCGCTGGCGGGGACCGTGCTGGCGGTCTGCTCGTGCACCATCGTGCCGCTCTTCGCCGGCATCTACAAGAAGGGCGCCGGCCTGGGACCGGCGATCACCTTCCTCTTCTTCGCCCGGCGGCGAACATCCTGGCTCTGGTCTACACCGGTGGGGTGATCGGGGCGGACCTGGCCTTCGCCCGCCTGATCCTCTCCCTGGCCTTCGGCATTGGTATCGGGATGATCATGGCGCTGATCTTCCGCCGCGAGGACATCCTGCACGACAAGAAGACCGACGCGCTGTTCGCCGGACGGGGCTCGATGCGGCGGACGGCGGCCATCTTCCTGTTGGTCCTTGTGGCCCTGCTTCTTTCTGGCACTCTCAAGATCGGGCTGTTGACCAACGCCTATGGCGATGTCACCCTGCCGGTCGGAGGGACGGTCGGTCTTGAGCAGACGCTCACCCACCTCGTGCCCTACGACCCGAACCGGGGCGAGGAAGGCGTGACGGTGCAGGGTGCCGTCCTCATCGTTCTGCTCGGGCTGATTGGCGTGGCCTCCTGGTATGGGCTGGACCGGGTCACGGAGGGCTTCAATCGCTAGACCGGCGTTGCCCTGGGTTTGGTCGTGCTGACGCTGATGGTCGCGGCCGTCCGGATGGAACCGATGGCGGCGGGTCTGCGGATCGAATTCACCGGGCGTTTCTTCGGCGTGGCGCTGGCTGTTCTGGCGCTGCTGTACCTGGCCCGTCGCCACTTCGAGGCGCGTGAGATGCGGGACTGGCTCTGGGAGAGCTGGCGCTTCGTCAAGCAGATCTTCCCGCTGCTGATCGTGGGGGTCTTTGGTGTGGGCGTGCTGCGCCAGCTGATCCGGCCCGAATGGATCGAAGCGTTGGCCGGGGAGAACACCATCCTGGGCAACCTGGCTGGTGTCGCCTTCGGGGTTTTCATGTACTTCCCCACGCTGGTGGAAGTGCCGATCGCTAAGATGTTCCTCAGCCTGGGCATGCACCGGGGCCCGCTCCTGGCCTACCTGATGGCTGATCCCGAGCTGAGTCTGCAGAGCATCCTGATCGTCTCGGCGATCATCGGGCGGCTCAAGGCCTGGACCTACGTTGCCTGGGTCGCTCTCTTCAGCGCCTTGGCTGGGCTGCTCTACGGCGCCTGGATTGATGGTACGCCGTTGTGGGCGATTGCCCTCTACTTGGCGGGTTTTCTGACGGTGCTCGCTCTTGCCCTGTGGGTTGTTTCCCGGAAGGACCATGCTCGGGAGATGGCCGTGCAGCGCGCCTCGTCGGACTGAACCGTGAGGCCCCAGGGCGGGTGGTCTCCGGCCTAGGGGTGGAGGTCGAGAGGATGGAGGCATCAGGTGCTGCCAAGCTTGGGAACCGTTTGGTCCCGGCGATGCTGGGCCCGCTGACAGGAACGCGCGAATCCGGAATCGCTGACCAAGACATCCTTCCATCGGAGGTAGTCTGACATGGACGGCCGGTCTCACGAAGCCGCTACGAAAGGGTTGACAGCTGTCGCCGTTGCGCCCCGCCTACCGGTGCTGGAGCGGCTGTTGACGTTGTGGATCTTCCTGGCCATGGGGTGTGGAGTGGCGATAGGTTTCTACCTGCCCCGGGTGACGGAGTGGATCGCCAGCCTGCAAGTCGGCACGACCTCCATTCCGATTGCCGCCGGCCTGATCTTGATGATGTATCCGCCGCTGGCCAAAGTCCGGTACGAGGAGATGGGGCGGGTGTTTCGCCGTCCCCGGCTTCTGGTGTTCTCTCTGCTCATGAACTGGGTCGTCGGCCCCTTCCTGATGTTCAGCCTGGCGGTGCTGTTCCTGCGCAATTACCCGGAATACATGGTTGGCGTCATCCTGGTCGGTCTGGCGCGCTGTATTGCCATGGTCATTGTGTGGAACGAGCTCGCCGGGGGCGACCGCGAGCTGGGCGTTGGCCTGGTGGCGTTCAATGCGATCTTCCAGGTGCTGTTCTATGCGCCGATGATTTGGTTTTTCATCACCTTTCTCCTCGGCCGGCTGGGCCTGGCGGAAGGCCTGGGTGTGCGCATCTCGATCCTCGAAGCGGCCAAGACGGTGTTCACCTACCTGGGCGTGCCCTTTCTGGCAGGGGTGGTCACGCGGTTCTCTCTCCTTAGGTGGAAGGGGAGGGCATGGTTCGAAAAGGAGTTTGCACCGCGTATCAGCCCTCTGACACTGGCCGCGCTTCTCTTCACCATTGTGGTGATGTTTTCGCTGAAGGGAGAGTACATCGTTCAGCTGCCCCTGGATGTCGTCAGGGTGGCGCTCCCGCTTCTCGTCTACTTCGGCGTGATGTGGCTGGCCGGGTTCTTCATCGCACGGAACCTGGGCAGTCGATATGAGGAGGCAACAGCCGTGGCCTTCACGGCCGCCAGCAACGATTTCGAGCTGGCGATCGCGGTTGCCGTTGCCATCTTCGGGATCGGGTCAAGCCAGGCATTTGCCACGGTCATTGGGCCGCTGCTGGAGGTGCCAGTCCTGATCGGACTGGTCAATGTGGCGCTGGTCCTGCGCAGGCGGCTCCGCTGGACTCGCGCCGCTCCCACGGCTGCTGAGCAGATGAGTCTGTGACAGGATGGTCTGTTGAGGTCAAGATGGGGGCATCGAAGGCATACCATGTGACTGCCAGCCGGCTCGATGGGGCTCACAGTCGCATCAAGGCACGGGAACACGAACTGACGCTCAACATTCAGAAGGGGTCCGGGGAGGCAGGGTTCAGCGCCGCCGAGACCCTGCTCGCCGCCGTGGGGGTCCGCCTGCTGACGAAAGTCAATGCCATTGGAAGCAAGATGCGGCTGGACATTCGTCGCGCGCGAGTCGAGCTCGATGCCATGCACCGCGATGAGGCGCCGGCTCACCGGCTTGCGCGGGCCGCTGAGCGGCGGGCCGGAGGGGATTGAACCGGCACAGAGCCGCACGGGCATCAAGCTGGTGTCTATCAACTTCCTACTCGAGGATGAGACGGAGGCGGTGATCTGGCGCGGGCCAATCATCTCTGGAGCGATCCAGCAGTTCTGGGGGGACGTGCGCTGGGGTGAGCTCGACTACATGCTGGTGGACCTGCCGCCCGGGACCTCGGATGCTGCCCTGACGGTCATGCAGAACCTGCCGGTGAGCGGCATTCTGATGGTGACCACGCCGCAGTCGCTCTCGTCGCTGATCGTGCGCAAGGCGGTGCGCATGGCGCAGGTGGTGGGGGCGCGGGTCGTAGGCGTGGTGGAAAACATGGCCTGGTTCGTCGCGCCGGACACAGGCAATCGGTACGAGATCTTCGGCCCAAGCCATGCCCATGAGGTTGCCGTGCAGGCGGGCGTGCCGCTGCTGGCCAGGCTTCCGATCGATGGCGAGCTGGCCGCGCGCTGCGATCGTGGCGAGGTGGAAGACATCGACCGCCCGGAGATCCGGGACCTCGCCGAGGCGCTGGTCAAGCTGCTGCCGGTTCCGGTTCCGGCGCGGCAGGGCAGCTAGTCTGGCGGGCGAGGCGGTGCCATGGCAGGTGGGGGCCCGTGCGTGATGGGAATCTTCGCGCATCCAGATGACGAGACGTACCGCTGCGGCGGGACGCTGGCGCTGCTTGCGAGGCGGGGCGTGCGCGTGCAGGTGCTCACCGCGACTCGCGGCCAGGCGGGATCATGCGGCGATCCGCCCCTTTGCACGCCCGAGGAGCTCCCAGAGGTCCGGGAACGGGAGCTGCGCTGTGCCTGCGCGGCCCTCGGCCTTGAGCCGCCCCTCCTTCTGGACTACCTGGATGGACGATTGGCCGAGGTCGAAGAAGGCGAGCTGGTCTCAGCCCTGGCCGACCAGATCACGCGATTCAGGCCGTGGGTGGTAGTGTCTTTCGGGCCCGACGGCATGTCCGGCCACCCCGACCACGTCGTCATCGGCCGCTGTGCGCGCCGGGCGTGCGAACGATCCGGGAAAGTAGAGGCGGTGTATGCGCTGGCTGTCCCGAGTTCGCAGGCCCAACGCCTGGGCATGGTGAATCTGCGCACTGTCCCCGACGAGGACATCACCCTGGTTGTGGACATCTCCCCTGCCTGGGAAGCGAAGTGGGAAGCCATTCGCTGTCACGCCACGCAGATGAGCAGCAGCCCGATCACGAGCGCGCCCGGGGCGAGGCGGAGAGCCTTCCTGGGTGTGGAGACGTTCGTGCAACTGGCAGGCAGGCCTGGGGTGCTGGAGGACCTGCTCAGCAGGCCGGGAGGAGAGGCGTGAGCGCAGAGGCGTGGGCCATCGAGGCAGAGGGCCTGACGAAGGTCTACCTCCCACCGCGCCAGGCGCCCGTGCGGGCAGTGGACCAGGTGGACTTGCGCGTTCGCGGCGGGGAGGTGTTCGGCCTTCTCGGGCCAAATGGTGCCGGCAAGACGTCGACGATCCGCATGCTGACGGGCCTGGCGGCGCCCACGGCGGGCAAGGCGACCGTCCTCGGCATGGACCTGGAGGCTGATCTGCCCCGCATCAAGAAGAAGATCGGGGTGGTTCCTGAAGTCTCGAACTTGTATGAGGAGCTATCGGCGCGAGACAACCTGATCTTCATGATGCAGCTCTACGGTGTTCCCAGGCGGGAGCGCCGGCGGCGGGCCGACGACCTGTTGGATGCATTCGGGCTCGCCGCCAAGGGGGAGACACCGTTCGCCAGACTGTCGCGCGGGATGAAGCGCGCCCTGACCGTCGCCGCCGCCCTGGCCCATCGCCCGGCGCTGCTCTTCTTGGATGAGCCGACCACGGGCCTGGATGTGATGAGCGCGCGGAGCCTTCGCCAGCGGCTCTCCGGCCTCAGGCGGGAAGGGGTCACCATCCTGCTGACGACTCACTACCTGGAGGAAGCCGAGCGTCTCTGCGATCGGGTCGCCATCATGGTTGGCGGCCGGATTGTGGCTGTGGACACCGTCAACAATCTCAAGGCGGCCGCAGGGGGAAAGGCCACGGTGGAGGTGAAGGCCATCGGGAGTGAGGGTCGGTTGGTTGTGGAGCGGTATCAGGGTGACGACGTGGCCGCCCTGGTGCAGCAGGCGCTGACGAGCCAGGCAGAGCGTCAGGTGCTGGCGGTCAACACGATCGTGCCCACGCTGGAAGACGTGTTCGTTCGGCTGACGGGGTTGAGTGCGGAGGTCATGCTGGCGGAGAAAGGGACCAGGGGAGGAGCGAATGCTGCGGGATGACCTGAGGGGGATGTTCTACATCGCCCTCAAAGACCTGCGTGCTTATTACCTCAAGCCGCCCAACATCAGCTGGGGCATCATGCTCCCCTTCGCCTTTGTCCTGGCCTTCGTCATCCGCACGCCAGGGGAGGTGGGATCGTTGGTCCCCGGTCTTCTTGGGCTGACGCTACTCTTTGGCACGAGCTCGATGGAGGCCATCGTCATCGTCTTCGAGAGGCGCATCGGCTCGCTCGAACGCCTGGTGCTGGCCCCCATCCGCTTGCCTGCCCTGCTGTTGGGGAAGCTGCTGGGCGGCATGGTCTTCGGGCTGACGGTGACCGCCGCGGTGCTGGCGATCGCCCTCCCCGTGTTCGCAATCCGGGTCTCCAGTTGGCCGCTCCTGGTCCTGGGCCTGGTGCTGTCCTCCGCTGCCTTTTCCGCCCTGGGTGCCTTCGTCTCCGTGGCGGTGCGGGAGATCTTCGAGGCGCAGACCCTGGCCAACTTCCTGCGCTTTCCGATGATCTTCCTAGGCGGTGTGTTCGTGCCGGTTGCCTCTCTTCCTTTGTGGCTGCAGGTCCTGGCCCGGCTGCTGCCGCTGACCTACAGCGTCGAGGTGCTGCAGGCCGCGTTGGGGAGCCAGGGGGTTTCCCTCGTGGCGGTGGACCTGATCGTGCTGGCAGGCTACGCTGCGGTCCTGTTCTGGCTGGCGGTGAAGATCCTTTCCCGGCGGCTGGCGTGAGGAGGTCGGATGCTGATCGAGCACTACGATGTCGAAGTCTTCACGCCGCCTTGCGAGCCTGGGGCGGAGCGCTTTGCCGCCACCGCGCGGCTGACGACCGATATCTCCGAGGTGCTGCCCTACCTGAACGCCACGCTGCGCGGGGCGGTCTACCACCGGGAGGCGAACAGCCTGACATGGAAGAAAGGGGGTCACAACATCGCTTTCCATGCCTATGAGATCGCCACCAGCAATGTGGAGGATCGTGAGGCTGCGCTGAAGGAGCTGCGCGGCCTGATCGACCTGGTGAACCGCACCTGGGAGCGGCGAGCGGAGATCGATCCCGACTTCGAGGCCCATCAACGGCCCACGCCGATGGCCGTCTACAAGCTGCTGCCGGGAACGAACTGCAGGGCCTGTGGGGAAACGACCTGCTTCACCTTTGCCCTCAAGCTGGCGGCCTCGCAGAAGAAGATCGAGGATTGTCCCGCGCTGCAGCAGGCCGAACATGCCGAAAAACTCGCGCAGCTGCGCCCCATTGTGATCGACGCCCCCCGCATCGGGACATGAGGTATGATGAGGCTATGAACCAGGGCCAGGACGACACGAAGAAGGAAAACGTGACCGCCGACGGGACGCCCCCGCTGTGCACCTGCATCCGGACCCGTTCGCCGGCCTACCGCCGGAACTGCGGCCCAAGCCGCAGCCGAAGAAGAGCGGCCTGCGCCAGGCCACCTGCCCCGGATGTGGGATGAAGTACTGGACGAACCGGCCAACGGACCTGTGCATTGAGTGCGAGAAGAAGGGTCTTGGGAGCCAGGGGTCGGCGCCAGGAGGGTGACCGTGCTGAACGTCAAAGTCCTGGGCCCCGGGTGTGCCAAGTGCTATGCCGTGGAGCGAGCGGCCGCCGCCGCGCTGGAGATGCTTCGCCGCGAGCAGCCTGAAGTGGCGGTCAGTCTCGTGCACTTGGATGACCCCATGGAGATCATGGACTTCCCGATTCTGTTCACGCCTGGCCTGGTGGTGAACGAGAAGCTGGTCTGCGCCGGAAGGATTCCCAAGACGGCGGAGGTGCTGGGCTGGTACCGGGAGGCGCTGCAGGCTCAAGGCGATGGCAAGACGGAGGGGGCTGGTTCGCCGCACACGTCAGTCTGAGCGGGGAAGAGGCGGCGGGCAATCGGGACGGACCGGAACGCTCACGGCCCGGCTGCAGGTGAAGGGCATTCGGGCCGGGTGACTCACGAGGAGGTGCCTATGCTGAGCATCAAGGTTCTGGGACCGGGCTGCCACAACTGTGACCGGGTGCAGCAACTGGTGATCGAGGCGCTGGATGAACTGGCCACAGCGGACCCCAACCTCGAGGCGACGGTGGAGCACATCGAGGATCCGGTGGCGATTCAGGAGTATCCGATTCTGTTCACACCGGGCCCGGTGGTCAATGAGAAGCTCGTCTGCGCCGGACGCATCCCGAGCTTGAAGGAGGTGAAAGGCTGGCTGCAGGAAGCCCTGGATGGGACCGGCGACCGCTGAAGCTCTCCGCGGGGGCCTGGGAATCCGGGCGACGAGTGGCTTCCACAAAGACGACGGAGTCGAAGCACGCGGGCTCCGGTGCCTCCGGAGTGGGACGTCCCCCGTGGAGCCGGATGCCTCGTGTAGGAGGGGATTGTGTGCGAGTCAAGCGTGTGGGTGCGGTGTGGGGATGGCCGCAGTGAGAAGGTGGCCGAGGATATCCTGGTCGCCCGCTAGGAGGGGGATTGCGTTGTGCTGCGCGGGCTGCTGAAGGAACCGCAGCGCATACGGGCGACGATTCACGAAGTGGACTCGCTGAAACATACGATCACCCTTGTGTCGCCCGCCTCTCCGGCAGATTCCCCAACGGCGCATTGGGAGGGCGATAACGAAGAAGACCGCACGGCAGGGAAACGGGAGAAAACCACCTCCCACGAGCACGGGCACTGAGAGAGATCGGCAATCCCGAAACAAAGCAGGGCCGGATAGGCCCGAGAGGACGACCTCTGGCATGAAGAAGGCCATGAACCTGGTGCTGGAGGAAGCCGATCTTGTGGAGCTGATCCGCATCCTGATGGACGACGACGCCGAGGGCGCCCTGGCCTTTCTCAAGCAGCATTTCAAGGGCAAGGCGCGCGACCTGCTCGAGGGCGGTTGACAGGTGATGATCGAGGTGCCCGGGGCGGGCATCCAGGCCGTGCGCGGCAATCTGTTCCACACGTGAGCGGGCCCTATCTCGACTCCATCGCGCTCGAGCGTGTCCGACCTTGCCTGGCGGAACTGGGCAAGATCATCGTTGTGGGGAAACCCTCCCGCTCCCTGGGCGAGGTGCTGCTGTACCTGGCGACACTTCCCAACGTGATCGCCTACAATCCCCAGGCGCGTTCGCTGACACTGCGCAGGCACCCAGGCTTGATCACGCTCAGCCCGGAACGAGTGAGCATCACCCAGGTGGGGGACAGCGACGAAGGCGTGACCCTGCTGGGGCGCTCGCACAGGCTATCACCGCCGCGAACTGGTGGCGGCTACCGCCCCGCGCCCGCCTTGAGGTCTGGGCGCTTCTGCCGCAGGCGAACTGTAAGGCTTGTGGGACGAGATGGCGGTTGCCGCCCTGGGCCGGCGGGATGGAATCCCATCCAGCGCCTACTACCGATAGAGAAGGAACTCTCTCCAGGCACGAAAGCAGCTCCTGGTAGGGGGTACTGATTGTCAGGCAGACCTACGCCAGGCGTGTGGCATCCGGGCGCAACTCAAGCAGCTCGTGGTGGAGCTTCCGGTCAGGAATCGGGCGCTCACAGCTTCTCCGGCGGCCGGTGCTGGGGGAAGGAGCTTGCTGGGCAAGGAGCCGCCGTTGGACAGGTGAACCTTGCACCGCACTGCGTGCGGCGCCCGGCGGCAAGCAAGCGCGAGATCATCCAGCCGGTCGAGCAGCCAGACTTGCGGGTAGGGAATGCTCTGGGCGAGTTGGACGGTCCCGCAGCAGCTTCCCCCCAATGGACGCTGGACGGTGCCACCGCAGGCACGGGCAGCACCAGCAGGATGGGCAGAAGGGGCTAGAGCCGCAGCCTTCGAGGCGCCGGCAAGCCAGGGAACCGGGCTGCCGAAGCCGACAAGGGGACAGAGCGTCCAGATGGCGCTGGCGCAGCCGGAGAAGTCGGCCCGGCAGCTGGCCTGGCTGTCCACCGACCAGGAAGGGTGCTTTTCGACGTTGCTGGGCGACTACTCCCGCTACATCCCAGTGTGGAGGCTGAGCCGGCCGACAGCAGCGACGGACGACACCATCCTCAAGAAGGTCGAGAGACTATGTCGGTCCACTTCCGACTAGGACGCTATTGCCATTTGAGCGAAACCCCGCGCAGGGTATAATGTAAAGAGGCTGGATCCATCGATGTCTATATGTCAACTCTGGCTGTTAGGACTGGTCCTTCTTTGATCGCCATGGCCAACCTGCTGGGAAACCCTCTTGTGAGCGGTCGGATGCAAGAGGAAGGTGGCCGGGGTCTTATTGTAATGCCTTCGGCTTCCACGTCTGTCTCCCCGCCAGGACGATCGGCCGGCGATGGGGCGTACCCTCGCGAGCAAGTGCTCCGTGCTGGTGAGTGGAGGGTGTCGCCGCCGAGGGGTGATTCGGGCAGTTGTGGGGTAGGCCGGATGGATGATCTTGTAGCACGAGAGGCACGCATCGTGCACTCTCCGCTGGCAGGGTGAACCCTGCGCCATTTCAGAGTGTGGTGGCACCCATAGACACAATGGCCCTCCGGTGCGCTTGCCAGAAAAGCGAGCGCGTTCTGCTGGGTAAGGCGATGCGACTACAGGATGACCAACCTGACCGCCGGCGCAGGGGATCGCCCACCGGCCGGCGCCGCCCCGGAGCCCGCGAGGCCAAGAAGGCCGAGGCGAGCCGCCCGCCAACGCGGCGGGCTGTCCGGGTGTTGGTCGCCGATGACCACCCGCTCATTATCGAAGGACTCAAGATGATCCTGGGCAAGGAGGGCATCGAGGTTGTTGGGGAGGCCATGACAGGCCGGCAGGCGATGGAGAAAACCCTGGTCCTGGAACCAGATGTGCTCCTTCTGGACATCCGGATGCCGGACATGGATGGCCTCGAGGCGCTGGCATCGATCAAGGCCGCGCGCCCGCAGACGAGCGTCCTCATGCTCACTTCATTTAGCAATCCCGAGTACTTCGCACGAGCCGTGATACTTGGGGCCGCTGGTTTCCTGCCGAAGTCGGCGGACCCCGAGAAGATCCCGCAGGCGGTCAAGGCGGTCGCTGAGGGCGAGACCGTCGTCGAGCACCATCTCCTTCAGTCTGCCCTGCGAGCGCTGGTAGACTCAACGAGGGCGACGGTTGATGGCGAGGAAAGGGACGTGCCGGATCTGACGCCGCAAGAGATCCGGATCCTGACGCTGGTCGCCGAGGGGATGGACAACGCGGCAATCGCCGAGCGTCTGTGCCTGAGTCGTAACACGGTCAAATCCCACGTTCACAACGTCTTGACCAAACTCGGCGTCTCCGATCGGACCCAGGCGGCAGTCTGGGCCATGCGCCACGGTTTGGTGTCCAGCCCCTAGCAGACCGCCGAAGTCGCCGGATCAACCCTGCAGGGTGAGGGTCATTCAACCCGCCGGATCAGCCCTGCAGGGTGAGGGCTATTCAGCCCGCCGGGTCTTCCAAGCAGCCTGAAAAGACGCGAAAGTGGTATCCGAGTACTGCAAAGCGGGCTGGCCGGTGTGCGCGCACATCGCGCTGCGAGGGCTGGAGTGTTCCTGATATGTCCAGCGGGCTGCAGGCTAGCCGGAGCCCGCGCCGGGTCGGAGGGAGCGCAGCCGGCAGGCTGACAAGGCGTCAGGGCACCCTCAACTGACTGAAAGGTGGCGGTCTGAAGGCAGCCCAAAAGAGTAATCCGGGTTATAATGGCGTATTAGGCTCCGGCGGGCCGTAATCGCTTCTGCGCAGTCATCATCGTCATCCGTGCGCAGCACTTCCTCCGACGCGGAGCGAGCTGTGAAGGTCATTGGGCTGAGCCCAATGGAGCGCGGGTTCGCAAAGCGTCAGTCTATGCGCCGGAAGCCTTCCGAGAGAACTGGACGCAAGGTCGCAGTCCTGCAAGCGGGCCGCTCTCGACGACTGCTGGACTGTTGTGATTGCGCGCCATCAGGGCCGGGCTTGAGGGTGTGGGTCACGCGTGCTCGGGCCGGTGTTCTGCATGGGAGCAGGGTAGGGGTGTGCCTATGCGGCAGCCGGCCGGAAAATGGCCGTCTTCGTAATGGGGAGGCCTTGGGTGATGACGATGGATTGGTACGCACTGCACACCAAGCCGAACAAAGAAGACATAGCCTGCCACCTGGTGAAGGCGAGGGGTTACGAAGTCTTCTACCCAATCCTGGTCGTGCGGCCTGTGAACCCGCGGGCCCGCAAGGTCCGGCCCTACTTTCCGGGATACATGTTCGTGCATGCCGATCTGGGGAAGGTTGGCGCGACGGCTTTCCGCTTCATACCGCATGTGAGAGGCCTCGTGGCATTCGGTGGAGAGCCCGCAAGAGTTCCGGACGCGGTGATCTTTGCGCTGCAGAAACGCGTTCGACTCGCGGCTGCACTCCGCCGTGATCCGCTGCAAGGCGTTGTCCGCGGCGACGCGGTCCTAATTCAGGAAGGCCCGCTCACTGGGTACGAGGCCATGTTTGACGAACGGCTTTCGGGTCGGGCCCGAGTGCGTGTGCTTCTCTCCGTCTTGGGCGGGCGCCCGATGCCTGTTGTGCTGAACGCCGATCACATTGCCCCGAAGGCACGCGGCTTGGCCTGACGCCGAGCACGCGAGCCGCCCGAAGACCCACGCCAAAGCATTTCATCGGTCATCCCGTCTTGTCGGAAGGGCGGAGCATGCCAGGTCGCGGGCCGTACTTTCCCGAGGCAGGTCGCCGCAGATCATCAGACGCTACGGAAGCCACTATGCCGCCCGCTCCCACTTTGGCCGCCGCGCGCCGTCGCCTTCGCCTGTACCTTGACCGCCAGGCTTCCGGCGTTGGCCGCTATGTACTCGAACAGACCCTGTTCGCCTTGATCGGATGGGTCCCCGGTATCATCGGACTAGGCCTGCGCGCCGTTTTGTATCGGCTGATCCTGAACATGGACGGCTGGGCCGGCATCGAGCACGGGGTCCGGCTTCGATTCGCCGACCGAATCCGACTCGGCCATGGGGTATATCTTGATGAGGGCGTTTACTTGCACGCGTGCCCATCGGGAATCGAGATCGGCGCCGGGACGGTCGTGATGTATGGATCGGTGCTTCACGTCTACAACTTCCGAAGCCTTCCCCATGCAGGCATCCGGATTGGATGTGACAGCTTGGTCGGGGAGTACACGGTGATACGCGGCCAGGGAGGTGTCGAGATTGGCGACCGCGTGTACACGTCGCCTTTCTGCCAGATCCTGGCGGTTGATCATGTCTTTGACGATCCGCATCGCCCGTTCATCGAGCAGGGCATCACCGCCCAGGGGATTGTGATCGAGGAAGACGTGTGGCTTGGATCGGGGGTGATTGTCACCGACGGTGTGCGGATCGGCCGGGGAGCGGTCGTGGCAGCCGGTGCCGTAGTCACACGCGATGTTCCCCCGCACACCGTGGTGGCCGGCATCCCGGCCAAGCCGGTCCGGACCATTGGCGGGACCGAGGGCAAGTCACGCTCTCGCGTGATCTACCAGATGCCTGTGGAGGAGGAGTCATGACGGACTTCTCGGTTGTTATCCCGGCGTTCAACGAAGAACGTGGAATTGCCGACATTGCCCGGCGAGTGCTTGCGACGCGCGATCGCCTGGCCGAGATTGGCATCAACTGCCTGGAGCTGCTCATCGTCGATGATGGATCATGTGACCGCACGGCGGAGGTGGCGGCAGCCGTAGAAGGAGTCACACTGATTCGCCACCCTCGCAACCGAGGTTACGGGGCAGCGCTCAAGACGGGGTTCTCCTGGGCGCGGGGAGAGCTGATCGGCTTCTTAGACGCCGATGGCACATATCCCCCGGAGTACTTTCCCGAGCTCTGTCGGCTGGTGATGAATGGCTCAGACTTGGCTATCGGCTCGCGCATGGCCGGCGCGGCATCCAAAATGCCTTTGACACGACGCCTTGGGAACCTGTTCTTCGCCGCGCTGCTTTCTGTCGTTGGAGCCCAGCGCGTCAGCGACAGCGCCAGTGGGATGCGGGTCTTCAAACGGAGCATCCTGGAGCGGCTCTACCCCTTGCCGGATGGCCTCAACCTCACCCCGGTGATGAGCACCCGGGCGGTCCACGAGAACCTGCGCATGGCGGAGACGCCTATCCCGTACAGTGAGCGGGTTGGCCGGTCCAAGCTGAGCGTTATCCGAGATGGGTCGGTGTTTCTGCATTCCATCCTGTGGACGGCGTTGAGCTACAACCCGGTGCGGATACTTGGTTGGATCGGCGTGGCCGGCATGTTGTTTGCGGCAGGTGTCGGTGCGGCCCTGGTTGCGCTCCGGCTGAGCGGTGTGACAACGCTCGGTCCCTGGGGGGTCGCCTCGCTGTTCGGCGCGTTGGTGGCGGCAGTGGGGGGGATCAGTGTGTTTGCGCTGGGCTCGACCTTCAACTACTTGGTGACCCTCTTCTACCAGACTCCGGTCCGGCAAGGCCTGTTTGGCCGTCCGCTGTTCAATCCGTCGCTGGATCACCACTTCGGCTGGATGGGGGCCCTTGTCCTGGCCGTTGGGTTGACGGTCGCCGGTGTCAGCCTGGGCCTGGGGGTATCGGGTTGGGACATTGCCAGACTGTGGTTGTATCTGCTAGGCAGTGCTCTGCTTGTCCTGGTTGGCATTCAGCTCATGTTGTCCTGGGTCTTGATGCGGGTGTTGGAGGAACTGAGTCAGCGAAGTGTTATGATCAAGAAGGATATGGCCGCGGTATAGAGAGGTCGATGTGAGCGCATCGCAATTGGACAGACATGAAGAGAACATGGGCTCCCGGCGGGTGCCGAGGTTGCGCATGGCGGACTTCGCCGATGCGGATGAGATTGTTCGGCAAGGGATTAGCCGGTCGGCGGCGTCCGCTGAGAAGGTGGACGTCCTGCTCGTCAACCCGCCGACGCCGGACGGTGACCTGTGGATTCGATGCCAGCACCGCGTCGGAAGGCGAACTCGCGAGAACATGGTATGGCCTCAGGTCTCTCTGGCCCAGCTGGCGGCGATGCTAACCCCCACGTACACGGTCAAGGTCATCGATGCGAACGCTGAGCGGATGGGATGGCCGGAATTCGCTCGCCTGCTTGATGCTCATCGACCCAAGTACTACCTGACCCAGGTGACGGCACCGACCCTTGAAAACGACATGTATGGAACTTTCCTGGCCAAGGCTTGCGGGGCGCGGACGATCGCCTTCGGGACGCATGTCACCCCCATCCCGAGGGAGACGATGCGTCCGTATCCCAGCCTGGACTACATCCTGCTGGGTGAGCCGGAGCTCACGCTCCGCGACCTGCTAGATCACCTGGAGGGGAGAATCGACCAGCGCGACGAGTCCCTGTGCCGACTGTTCGCCGACCACGATGCCGAGTACAGGCCTTCGATCGACGCGGCCGGCACGGTGGATCTGGCAGGTATCAAAGGACTGGTCTGGAGACGTGGCGACGAGGTCGTGGTCAACGCCGCGCGGCCATTCATTGCCGATCTCGACGGCCTGCCCGTCCCGCGGCACGATCTGCTGCCGCTGCAGAAGTACCGCATGCCTCTGATGAAGGGACCGTTCACCTTCATTGTCACCAGCCGTGGCTGCCCGGCGGGCTGCATTTTCTGCATCAAGCACGTCAACTACCAGTACAGCGTACGTCTGCGATCCCCGCAGCTCATCATGGAGGAACTCTGGCAGCTCAAGCGCCTGGGGATCAGCAACATCCACATGTACGCCGACCTGTTCACCGTCAACAGGGATCAGGTGGTCGATCTATGCCAGCGGATCATCGACTCCGGCATCGACATCCGCTGGACCTGTAACAGCCGGGTGGACTATGTCGACGAGGAGATGCTGCAGCTGATGGGCAGGTCCGGCTGCTGGTACATCTCGTGGGGGATCGAAAGCGGGGACGAGCAGATCCTGAAGCGCGCCCGCAAGGGCACCAATCCCGCGAAAGTAGGACGTGCCCTCCGCTGGGCGAAGAAGGCCGGAATCCGGAACTGGGGCTATTTCATCGTCGGGCTCCCCGGGGAGACGGAGGAATCCATCCGCCAGACGATCCGGTTCGCCAAGGAGCTTCCGCTCGACATTGCCCTGTTCCATGTAGCAGCGCCCCATCCCGGCACCCCCTTCTTCTTTGAGGTGGTGAAGAACGGCTGGTTCCGGCAAGGCACTCGCTGGGAGCAGGTGGATATGGACAAAGAGACGGTACTTGACTACCCAGGGCTCTCGGCTGAGCGACTTCTCTACTGGCAGAAACGGGCGTTCCGGGAGTGGGCCCTCAGGCCTGGTCCGGCGTTCACCTACCTCAAGATGCTCCTCTTTGACCGCTCAACGTTCAGAACCGCACTGAGCGTGGGTCTGCAGCACCTGCGCTGGCAGGCGGGCGACTAGGCGCATGCGCCTGTTCGTCACGAGTCGAAGATTCGACTTGGTCTTGCTCGGCCTCACCGCCGCGGCAGCTCTGACGTGGATGCTGCCACCTGGGGTGGAGTGGGCACTGCTGGGCCTGGTGGTGGTCCCCTGGGCAGCCGTCGTCATCTGGGGGGATCGTCGCCGATTCCAGACCGGTCTTGATTGGGCAATTGCGGGCTTCCTCGCGGCCGGGGCACTCGGGGTCTGGACGGCATACGACCGAACAGCCGCGCTGGGCAAGGCAGGTCTCATCCTTGTGGCCGTGCTGCTGTACTATTCCATCGCACGCCAACCGCGCGAGAACCAGGGATTCGTCGTCGGAGGGATGGTTGGTCTTGGAATGCTCACTTCGCTGGGGGCGCTGCTGACCTGGGTAGCAGAGGCGAGGGGGGCCGAGGTCGGGCCATTCGCAGCAAGAACAGACATATTTTCGCCGGCCTGATGGCCTTGACAGCCCCCTTTGCCCTTCCTGCACTCCTTCAAGGGGTCAGGTCTCATCGCCAGCTTGCGTTCTCTTTGACCATTGGCGCGCTGGCCGCTCTTATCGTCGGGCTTCGGGCAAGTGGGGAGCACAGCGCGTGGCTCGGAGCAGGCGCTGGGATGCTGTTCGCTCTCGCGGTTCCGTCCACCAGGTGTGAGACCGGATGGCGCCGCCGCTTGCGGGTGCTGTGCCTGTTTGGTCTACCGGTTCTGGCTGCATTGTTGCTGGCCGGTGCGTGGCTTGTGGCCGGCGGTTGGCCAGGCATCGCGCAGAGCCCACAAGTTGGCCAAAGACTGGAGCTGATCCACAATGCCACCAGGCTGGCCGGTGAGTTCCTGCTCACGGGCGGAGGGCTAGCATCGTTTGCCGGACTGTACTCGCGATACATCCTCCTGATCCCCGCATTGTTCACAACGACAAGCCACAATCTGTACCTGGACTTGCTGATGGAGATGGGAGCCATAGGGCTCGTGAGCTTCATGGCTCTGGCGTCGGGTGCCATCGGATGTCTTCGGGCGAGAAGGGGGAGAGATTCGCTGGCGGAGGAGCCAGCAGCCCAGCTGCGTGGTGCGGCTGCGGGGTCAATCGTTGCCCTTCTGGTGATGGGCTTGGTCGAGGACCCGTTGTTCACCACTGGAGGGGTGGGGTTCCTCCTCCTCCCTTTCGGCGTGGCCGCGATGGGTTTTGGGGCTGTGCGCGCAGTAGAGTGGGAACGGCCTGCTGCGATCATGCACGCACTGCGGAGGCCGACGCTTTTCCGTCCCAAGTGGACGGTGATCGGCGCGGTGGTTGTCTTGCTTCTCGCCGTGTTTCGACGTCAGGTGCTGTCCGCCGGGCTGGCCAACATAGGTAGCGTCCTCCTGGCCCGAGAGGACCTGCGTCACTGGCCGTCGCCCCCGGAAGTCGGTGATGGCTCGTCCGACGATCGGGATTTGGCTGCCGACCTCCTTTCTCGGGCGGTGGTCCTGCACCCAGGCAATGTCAGCGCGAACTACCGGCTTGGGCTGATGGCCATGGATGCGGGAGACTACGGGCGAGCGCTTGAGCCACTACGAGTGGCATTCGCCCTCGACGCGGGCCACCGGGGCATCCGCAAGGCGCTGGCCTACAACCTGACTTGGCTTGGTGCGCTGGACCAGGCCCGACCCTTGTTTGAGGGTATCCACGAAGCATCGGAAGAGCTCGGCGTGTACGCCTGGTGGTGGACCACACAAGACCGCACTGACCTGGCGGACCGTGCGGCCCAGAAGTCAGCGTTGCTGCAACCCTAGGCTGCAGCCTGCCGCAGGGCCCGGCTGATGGCCGACGGGGGCGTGCAGCAACGATCGCAAGGCGCATCGCCCAGACTCCCCGCAGACGTCTCACACCCAATCGACCCCGAGGGCGGCATTCATGATAGATCCGACTGCGCGCATTCATCCGTCTGCCGACGTTTCGCCTGACGCAGAGGTTGGGCCGGGCACCTCGATCTGGCACCGCGCTCAAGTTCGCGAAGGGGCACGGATCGGACACACGTGCATCATCGGCAAGGATGTCTACATCGACGTCGGCGTGACGATTGGCGACAACGTCAAGATTCAAAACAGTGCCCTTGTCTATCACGGCGCGACAGTTGAAAGCGGTGTATTCCTGGGGCCACAAGCATGTCTGACAAACGACACCTATCCCCGGGCGATCACGCCCGAGGGAGTGCTCAAGTCGGCCAATGACTGGACCGTGGAGCCGATTCTGATTCGATATGGTGCGTCGATTGGAGCGGGCGCGTTGATCCTGCCGGGTGTGACTGTAGGCCGGTTTGCGATGGTCGCGGCGGGTTCCGTCGTCGTTCGTGACGTGGCGGATCATACGCTCGTTGTCGGGGTACCGGCCCGTGACGTCGGGTACGTGTGCCGCTGCGGCCGCCGGCTAGAACCCGAAGGCGCAGGAGGCTATCGCTGCCCGCAGGATGGCTGGACCTTCCAGCCAGGAGGGAACTCATGATACCGATCTCGCGTCCACAAATCGGCGAGGAAGAGAAAGCCGGCCTTCTGGCAGTGCTCGAGTCGGGGCAGCTTGCCCACGGTCCGAGGGTTCGCGAGTTTGAGGAGCGTTTTGGAGCCTACGTGGGGGCGGAGTATGCCATCGCCCTGACATCCGGGACGTGCTCGCTGCATGTGGCTCTGCTGGCGCATGGTATTGGGCCGGAAGACGAGGTGATCACGCCAGCGTTCAGCTTCATCGCCTCGGCCGACTGCGCACGCTTCGTGGGTGCCCGCCCGGTATTTGCCGACATAGAGCCAGACACCTTCACCCTCGACCCCTCCGACGTGGAGTCACGGATCACCCCGCGCACGCGGGCTATTGTGCCGGTTCATCTGTATGGGCAAATGTGCGACATGGAAGCAATCTGCGAGATCGCCCGAGGGCATCACCTGGTCGTGATCCAGGACGCATGCCAGGCGCATGGTGCGACGCTGAACGGTCGGCGGGTAGGCGAATACGGCACGGCCTGTTTCTCCTTCTATGCCACCAAGAACATGACGACCGGAGAAGGCGGCATGATCGTCACGAACGAGGCGGCTGTGGCGGAGCGCGCCCGAATGCTCCGGGAACATGGCAGCCAGCGACGATATGTTCACGAGATGCTCGGCTACAACATGTGCATGACCGATCTCCAGGCGGCCATCGGCTTGGCGCAGCTTCCCAAGCTCAAGACGTGGAACACGCAACGGCAAGCAAACGCGACCTACCTCACACAGCGCCTGCGGGACATCCCCGGGGTGGTGACACCGCGCGTTCGGCGAGGCGCCGAGCATGTGTTCCACCAATACACCATCCGAGTCCAGGACAGGGGCCGGTTGGTGCCACTCATCATCGAACAGGGGGTCGCCGTGGGCGTGTACTATCCGGCACCTATCCCTCAGCAGCCCTCCTACCAGTGGATGGGTTCGGGCGCAGATCTGGTTGAGAGCGAAAAGGCAAGCCGGGAAGTCATGTCACTGCCTGTCCATCCTTCGCTCAACCAACAGGACCTGGACCGGGTGGTAGAGGCTGTGGTGACGGCGATGGAGAACATCCGCAAGGCGGATGTTGGCGCCGCTTAGTCGGTGCCTTGTCTGGTGGCAGCAGGAGGAGCGCCATGGAGCAATTGCGCGTAGGCGTGATCGGTCTTGGGCGAATGGGGCAGCAGCACTGCCGCGTCTTCTCGACCTTGCGGAGGGCGCAGCTCGTTGGCGTGTACGACCTTGTCCCGAACCTCTCGGAGGAAATCGCCGCACGGTACGAGGTGGTGGCGTTCCCCAGTGTGGATAGCCTCCTGGCAGAGGTTGAGGCGGTAAGCTTAGCCACGCCCACGCCAGTCCATTTCGATCTTGCGATGACGTGCGTCCAACGAGGGATCCCCGTGTTGGTGGAGAAGCCGCTGGCCGAGACGATCGAGCAAGCGGACGCGCTGGCAGAGGCATCCGCCTCGGCCGGGGTCATCTTGCAGGTTGGGCACATCGAACGGTTCAACCCGGCCTACACAGAACTCAAGAACGTCCTTGAGGACAAGACTCCGCTGGCGATCGCGATGCGGCGGCTGAGCGCCTTCGGAGGCAGCAACCACGACGTTGACGTTGTACTGGACCTCATGATCCACGACATCGACCTTGCCCTTGATCTCACCGGGCAGGAACCCGACTCGTTCAGCGCTTTTGGCCTCACGGCGCACGACGGCGACATCGATCACGCAGTGGTCCACCTTGGCTTTGGCGCCGGGCCGTTGGTGACGATGACCGCCTCGCGTGTCACCGAGCAGAAGATCCGCTCCATAGAGGTGACTGCCCTGGAGGCTTATGTAGAGGCCGACTTGCTCAACAAGAGCATAGCGGTTCATCGTCGGACAACGGCTGAGTACCTGAATCACAACCAGCGTGGAATCAAGTATCGCCAGGAGAGCATCCTGGAAGGCATCCACGTCCCGACCCAGGAACCGCTGTATTCCGAGCTGCAGCATTTCGTCGACTGCGTCCTGGACAACAGGCAGCCGGTGGTATCGGCCAACGAGGGCAAGCGGGCCCTGCTCCTGGCAACTGCGATACGGCGTGAGGTATTGCAGCGGCTCAGGGATGCAGCCCACCACGGCGGTCGGGAGCCCCGCGACCTTCGTCCGGCGATGATGCCGATTGCGCCCGCCTAGGCCGTGCGATGTGTATTTCGATCGTTGTGCCCTTCTGCAACGAGATCGGCAGCGTTGGCAAGGTGAGATCGGAGCTGCTGCCGGTGGCGGTGCAGCTCACCCGTGAAGGCCCGGTTGAGTTGGTCTTGGTGGACGATGGAAGCACGGACGGCTCGGCGGAGGCCTTCCGCAAGGCATTGCAGCCTGGGGCCGGGGTCGATATCCGGTTTGAACGACACGAAAGCAACCGCGGGCTGGGAGCCGCCCTGCGGACTGGCTTTGCTGCCTCGCGTGGCGATACGGTTGTGACGACTGATAGCGACGGGACCTATGCCTTCTCGGAGATTCCCAGGCTTCTGGCCTGCCTGGGACAGGGCGTCGACCTGGTCACCGCCTCCCCATACCACCCCCGCGGTGGCGTCGACAACGTGCCCGGCTATCGGCTGGTGTTGAGCCGGGGATCGTCGTTCATTTACCGCGTGCTGGTCGACCGACGCCTTTACACGTACACCTCCCTCTTCCGTGCCTACCGGCGCACCCTGATTGACAGCGTGCCGTTCGAATCGTCGGGCTTCCTGGCGGGGACGGAGATCCTGGTCAGGGCCCTGCTTCTTGGCTACCGGGTGGCCGAATTCCCGACCGTGTTGCACGCAAGGGCGGCGGGTGTTTCGAAAGCCAAGCTGGCGCGGACCACTGCGGCCCACTTGCGATTCCAGGGCCGCATCCTGCTTCACCGGCTTGGGCTGCGGCCCCTCGTCGTCCAGTCAATGGCCGGCGCGAGGAGATCTCGGGCGCTATGACTCCACACGCTGACCGTCCACGGAGATTCCATATGAACGTCGCGATTGGCTACATCCTGATCAGTGTGCTCGGTGGTGCGCTGGGTCAGATTCTGTTGAAGAAGGGCATGGGCAGCATGGGCCCGCTGACGTTGAGTCTTGGGAAGCTGGGGGAGTTGCTGTGGCGCATCGGGACAAACCCATACGTGATCGCAGGTCTTGCGATCTACGTCACCGGGACAGTCTTCTGGTTGGTGGCCCTGTCGCGCGTCGACCTCAGCTATGCCTACCCGTTTGCCAGCCTGAGCTATGTGGTGATGCTTGTTGCGGCCTGGCTTCTCTTCAAGGAAGACCTATCCCTCTTGCGGTTGGCCGGCACCGTCGTAGTCTGTGTCGGGGTGATTCTGATCTCGCGCAGCTAGCGTCGCCTCGAGCGTTTCGGATCGAGGGATCATGCAGTGAGAATCGTCTCCATCGTTGGGGCGCGGCCGGAATTCGTCCAATGCGTGCCCGTGAGCAGGGCGCTGCAGGGCAGGCATGAGGAGATCGTGGTGCATACTGGCCAGCACTACGACTACCTCATGTCGCAGACCTTCTTCGACGAACTGGAGATCCCTCCACCCGCTTACAACCTGGGTGTGGGATCGGGATCGCACAGTCAGCAGCTAGCCGGAATGCTGGTGGGCCTTGAAGAGGTGCTGCGCAAGGAGTCGCCCGATCTGGTCATTGTGCGCGGCGACACGAACTCGACCCTGGCCGGAGCACTGGCGGCAGCCAAGGCTCACATCCCGACGGCCCACCTCGAAGCCGGGGAGAGGAGCTTCAATCGGCGCATGCCGGAGGAGATCAATCGGCTGGTGGCTGACGCGTTGGCGGATGTGCATTTCTGTGCCAGCCGCGCCGCCGTGCAACACTTGACGGAGGAAGGGATCAGGGACAGCGTCCATTGGGTGGGCGATGTGATGCTGGATGCGCTGATGACCTTCCTGCCACTGGCGCGCAGGCAATCGGGGATGCTGGATCGACTCGACGTGCGGCCGCGCGCCTACTCGCTGGTGACCATTCACCGGGCGGCCAACACCGATGACGCCATCCGCCTGGGCCGGATCGTGGAAACGCTAAACCGCGTGCGAGAGCCGATCATCCTGCCGCTCCACCCGAGGACGCGCCTGGCGCTGGACCACCTGGGGATGGACCTCGGGGCGCACATCCGGCCCCTGGAGCCGTTGAGCTACTTTGACATGCTTGTGTTGGAGGAGAACGCCCGCCTCATCGCAACCGACTCAGGTGGTGTGCAGCGGGAGGCCTACTTCTTGGGAGTCCCGTGCCTGACGTTGCGCGAGGAGACCGAATGGGTGGCAACCGTCTCCGCGGGCTGGAATAAGCTCGTGGGAACGACGCCGGAGGTGGCGCTGGAGGCGTGGACAACGTTCCGGCCACCGACGTGGAGACCGCCGGTGTACGGGGACGGCACGGCCGCGCTGCGCATTGCACAGATACTGGACCGCAAGACGATCGCGTATGGAGCACGCCGTGATCGGTCGCTCTCTGCATTGCGCGGCATGGCCTGGGAAAGCCTGTAGGGGACCAATGGCCATCGCGATCGTGGGCGGCGGGATCATGGGAGTCAGCATTGGGTACTTCCTGTCCCGTAAGGGTGTGGCGGTTGAGATCTTTGAGGCATCGCGGACCCTCGGTGGGCTGGCGGGACCGCTGGTCCTCCCGGACGGTACGACTATCGACCGCTTCTATCATGCCATCCTTTCGAGCGACTCGCACCTGCGGAGGCTGTGCCACGAGCTGGGGATTGACGATCAACTGAGGTTCCGCGGCACGCGCATGGGCTTCTACCATGACGGCCGAATCGTGTCGATGAACTCGACGCTCGAGTTCCTGAGGTTCCCCTTGCTCGGTTGGGCTGATCGATTTCGGCTGGGGATGACCGTCCTGGTTGCTCAGTTCATCAAGGACTGGAGACGACTGGAGAGCGTCAGCGTTGAGGATTGGCTTGTGCGCTGGAGTGGACGCCGGGTGTTTGAGAGCATCTGGGGCCCTCTGCTGCGGGCCAAGTTCGACGGCAGCTTCGACGGCGCGCCGGCGACCTACATCTGGGCACGCCTGGTCCGGATGAAGTCGACGCGGGGTGGAGCGAGCCAGCGCGAAGAAGCCGGACACCTGATCGGCGGTTATGCGACGCTGCTGCAGGCAATGGCCGAGCGGATTGAGGCCGCCGGAGGGCGGATTCACCTGGGAACGCCAGTCCAGGAGATCGTGATTGAAAACTCGTCCACGGTAGGGTTGAGGGCACAGGGCGAGCTGGTCCCGTTTGACAAGATCGTTGCCACGATGCAGGCTCCCATCTTCCGCCGTCTGATCCCGGCAGCTGATCCGGATTACCTCGAGTTCCTCGGGCGATTGCGCTATCTGGGGGTCGTGTGCCCGGTCCTGGTGATGGATCGCCCGCTGAGCGGCTACTGGACGTTGAACATCACCGACCCCCGCGTGCCTTTCACCGGTGTCATCGAGACTACCAGCTACATCGACCCCGGATACGTTGGCGGGTATCACCTGGTTTACCTCCCGAAGTACACGCTTCCAGAGAGTCCGCTCCAGAGAGCGTCGGATGACGAGATCCGGAGGATGTGGCTGGAGAACCTCCGGCAGATGTTCCCCGGTTTCGATCTATCCTCGGTTCGCTTCTTCCTCGTGCACCGGGAGCGACTGGTGGAACCACTTCATGGCCTCAATGAGGCTCATCTCATTCCCGAGATTCAGACGCCGATCAGGGGGCTATTCCTCTCGACGACCGCGCAGATCTATCCAGGGCTCACCAACGGTGAATCGGTGACGCGCCATGCCGGCCGGACGGCGGAACGCATCCTCGCGACCATGGTGGGCGCCGCCCAGAGCGCCCGTGTGCATTCCGATTCTAGTCAGGACGCAAGGATTGTCGCAGCATGATGGTCCGGGGACAAGCCGGGCGGCGTGTCGATGCCGGCCGGCGCTGGGCAGCCAACGCGGCAACAGGGTCATGTCCTCACTTTGCCGTTGCCAAGACGGGCACTACGATCCACGTCGACATGGGTGACGTTCGTCGTCTTGTGAGGATTCCGTGAGCGTGCCGCCTGTGCCGAACCGACCCTATACGCTGGTGCTGCTGGTCTCGATCGCAGCACTGGGCATACTGGCCTTCTGGCGGTTGGATCAGTATCCCCTTATCTGGTTTGACGAGGGGTCGCATCTCCATGTCCCTAAGACCCTGGTGCAGTTTGGGGTGTACGCCGATCGCAGCAGCGAAGGCTTCCGCTACTTCGGTCCATCGACAGGTGTCGGGCCGACGGTCATGCTTCCAATTGCGGGGTCATTCGCCGTGCTCGGCATTGGGCTATGGCAGGCTCGGCTTGTGGTTGCGCTGTATCTGATGGGATGTGCCGTCGCCTTCTATGCTGTCGCACGGCGCCTGGGCGGTCTCTGGTACGCGTGGATCGCGACGGTCCTGTTTGTCTCCTCGCGCGGTGCGCCGGCGATTGAGTATGGGAGGCAGGTTCTGGGTGAGGTACCCGCGCTGTTCTTTCTTCTCTGTGGAACCTGCCTCTGGTTTGCGGCAATGACTCATCCGTCGACAAGCAGGCTCGCTGTGGTCGGTCTCCTCTTTGGCCTGGCAGCGGTTACCAAGCAGCAGACTCTGATTGTGCTGGTTCCAGCCCTGGTCGTGGGGTGGTTGGCCAACCTCACCTACTACCGCGCTGTCCCACATCGGGTATTTCTCTTGCCGGTCTCCCTGTGCATTGTGCTGTTTGCAGGCTGGCAGGGGGTTCTGGTCCTGGCCCTGTCGCCGTTGTCGCTTGCCGAGAACCTGCGCCAACTCAGTCAGACAGCCAGTGGGGCGGCTGTGGTGTTCTCGCCGACCCTGCTTGAGCGATCGGTCCGCGAGCTGCTGGATTGGAAGGTCTTCCTAGGCGCCCTTCTGCCTTCCGTTATCTACGCAATCTGGCAGAGCCGAGCCAGGACAATCCTGGGGCTATCTTGGGCTTTCCTGACGGCCTTTGTTCTCGTCAACCTCCTGTGGTACGCAATTGCTTCCATCGGCTGGTTGCGCTACGCGTTTCCTGCACTGGCCATCGCTGCCCTCTTCGTAGCCAAACTGATCGAGGACTGGGCAGGGGGTTTCGGCGGGAAGGCGCCCCCCGGGTCTGCGCCCGGAGCGGCTCCGGATTTGTGGGTAGCCCAAGGGCTGCGACTGGCAGGCTTGGGCTGGCTGGTCATGATGATTCTCATCCCGCTGGCTCAGACGGTTCGTGAGATCGTCTCGCCACCGTTCAATGCGCCGGCGGCCATGGCAGAGTACCTGGATGAGCACATTTCCCGGACAGTTCTGATTGAGACCTGGGAACCAGAGATGGGATTCCTGACGGACCACACCTTTCACTACCCACCGCAGTCCTTGCTGAACACAGCAGTCGCCCATATCTGGCGAGGCGGGCCTCCGCCCTCGGAGAGCTACGACTTCGACCAGCCGACGGCGCCGCCTTATGTCCTGGTGGGCAAGTTCGCCCGTTGGGTAGGTTTGTATCCGCCAGATGTGCTGGTGACGGAATACGAGCTCGTATACGCGATCGGCGGATACGAGCTCTACGGGTTGCGTTAGGCCTGCCCTTCACTTGGAGTCGGTGGGCCGGAGTGGGGAGAAGGGGACGCATGGGCACAATTGACATCGCGAGTTCCCGCAGGGGATCGATGCCACCAGTCACGGTTCCGGCATGGCGTGCCGGGCGATGGCCTCGTGTCGCTGCGTTGCTCGTGGGATTGGCTGGTCTTGCCGGCGTCCCAGCGGTAGCGCACATCGTGGCAGAGAAGATAGAAGCCGCCGTGCGGGAGCATATCGAGCGTCACCGGCTTACGTTCGCAAGTCCGCTGGCATTCACCCCATCGAGTCATGCGCCCTTGGGTATGGCGCAGCCATCTGATTGTCGGGCTCCAGCCAATCCCGTCGTCGAGGAGAACTGCAAGCCTGGAAGCGATGATTGGTTTGTGCCAGAACCCAGCTACACGATTGTAGGGTACGTCTTCCCTACGAGTGTGGCCCTGGGCGACACGGTGGAGTTCCGGGTGTCAACGAGCGCTCCTGCCTTCGACATCGACATCTACCGGAGCGGGTACTACGCTGGCAAGGGCGGCCGGTTGGTCATGAGCATCGCGTCGGTCCGCGGAGGTGTGCAGCCACCATGCCTGGACGATCCGACGCTTGGCCTGCGGAGTTGTGCGAACTGGCAGACGTCCTGGACGCTCACGGTGCCTGGCGACTGGGTCTCAGGAGTATACCTGGCCGTTCTGACTCGTCGGGATGATGGTCGGAAGAGCGTGATTCCTTTCGTCGTGCGGGATGACGAGCGAGGAGCTGACATTCTGTATCAGTACGATCTCTCCACCTACCAGGCGTACAACAACTATGGCGGCAAGTCCCTCTACAGCTTCAACAGCGGGCACTGTGAGACGGTGGCGGATGCCCCTCGCGCCGTCAAGGTATCCCTGGCGCGCCCCCACGTCGTGCCGCCCACAGACCCCACGAGCTACTTCCGGGTGGAGTATCCCATGGTGTACTGGCTCGAAGCACAGGGCTATGACGTCAGCTACTCCACCAGTCTCGATACGCATTGGTCCGGACTCCCCGGTCACGCGAATGAACTGCTCGAACACAAAGTCTTTCTTGCGGTGGGCCACGACGAGTACTGGAGTGCGGAGATGCGGGGCGCCATGACACAGGCGCGGGATGCGGGGATCCACCTGGCTTTTTTCACCGGCAACACCGGGTATTGGAAGATCCGCTTTGAGGCAGATCCGTGGACGGGGGAGGCCGATCTGGCGATGGTCTGCTACAAGACTGCAGAAAGCGGGCCCGCCGACCCGACTGGGGATCCGACTTCCCTGTGGCGGGACCCCAACGGCCCGAACCGTCCTGAGAATGAGCTCGTCGGCATCATGTTCACCGGAGCAAATGCCACAGTATTCTTTCCTCTGCGCGTGTCCGCCGAGATGACTCATGACAGAGTCTTTCGCAACACAGGCTTGGATCAACTGCCGAGTGGAAGCTATGTCGACATCGGCCGCCAGTTGATCGGCTGGGAGTGGGACACGGTCGGCAACAACGGCTGGGACCCTGAGGGGCTCACCGTTGTGACGATGACACCAACCTACGGGGAGCTGGGATCCGATATGGCGGAGCGATACTTCATCGGCCCCGGGTTCTCAAGCGCGGCCTATTACACTGCTCCGAGCGGCGCGATGGTCTTTGCCGCGGGCACAATTCAGTGGTCGTGGGGATTGGCGATCATTGAACCAGACAGCCGCATCCAGCAGATCACGTACAACGTGCTGGCTGACATGGACGTGCGCCCGGCGACGCCGTCCGAGGCCCTGGTCCTGGATGATGAACCTCGGATGCGCGTCGTAGAGCGGGAGCCGCTTGAGTTCAGGTTTCCTCAGGACCCTCTTCCTCCCGTCATTGAGGCATTGAGTGTGGAAGCCGAGCCGCACTCGGCGGTTGTCACTTGGCGGACGGACCGGCCTGCCAAGGGTGAGGCCTGGCTGGTCAGCAGTCAAGGTGAGACATTGACCTACTTGCTGGGAATTGATCCATTGGCTGCAGTCACCGGACCTGACGGGCTGACGCACCATGTCACATTCAAGAACCTCCAGCCGGACACGGTCTACCATCTTGTTGTTGCTGCGGCTACGGAGGATCGGAATTTCTCGGTGTCCGAGGTCAATAAGTTCCTGACACCTTCGGCTGGCCCGGTGAATCATCTGCGGCGGAGCGTGGCCGCGGGGGCGCGAGACATGGCGTGTGCCGTCAAGCCCATCGCGCGCCCGTTCTACTATTGGGTTCGAGCCCATTGGGTGTTGACTGCCGCGATCGGGTGCGCCCTGGTGGCGGCCTATGGCGTCCTCAGGTGGCGAGTGCGGCGCCGCCCATCTGACGAGAGCTGGTAGCCCTCACCTGCCTGGACGCATCTGGCCTCCGCGATCGATGAGGCAACATTGCCGCCGGGCTGTGGTGAGAACCTGAAGTCGCTCGCCTCAGCATCCCGAGGCCGACGCTCCTTTCCACTATCCTCGGACATGAGCAGTCATCCGAGATCCACTTTGACAGATGGCGGTCGACACGCCGTCGCTGGGCTGACCAGCCCCGGAGACCGTCTGCCGTGGCTTGACATCACGAAGGCGGCCGCGTTGGCCTGGATCTTCCTCAATCACGCTGCCGAACAGGCCTTCGGCTACCCGCTCATCGGGAATCCGACGTTTGATTGGCCGCCTCTGGCAACGCGCGTCTCTCAACTTGCTCCGCTCAGCGGCTTTGGTATCGGCAATATCCCCGTGAACCTGTTGCGCTACCTGGGCTGGGCGGGCGACTGCGGTGTACAGATCTTCCTGGTGACCAGCGGCTTCGGGTTGACGCTGGCGATGTTGAAGCGCCACGGCAATGCTCCGTTCGCGATCGGCCTGTTCATGGCGCGCCGGGCAGAGAGGATCTATCCGCTCTGGTGGGGGAGCCACCTTGGCTTCGCGGCTCTTGCCCTCCTGACCGGCTGGAAGGCACTGGTCCTTGACCCGGAGTTCTACATGAGCTTTATGGGGGTCCGGATCACGAGAGGACTCTTCTACTACTTTTCTCCTGCTTGGTGGTATTTCGGGCTGGTTGCGCAGCTCTACCTGGTGTACCCGGTCTTGTGGGCCCTGCTGCGTCGATGGGGGCCGACGCGCCTGCTGTGGATAGGCAGCGGGATTGGCTTCGCCGCCCGCGGCGTGGGTCTGTTGTTCCTGGGGACGTACATGGACGTGTGGTTGCGCGGGTCAGTATTCCTTTCGCGATTACCGGAATTCCTAGTCGGCGTTGCAGCCGCAGCATGGATGTTCGAATCTCCCAGGGCCACAGATCAGCGATTGAGGCGGCCGTCCAGCGTGTTTCTGGCCGTCGCCGCCTGCGGCCTAGGGAGCGCCCTCTCCCTTACCGGCGCTGGAATGGTGGTCGCGCCAGCCCTGCAGGCCGCGGGTCTCTTTGTGCTCTTCTATGCTGCATTGGCCCGTGTGCGGGAATCACGATGGTGGGTTCGGCCAGCACGGTGGCTGGGTGAGCACTCGTACTCCATGTACCTGGTTCACCATCCATGGATCCTTCTGGTGCTTCCTGTGGGTGTGGCCATAGGCCCCGAGGCCGCTGCGGGGACGCTGATTGCCATCGGGCTAACCCTGGCGTCGGCCATAGGCCTCGAAGCCGGAGTCCGTTGGACCAGCCAGCGCCTTCTTCGTTGGAGGCAGAGGACGGGATGGACAGGACTTGCAGTGCGCCTTTCCCTTGTTCTCATGTTCGCGGGGGGCACACTCGTTCTGGGGGAGTTGTGCGTCAGGCGATTTGATCCGCAGGAGGTCCTTGGGTGGGGCGAGAGGGCGTCCCTTGCGCCGGATCCTGTCCTCGGCTGGCGTCTCAGACCGCTGCAACGAACCCACCTGCGCTGGGACTCGTACGACTACTGGGTCAGCGCCAATGCCCTCGGTTTCCCGGGGCCTGCCTATTCGCATCCCGCGAGTCCCGGTACGCTCCGAATCCTGGTGGTCGGCGACGCGTTTTCCAGCGCGGAGGGCGTGGACACGGAAATGGGATGGCCCAGGCTGCTGGAGAAGGAGCTGTCCGAGGCACTTGCCCAGCCAGTCGAGGTGCTCAACCTCTCGATCACAGGCTATGGGCCGCAGCAATACGCCGAGGCTGTCGCTGGCCCGGGTGCAGTCTTTGGTCCCCAGCTGATCCTGGTCGCGACCTCGACGAACGACTTCCAGGACGCACTCCTGACCATCCCAGAGCTCCAGCAGTCAATCGGCTTTGAGCAACCGGATCCATTTGGCTGGCGACAGATACTCTCGCTGACCCACCTGCGGCGGTGGACTCGCCTGAACGTCTACGAGCCGTTGCGAGAACTCCTTCGGGGCGAGCCGCGGCAACAAGGATACTTCTATGGTGGCTTCCTGGCGCTTGAAGTCGGGCACCCAGAGTTCGAGGAGGAGGGCAGGCACGAAGTTGCCTTGCAGCTTGCCAGGATCGAGAGGACTGCCAAGCGGATCGGCGCTCGGGTTGTTCTCCTCATGGCTCCGTCGGCGGTCCAGGTATGTGAGCCCGGCGAGCTGGCTTACTATCCTCGCTCAGTCGATCTTTCCGACGAGTCGCTCTATGACATTGACCTGCCCCAGCGCTTGATGGCAGGCATCGCACAGGACCTTGGATTGCCTTTCCTAGACCTGCGCGGGGTTCTGCAGGCGGCGGAAGGGTGTCCCTACCAACCCCGCAACATGCACTGGGTCGAGTCGGGCCACGCAGCGGTCGCGACGTTCCTGCGCGAGGCAATTGGGTCAGGCAGCCTGCTGGCGCGGACATCAAGATAGACCATGATACTCGCACGATTGGCACCCGTCGCTGTCACGGTGCTCCTGTTGCAAGTTGACCGCCATTGGTCGCGGCGCCGGAGCAAAGATTCCGCTTTTGCGTTCTCTGGTCTTGTCGCCTGGTCGAGCCTCTCCATCCTGTGCCTCGTCTTCCTGTGGGCGAACCACACCTGGTTCCCCTTACACCTCGATCTGATGGAGGGGGTCGTCTGGCAGCACTTCCAGCGGGCGGCATCCTTCCAGCTTATCTACCCTGAGCCGGAGCCGGGCTACGTTCCGCTCGCCTACAATCCCCTCTACTACGTGCTGTCCAGCCCCTTCGGATGGATCCTGGGCGTCACTCTACCAACGCTTCGCATCGTGGCGATTCTGGGAACGATCGGTTGTGGGTTGGTGATCTTTTGGGCTGTGTCCGCCCGGACCCGCTCGCGTAAGTGGGGACTGGTGGCGACGGGCCTGTTCGCCGCAGGCTATGCTGCGATGGATGCGTATCTCGACAGCGCCCATTCCGACTCGTGGATGCTCTTTTCTGCGTTGCTTGGGACGAGTCTGATGACCCGCGATCGCTCCCGGCTGTGCTGCTTGCTGGGCACTCTTCTGCTTGTGGCCTCGTTCTGGTTCAAACAGCACGGAGCCTTATTTGCAGTCGGCGGCGTACTCTACCTGACATGGCGCAAGGGCTTTCGCGCGTCCGTTCCGTCTTGGCTTCTGGCCATTCTGCTTGGTCCAGTCACCTACCTCGTTGTCGGACCGTCTGTGTTCGGCCCAGCGTTTCACTACTTCACGTGGGAGGATCCCAGCCAGTGGACGGATTTCACCCGGTGGACCCTCCTTCGGCCGGCGGCGTTTGTCCTGTGCAATTACGGGTTCCTTTCTGCGGCGGCCCTGGGGATGGTGTACTGGCGAGCGCGACGGACGAAACAGGCCACGGATATCTGGCACTGGCAGCTTTTCTTCGCACTCCTCACAGGTCTTCTTGGCAGCCTCGACCCTGGTTCCTCCAACAACGTCTACATTCCGATGGGGACCTGGCTCATTGTCACTGGCACCATGGCCCTGGCGGAGATGACGACGGAGTTGCCGCGGCGGGGGATGCAATCTGCACAGCTTCTTGGTTTGGCTGCCAGCTTCTCGCTCCTTCTCTACAACCCATCCCGCTACATGATCCCTGCAGATGCGCGTGAGGCCTACCAGGACCTTCTTGTCACGCTGCGAGGCTTGAACGGCCCGGTCTACGCGCCCACGATTGGGCAGTTCAGCCAGGACTTCACCCTCTTTCCCGCCGCCCATTGGGTTGCGCTGGAAGACATGATCCGTGGACCAGGGCGTGACACACGCGACCACCCGACAACCCGCAGGCTTCTGGCACCGGTTCTCGAACCGCACGGGCCTGCGTACATTCTGGCCCATGTCCCGCTAGACACGTATCCGTGGTTGGCTTTCCTGCAAGGTCACTACCAGCTCGTCGAAGACTTCGGCGATCGGTTTGCCTCGCTGCGCCCGCTTCCAAAGCGCTGGGATCATGGATATCCAAGATACCTCTACGCGTACGTCCCTTAGCGGGCGGTGGAAGCAATGCTTCAAGCGATCCGCGCCGGGGGTGGCAAGGGCTTTGTGACAGGTGACGTGGTGGATGCCCAAAGCTCATTTCGAACTCGGGCGGAAGGTCGCGCGAGTCTCTTGATCCTCGGCCTGCTGATCAGCCTGGGGTCATTTGCCCGGCTGGTCGCGCTGAGCCTCTATGCGCGGATCCCCCAACTGCTGCGACTGGTCGAAGGTGGCGACGCGCTTGACTACGTTCAGTTGGCGAGGAACTTGGCCTCCGGGGTCTTCCGTTTCGATGGAGGAACAGCGACGGCATATCGGATGCCGGGATACCCGATGGTCCTGGCGGCATTGGATGCCGTCGGCTCCCATCCGCTTGCCGTCCAGGTCGTGCAGATCTTGGTCGACGCGATCGTCGTGGCCTCGGTCTACGTCATGACGAAGCGGCTTACTGCGAACCCGACGATCGCCGTGGTGGCCGCAGCATTCGTTGCCGTGAACCCAATCCTGATCGCCACCTCAATCTCGGTCTACCCCGAGACGCTGGCTATCGGATGTGTGACGGAGGCGGAGTTCGCCTTGCTCTCCGGGCGCTTGCGAGGGGCAGCGGGAGCAGCCATGGCGGCCGCTCTTGGCATTGGCCTATACCTCAAGCCCAGCCTAGCGATCCTGGCCGGTGCAATGTGCCTGTGCTTTGCCTGGAGGTACTGGCCCCGGGAGAAGAGGATCAACCGTCGGATCGTCGTTGCGTTGCTCCCTTTCGTACTCTTGGCAGGCATGCTGGCTCCGTGGGTGGTCCGGAACGCGCGGGTCTTCCACGCCTTTGTTCCTCTCACCACAAGCGCAGGCATCAACTTGTACGGCGGGAACAACCCCCAGGCGGACGGTGGCTTTGTCTGGTCTGGGCCGTATGTATTGCCGGGCATGAGCGAGGTGGACAGCCAGCGCGAGTTCTCCCAGCGCGCCCGCTCGTGGATTTCCGACAACCCGACTGCCTTCGCGGTTCTGCTCCCGGCCAAGGCAGGTCGTTTCTTGTGGCCGCTGGCGTTCAGCATCTCCGGGGTGGTGAGCCTGCCCTCGGTCGCGTTCATCGCGGTCCTGCTTGGTACCGTGCTGTTCTGGGGGCTCGTCGCTCTGGGGATCCGGCGCCTCCTTCTGTGTGGGCAGGCGTGGCAGGCGGCCATCCTGATCCTGCCGCAGGTCACCTTGCTTGCCGTGAGCCTGGTCACCTATGGTGGCACTCGCTACTCGCTGCCTGCGTTCCCCTGTTTGGCGATCCTGGCCGCCTCGGGGATGGACACCGCCGGGCTTCCCCGACAGGTGTTGTCCGTGCTCGAGCGAGTCCTCCGCCTCCAAGGATGGCATGCCTAGAGTCGGCTCAGCCAGACCTCTGAGGCGCTGAGAGGAGCCGATTGCCGCGCCGGAGCGAGGCAGGCGAAGGACGCAGCCCGCGGCCGACCGAGGTTGCGCGCGCACACAGTCGTACGAAGAGGCGAAGGATGAGCGGCGTCTTCGGGCTTGTCTCCCCGGAGCGTGCGAGCGAGGTGGGTGAATTGCTCGGCCGCATGTCAGCCGCTCTGGCGCATGGGCAGGAGATGACTTGCGACACCTTCGTTCAATTGCAGGAAGGTGTGGGCCTCGGGCGCGTCGGGATAGGGATATTCAATCGTGAACCCCAACCAGTTTGGTCGGACGATCGCACAGTTGCGCTCTTCATGGCCGGCGAGCTCTTCCAGTTTGAGGGGCGCCCTCCCAAGGGCCATCGCTGGCGTCCAGAGGATTACGCGCTGTCCCTGTACGAACAGCATGGTGACGAGTTCCTCAAGTGGATGAATGGTGCCTTTCAGGTGGCGATCTGGGACGCCCGCCGGCATCGATTGATCCTCGGGAACGATCGCTTCGGTCTCTACCCGATGTACTACGCGCTGCGGGACGGCACCTTCTCCTTCGGCCCGGAGATGAACGCCGTCCTGAGCGACCCTCGATTCGTGCGCAAGTTGGACATGGCAGCCGTGGCAGAGTACGTCAGGTTTCAGCACCTACTGGGAGACAGGACCTTTTTCGAGGATGTGCGATTGCTGCCGAGCGCCAGCCTCCTGGGCTACGATCTTCGCGAGACGCGGCTGACGCTGACACGCTACTGGGGCATTGGACGGATACCTCGCCTCCCCGCCGGCTTGAGATTCGAGGAGGCTGCCGAGGAGGCGGAACGGAGGCTCAGGCAGGCAGTACGCCGACGTTTGGACGGCAGGGAGCGCATCGGAGTGTTTTTGAGTGGCGGGTTGGACTCCCGTGTCCTTCTGGGAATGGCGTCCGAAACAGGGCGCCGCGTGCCAACGGTCACTTATGGGATTCCAGACTGCCGAGACATGGTCTATGCCGCCGCGGTTGCCAGGAGGGCAGGTAGCGATCATCATGCCTTGCCATTCGTGGACGGAAGGTGGGTATTGGCGTATCACGGATTGCACACGGCCCTGACCGAGGGCTTTCACACCTGGGTGCATGCCCATGGAATCAGCGTCCTCGAGGCTGCGCGGCAATGGATGGAGGTTGACCTGAGCGGATTCGGAGGTGGGCACACGGCGCTCGACTGGGGCGATCCATCAATCTTTGCTGTGTGCGACGATGACGCGCTTGCCTCCCGCCTCTTTGCCATGCTGGTTGAGAAGACCACCTGGCCGTCACTGACCGAGGCCGAAGAGGACAGTGTCTACCAGCCCGAGATCCGAAGAACGCTTCGAGGCTATGCCCTGGCTTCGCTCCGTGAAGCGCTAGTCCCGTATGTTCACCTGCCGCATTCCCAACGCGTGGTCAGTTTCGCGCTAGAGAATCCCGACCGTCGGCTCTTCCTCTACTACACCGTGTTCCGGCGTTGGCGGATCGAGCAGAGGTTCCCGTTCTATGACTACGAGTACTTCGACTTCGTGTACGCCCTTCCTCCAGAGATGCTCCGCGATCGCCGATTGCGCAAGGCGATCATGTGGAACTCGATGCGCCACCTGGCAATCATCCCGTATGACAAGGACGAGCTCCCGGCGACCAATCACTCACCGATTCGGCTTGGCGCCCGAATGGTCAAGCGCGCCAAGGCGTACATCAATCGGCGTGCAGCAAGAGTCTTTCCCGAGTACTTTCCGCTGCACTCGGATTACGAGAGCTGGCTGCGAGGGGACCTGCATGCCTGGGCGGAAGACTTGCTCTTCAGCGAACGCGCTCTCAGTCGGGGGCTCTTCCGCCCAGACGGCGTCCGGTCACTGTGGAGACGCCTGCAGGCGGGCCGCGAGCACAACTTGGTGGGCAAGCTCGGACCCTTGATGAGCCTCGAGCTCGTCATGCGCCGCTTTGTCGACACCTCATCTGCGGAGAGCGCCCGGAGTGTCGTCCTTGGCTGACGGCGGCGATTCCGGCCCTCTGCGGTCCATTCGGATTGCCGATGACAGTCTTGGCTTGCTGGGCCACGTTGTCATCGATCGGACAGTCCACGGGACCGCCTCGGGCGGCGTGCGGTGGGTACCGGGGATCACTGAGGGTGAACTGGCAGCACTTGCGCGTACGATGACGCTCAAATGGGCTTTGCTCAGCATTCCGATGGGAGGAGCAAAAGCTGGTCTGAGCGTGGACGTGCAAACCATGACCACGCGCCGTGACCAGGTGATGGAGGCCTTTGGCCGTGCCACTGCAGGCCTGATCAAGGACCGGGTCTTCCTCCCCGGACTGGATCTCGGGACCACGCTGGATGACCTGCGCACGATCATGGCGGCGGCTGGCCAGCCATTGTCGGTCGACCAAATCGACGGCTCTGCAGCCACTGCTCTGACGGTCTTCGAGTGCATCCGACAGGTGGTCCAGTCCAGTGGTGTCGATCTTGTCGGTTTGAGAGTCGGATTGGAGGGCTTCGGCAAGGTCGGTGCCTCTCTCGCTCAGCTCCTGCTGCAGGCTGGTGCCCGCCTGACGGCCCTGACGACCGTGGAAGGCGGGGTTGCAGCTGAGAACGGCCTGGAGATCGGCCGGCTGCTGGAGCTCAAGGAACGGTGCGGAGACGGCCTCGTGAAACATGTCGTCGGCGCGACTCGATTCCAACCTGCGGACCTGCCAGGCCAACCTGTGGATGTCCTTATCCCAGGGGCACGGCCATGGCTGATCCATGTGGGCAATGTAGAGAGTGTTCGCGCTCGATGGATCGTCCCGATCGCGAATGCACCGGTGACTCCTGACGCCGAGGTGCGCCTGTCCGCCCGCGGCGTAATGGTTGTGCCGGATTTCGTTGCCAACTGTGGGGGGATCCTCGCCTCCGACCTGCACAGCCATGGTTTCACCCTCGCTGAAGGACGCGTTGTGATCGAGGGAACGTACGCGCGTTTGGTGCGGTCGTTGATCCAGGCCGCTGGCCGCAGCGGCCGTTCTGTGGGAGATGAGGCAAGGATCTTGGCCTGGCGCCGCCATCAGGCGCTGGCGCTGCCACCCTCCCCCTCTTCTAGGGGCCGCTCTGCCCGCCCCTGGGTAGTGCTGCAAAGGCAGGGTGCCCGCGGCCTGTGGTGGAGATTTGCGTGGCGCCTCTACCGCGCCGCTCCGAAGTTGAGCGGGCGTGTGAGAGCAGCGGCCTTGGCCCGCATGCAGGACATGCGGCTAGGCGCAACCGTACGCGCACTTACAGCGGACGAGACCATTTCGCAGAAGGGTTTCCCCTCGGATCAGCAGAGCCGGGCTGCAGTCGCACGCTCAGGTTCGGCCCGTTGAGTCTCGGACCGTAGTCTGTCTGGAGTGCTGATCAGAGCATCGTGCTGACCATGGCTGGCGAATTCACCTCGTCACCCATGGTGCAGCGAAGAGCCGGCGCGGACAACAGCCTATGCGGAGTGGGGGATCTGCTTGCGAGCGGACCAGCGGTCGTGGGCCGAGGGCTTATCCTCTTTGATGGCCAGAGAGCCGAACGCAATCTGTTCGATCCTGGTTTCCTTCGATCCCTCATGGATCGATAACTTGCTGGACTGGGAATTGGACGATCGGCAAGGTCGAACCCATTCTGACCGACGAACTGATGCTCCGCCGGTTCGTGGACCAGGCGGTCAACCGGACACCCTGAGGGCGCTCAATGGGAGCGCGAGCCGCAGGCTGCCGACGTTGAGAACGCATGAAGTGGCGAGCGGTGCTGGCGATTTACAGGCAGAGGGGAGATGTTGCGAGTAGCACGCTGGCTCCAGACGCGTCTAGGCGTGCATGTCCCGGTCTCCGGGGGGTCCAGCACGGGGGTTCGTGTCTGGTCGGCTCTCATCCAGGGGCAGCACTTATTAGGGTTTGATCCATCTTTGATGAAGGAGTGATTGCGCAAGATGGGGGCTGAGGCCTGCGCCGGGGCGTGAGCGTGGATGCCACCGAGGCCAGGCCCGGAGGCCGCTGGCATAACGTGGAGGACTGAGTGCAGCAACCGTCCAGGACCGGACCACCAAGAGGGGTCTCTCTGATGCGGACAATCGCCCGAAACACGGCGTTTGTCACGATCGGAGGCTTGGCGCTTAAGACCGTCAGCTTCCTGTTTGGGGTGTTCGTGGTCCGCCGCCTTGGGGACGAACGCTTTGGCCAGTATTCGATCGTCCTGGCCTTCGTCGGCCTGTTCCAGATCTTCGCTGAGCTAGGGATCTCCCAGTATGTGATGAGGGAGATCGCTCGCGACCGCAGCAAGGCCGGACAGCTGTTCTGGGACCTGGTTGCCGTCCGGCTTGTGCTCGCCGCGATTGGGATAGCCACCATCACACTCGCCGCGACGGGGGTCGGCTACTCGCCAGGCATCGTCATGGGGGTGTTTCTCTACACCTGGACATTTGTTCTCTCGGCATTCACAGCTCCGCTGGAGACCCTCCTGACGGCTCATGAACGGTTTGATGTCGTTGCGCCCCTCACCGTGTTGGGACAGGTGAGCTTTGTCGCCCTCGGCTCCCTCGTCCTGCTCCTCGGATGGGGGTTTATCGCACTGGTTGGGATTGGAATAGTGGCCATGCTGCCGCAGTTGGTGGTTGCGGCCCTGGTGGTCAGGCGGAATGGTTACATTGTCTCGCCGCCGCGCGTCTCGCCGCGTTCATGGCCGGCACTGGTTCGGTCGGGTCTGCCATTCATGTTCATCTCCCTCTCGCTGACGGTCACGTTCCGGTTCGACACGGTGGTTCTTTCGAAGCTGGTCTCGGAGCAAGCCGTGGGTTGGTACAACGCTGCCTATGGCTTGGTGAAGTCTCTCACGTTCGCGTTGAGCGGGTTCAGCGTTGCGATGGTGCCATCGCTTGCGAGAACCTATGTGCAGGACAGCCGGCAGGTTGAGGTGTGGTACCGTCATTCGGTGAGGATCATTGCACTGCTCGGAGTGCCTGTAGCGGTGGGCGGCATGCTCATCGCCGAACCTCTCATTGAGGCCTTGTACACGTCGGAGTTCCTACCGGCCGCAGCCGTCTTCAAGATCATCGTCTGGGATGTGCCCCTTCTCCTCTTCGCTGGCTTCTGTGGAAACATGACGACAGTGGTCGGCGAGGAACGGGCGGCAGCGAGGATCTACGCCACCAGCGCTGCCG
The DNA here is from genome assembly GCA_964575425.1 of uncultured Anaerolineaceae bacterium. GTDB lineage: Bacteria > Chloroflexota > Anaerolineae > Anaerolineales > E44-bin32 > DATEAV01. The sequence goes on along the minus strand of CAZNRD010000008.1, from coordinate 37,876 downwards.
CGAACGTCGTGCTGAATCTCCTGCTGATCCCCGTCCTGGGGATTATCGGCGCCGCGATCGTGACGGTTGTGACGGATCTGGTGGCCGCGGTGCCGTTCTTTGTGCTTCTCTCACGGAAATTAGGGCTGACCGGCATGTCCTGGCTCCTCGGACGCGTGGTGATTGCCAACCTGCTGATGGCAGTGGTCGTCCTTCTCCTCATCGACGTGAATCTCGTGGTTGCCATCGCAGGTAGTGCGGCGGCCTATGCCGTGTTCCTGGCATTGCTGCGGGTCGTGAGCCGGAATGAGTTGGGCCAGCTCCGGAGTCTTGTCAGGCCAAGCGGCTAAGACCGGGATCGGCCAGGGCGTGTCGGGCGGAGACCCTATGCACATCATGCTCGCTGTCCATCACTACCCGCCGAGGTATCTGGCAGGGGCCGAGAAATCCACCCAGCTGTTGGCCCAGGGCCTGTCCGCGCGGGGACATGATGTCCGCGTCGTGTGCGTTGAGCACATCGACCGGGGGCCAATCGATGGCGTTGCCTATCAGGACGAGGTCTATGAGGGGATCCATGTCCGACGGATGTCCTTCGACCTGTCGGCTGCGCCAGATAGGGACCGGTGGGAGTACGACAACCCCTGGATCGGCCTTCATCTCCGCGAGTACATCGCCCAATTCCGTCCCGAAGTCTTTCACCTGATCGGGGGATATCTGCTTTCCGGAAGCGCGCTGCGTGCCGCTTATGGGGCTGGCGTCCCCACAGTCGTGACGCTGACCGATTTCTGGTACTTGTGCCCGCGCATCACCTTGATCCGGACGGACGGGAACCTATCGAGCGCGCCGATCGACCCGGCCCGCTGTGCGAGGTGCATTGGGGAGCAGAGACGGCGCTACCGCATTCCAAGGCGGCTATTCCCGGCGATGATGCAGGCGTACTGGCGACTGCGCAAGGACAGGGTAAGGGCGATCGAGACCCGGGCGCGCGAACTGGCCGCTACTCTCCAGGCAGCAGACGCTGTGATCAGTCCATCTAGGTTCCTTCGCGGGGTCTATCAAGAAGCGGGCATACGAATCGATCGTTTCGAAGTGATCCCTCACGGCACAAGCCTGGGGTCAGACATGGGTGGGCCGCGGCGTGATGCCGATTTGGCTGGCCTCCGCGTGGGATACGTTGGTCAGATTGCCTGGCACAAGGGTGTGCACGTGCTGATCGAATCGGCGCGAAGGATTGCGGACCCTCGGCTGCAAGTCGTGGTCTATGGAGATCTGGCTCGTTTTCCCGACTACGCCGCGAGGTTAAGGTCGATGGTGCGCGGCGACCCGCGGATCCGGTTCATGGGAACCTACAAAGGAGAGCAGGAGGCGGCATCGATCCTGCGCGGGCTGGATGTCCTCGTTGTTCCTTCGGTCTGGTATGAGAACTGCCCCAGAGTCATTTTGGAGGCCTTTGCCTGCCGGACGCCGGTCCTGGCGACCGACCTAGGGGGGATGGCCGAGATGGTCGTGCATGGCACGAACGGAATGCTTTTCGAACGAGGAGACGCCCGCGGACTCGCCCGCCAACTGCAGCGCCTCCTGGATGAGCCCGGTCTTCTTGCGGAGCTACGTTCTGGGCTAGCGGCGGTTAGGACAGAGGAAGAGGAAGTGGCCGAGATTGAGACAATCTACTCCGAGATCTGCCTCAAGAGGGATGCTCACTTTGCTCGCGCCTAGACGCGAGTTCATTGCTGTTGGGCCAGTCAGGGAGCGAATGTCCCGCCCAGGCTGACGCCTTGATGACCGTCGTGCAACCGTAGGCGCTCTTGGTGAGGCACGGAATCCTGAACGGGACTTCGGAGGCACTCATCGTTCGGGCCTGTCCTCGAAGGCATGCGGCTTCTGGTCGCGGACCCGGGGACCATCGCAGAGACGGTCCGACGCGACAGGTGGGCCCCTGGTCTTCACCGTCGATTTCCACGCGCCAGGCTCTGCTTCCAGGCCAGGAGGTCAATCTGCCTGCGTGTGTCAAGTCGCCGGACTGCTGAGTCATCGGAGACGTATGAGCTGGTCAGGACCTTGGTCTGGAACGGCGTGTGCGATCTGGACGGTGGGCGAGAAGTGCACATCCGAGCCTTGAGACCAGCGGCCAGCGGGATGGCGTTGCCCCGGTGCTCGGTGGACAGGAGGTGACAAGTGCGTTCACCTGCTCAGCTGACCTGCAGTCCTTCATCGCCGGGGAATCCAGATGCTTCGGGCGAATCGGTGGATTGGAGGCAGCTGCAGATGCCGGTGCTGTTGCGCCTGCGGATTGAGTCCTGCGCAAGGAATGTGCCCCGCCATCCCGGAGACTAATGCGAATCGGCATCGACGTACGTTATCTTTCGCACGGGCTGGTCGGGGGTGTCCATCACTACATTGCCCAGTTGGTCCCGGCCCTCCTCGAGGCTGCGCCAGACAAGGAGTTCGTGCTGTATGCCGACCGACGCCGGCCGATCGAGCTTACCGCGCTGTCCAGGTCCGCGACCTTGCGGCTGCTTCCTTGGCGCAGCCCCTTGTCGAGCATTGTCAACGACCTGACTATGCCGCGCTGGATGGGCGTCGATCGACTGGACGTGGCGCATTTCCCGGCCAATTACGGGTTTGGGCCATCCGGCATCCCCAAGGTTGTCACCATCCATGACGCAATCAATCTGCTGCCTCTGCGTGAGATCGTTCGCGGGCATCCGAAGAATCCGCGAACTGTCCTGATGATGACGTATCTGCATTGCGCCACGCGAGATTCACTGAACCGTGCCGTGCGGGTTGTGACCCCTTCCCATGATGCAGCCCGGCGGATCACAGAGACGCGGCGATTGGCCAACCCAAGCGTACTGCGGGTTGTTGCGCATGGACTGGATGCCGGGTGGCGCCGCGTGACCGATTCTGCCCGGTTGCAGGACGGACGCCGCCGGTTCGGCCTTACGCGGCGAATCATCTTGGCGGACGCGACCAAGAACGCCAGCGTCCTTCTTCGGGCATGGCGGATGCTTCCGGCGAACCTGCAAGGGGAATGCCAAATTGTTTTCTTTTCGAGGAGCGAAGCCCTACCGGCTACTGTTCGCCGTGCGGTAGGCCTTCGGGCAGCCACGGTTGTGTTTCGACCGTCTCGGGAAGAGCTGAACGTGCTGTTTTCATTGGCAGAGGTGTTTGTGTTCCCTTCGTGGATCGAAGGGTTTGGTTTGCCCGTGCTTGAGGCCATGGCCTGCGGAACCCCGGTGATCGCCTCCGATCGGGGTTCCATCCCGGAGGTGGCGGACGACGCGGCGCTGATGGCTGACGCGGAGGACGCCGCCGCCTTCGCAGAACACCTGAAGCGTGTCCTGGCTGACCCCGCGGTGGCCGACGAGCTGCGAGCGCGAGGCACCCGCCGGGCGGCGGCTTTCAGTTGGGACAAGACTGCCCGGGGCGTCCTCGAAGTCTATGCGGAGGCGCGCATGGTTTATCGGCCGACAATCTCCGACAGTCGGAAACCCGCCTGACATGCGTAGCCGGCTGGCTGTCATCATCCTGACCTACAATGGTCTAGACCTGGCGCTTGGCTGTCTTGGGTCTCTGGACCACCAGGTGGATAGTGAGTTTGACGTGTTGATCGTCGACAACGCGTCGCCGGATGGTACCGGTGCCGCCTTGGGGCGTCAGCGGCCGAAGGTGGAGGTCCTACAAGCCGAGTCAAACCTCGGATATGCTGGGGGAAACAACCTCGGCTTGCGGAATGCCATGCGGTCTGGGGCTGAAATGGCTCTGCTTCTCAACAACGACACACTGCTTGAGCCAGACTGCATCAAGGCCTTGATGGCGGCGGTGGATCGCCACCCCGACATCGGTGTCCTGGGGCCTATGATCTATACGTGGGGCGAAGGCAGAACAATCAGCTCGGCAGGCGGGCGGATTGATTGGCACCATGCAGATGCCGTCAACATTGGCGCCGGAGAGCCGGACCGAGGGCAGTACGGGCCTCGCTCGGTCGACTTCGTCAATGGATGTGGTCTACTGGTCACCCGCTCAGCATTGGAGAAGGCGGGATTTCTGGACGAGCGCTATTTCATGTACTGGGAAGAGACCGACTGGTGTGTCCGGATCCGACGCGCGGGTTTTGACGTCCGATTCGAACCTGCGGCCCGGCTTCGGCACAAGGCCACAATCCGGTCAGAGGACCTGACACCGACAGCCCTCTACTACATGACTCGCAACCGCATGCTTTTCCTCGGGAAGAATGCGCCTGGTGCAAGCAAGCTGCCTGCACTTCTGCACGCCTTCCACGGAGCCTGCCGGGGTGCCGTTCGGGAGACGCGGCAGGGTCGATTGAGGCATGCGCGGGCGATCCGGCAGGGCTTGGCAGATGCGCTGCGGGGACGATGGGGATTTGCGGATCATGCGTAGTGCGGGTGTTCCCTGGGCACAGGCTGCCGGACGCTGGTGTTTGTGCATTCACTCCAGGATCACTTCGTACCTGGCATTGCAGGCACCACAGGCGATCTGATCCTGGCCCGACCGGAAACGCGATGCGCGTCCTTTTCCTTTCACGTTGGTTCCCCGTCCCGGCGGATAACGGCTCCAAAGTGCGGATCCTGCATCTTCTGCGGGCATTGGCCTCGCAGCACGAGGTCACTCTGGTTGCGTTCGTGTCCGAACCTCCTGGAGACGGTGACATGCTTGCCGTTCATCAGGAGTGCGCCGCCGTTTACACGGCTCCGCTTCCCACTCCTGAGCTGCAGACGGTCGCAGGCCTTCTCGGCTTCTTCAGCCCACAGCCGCGTTCGGTCCGTGCTAGCCTCAGCCGGGAGATGCAGGCCATCGTCCGGGACTTATGCGCAGATTGGCCGCCCGATGTGGTTGTGTCCTCCCAGATCGACATGGCGCCTTACGCCCTGCAAGTCACGGGCGTCCCCCGTGTGCTCGATGAAGTCGAGTTGGCGAGCTACTGGGAACAGGTCACGTCGGCGCCAGATATGCGCCGACGGATCCGGCGACAGCTGATGTGGGCGAAACGGGCCGCCTATACGCGCCGGGTCCTGGCGCAATTCGACGCATACACTGTCGTCTCCGAAGCAGAGAGGGCGCTTACAATGAGGATTGCGCCGAAGCAGGCGGCGCCTGTCACTATCCCGAACGGCGCGGATGTGAGGCCGATGGCCAGGCGAAACAACCCCAAGCGCGGGTCCATCATCTACGCCGGATCGGTGACCTATCCGCCCAACTATGAGGCCGTGACCTACTTTGTTCGGGACATCCTGCCCCGAGTCCGTTCGGGTTTTCCCGAGGCGCGATTCACAGTCACCGGACGTACGGACGGCGTGCGGTTGGATGAGCTGAGCAACATGCCTGGCGTTTTTTTCGTGGGGTTGGTGGAGGATATCCGCGCGGCTGTGGCGGGAAGCTGGCTGAGCGTCGCGCCAATTCGTTCCGGTGGCGGAACGCGGCTGAAGATCCTGGAGTCCCTCGCCTTGGGAACCCCTGTCGTGGCCACTTCCAAGGGCATTGAAGGGTTAGACCTCGTTCGTGGTCGGGATGTTGTGGTGGCCGATGACGCGGCCGCATTCGCCGCAGCGGTCGTCCAGGTGCTGCGCGACCCCGACCTGCGGCGACGGCTGGGCGATCAAGGCCGGAGGCGAGTGGTTGAGCTCTACAGCTGGGAGCGGATCGGCGCCGCGTTCTGCTCGATGGTCGAGAGCGTGGTGCACGACAGGACGTGACATGCGCCTGCCAGCGGTCTTGGCATCCAGATTCTCTGAACGCACGCAGCGTGACCTGGAACGGGCAGCAGTTGTCCTCCTGGTCATTCTCGCCTCGGTGGCGGTCGGTGTGGTCCTTGGTCTGCGTCGGACAGGGATGCTCAGAGCGGAAATGGTCATCGGCGGCGTGCTGGCCGTGAGTTGCCTGCCGGTGTGGTTGTGGCTGCGCCGACTGGAGTATGGGATCCTGGCAATCCTGCTGGCAGCCGGTCTGCTGAACGCCTTCACGCTGCCGACCGGAACCCAGAGTCGTCTGGTCTTGAGCCTGGTGATCAGTGCCGTCTGTATCGCGCTTTGGTTGTTCAAGACGCTGTTCATGCCGAGAGGTGCGCGCCTGAAGCCCTCTCGTGTGAACGCCCCGCTCCTGACCTTCATCGCCATCGGCTTCGTGTCCTACGCCTGGAGCTTGCTGATGCGCGATCCGACGGTGTACATGTGGAGCTCATTCCCCCTCGTTCAGATCGCTGCGCTGGCTGTCAACACGCTCCTTCCCCTGCTGGCACTGTTTGTAGCCAATCAGATTGAAGACCGCCGGTGGCTTGTGGCGATCACCTGGGGCATTTTGGGTTTGGGGGCATTCGCCGTTGTCTCTCGTCTGTTTCACCTTCCCACAGTAGTCGCGATCAGCAACGGCTCGCGCGGTCTATTCCCAACCTGGGTGGGGGTACTGGCCTACACGCAGATGCTCTTCAACCATGACTTGAAAGCAGGCCAGCGAATCATGCTCGGGGCGCTGTTTCTGGGCGTTGTCTACCTGTACTTTGTCGTGCACGTGACCTGGTTCTCCGGTTGGGTCCCCCTGGCCATCGCCTGCGCAGCGGCGACGTTGATGCATTCCCGTAGGCTCTCGGCCTTTCTGGCTGCCGTGCTGGGGATCTACCTGTTCATCAATGCCCGTTTCTACTTCGCGGACCTGTACCAGATCAAGGTTGCTGGGGGCTCTCTTGAGAGACTGGATATCTGGGAGCAGAGCCTGAGTCTGGTTGCCCGGCACCCACTGCTGGGCATGGGGCCGGCGGGCTATGCGGTGTACAACGTGTCGTACTTCCCGGGCGACGCGCGCTCAACGCACAACAATTACTTCGACATTCTGGCACAGACAGGGATCATCGGGTTTGCGGTATTTCTCTGGCTGATCGGAAGCTTCCTGGTGACGGCTGCTGCAACGAGGCGCCAACTGCTCGATCGCCCTGGATTTGAACAGGCGTTCGCCAACGGGGTCCTTGCAGGTTTGTGCGGGGTTGTCGTGTCAATGATGCTTGGGGATTGGGTGCTTCCCTTCGCCTACAATCAAACCATTTCGGGCTTCGACAACGCTGCCTTCACATGGATCTTGCTCGGCGCAATGGTCAGCCTGCACCAGCAGGTGGTTGGACACGGCCAGGGCCCCGACGTGGAGCAAACGCCCGGGATGGGGCGTCAAGCCCGTTGGCGAGGCGAAGCCTCGGTCGGAATATCGCGCGCCACCTCTTCGCTCTCGGAGGACAAGGGTCGGCATCAACGGTTGCGGCCGCGTGAATGACGTCACTGTTGTGATCGTAACCTGGAACACGCGCGACTTGACCGCCGACTGCATCGAGTCGGTGCTGTCAAACGCGGGAACTTCATTGTCGGAGATCGTGGTCGTCGACAATGCCTCGGCGGACGGGACATCGGACATGCTGGCCGAGCGCTTCCCTGCCGTTCGATGTGTGCGTAACGAGCGCAATCATGGTTTTGCCTTCGCCAACAACCAGGGCGCGGCCGCAAGCTCATCGGAGGTGTTGCTGCTGCTGAACAGCGATGCTCGCCTGACGCCGGGAGCGCTGGATGCCATGGTTGAGGTCCTCGCAAGACAACCACGAGCGGCAGTCGTCGGCGCCCGACTTGTAAACGGCGACGGAAGTTTCCAGGCTTCCCACTCCCGGTTTCCGAGCCTCCTTCGAGAATTCCTGATCCTGAGCGGCTTGGGGAGGCTGCTGTATGGGCGGCACTATCCGAGCCGTGGGCCCGAGACGGAGCGCGGTCCCCAGATTGTGGACTATGTCGAGGGCGCCTGCCTTCTCGTCAGGCGTCAGGCCTATCAGGACGTTGGCGGGATGGATGTCGGATACTTCATGTATGCCGAGGAAGTCGACCTGTGTCATGCCCTAAGGGAGGCAGGCTGGCAGATCTGGTATCAGCCAGCCGCCCGGGTTATCCATCTCGCCGGAGGCAGCAGCCTCAAACGGGCGGCGGAGCGAGAAGCGGATCTCTATCGTAGCCGTGTGCGGTACTTCCGAAAGCACCACGGCGATGTCCAGGCGCGCATTCTCAAAGCCATGATCCTCATCGCTACGCTGACCAAGCAGCCATTCCATGCCGCGCTGCGCGCGCTGAGCCGGGGCCGCCGTGGGCGGGTCGTGGTCGGATGTTGCCAGCTGCAGAGAAGGCTGCGCGGGGTTTGAGGAGCCTGTGGAAGTCCTGTTTCTTACGCAGGTACTGCCCTATCCGCCGGACAGCGGCCCCAAGGTGAAGACATGGAACGTGCTGAAATGCCTGACGAGGAAGCATCGGATCACCCTGGTGTCCTTTGTGCGGGGAGACCAGTCTTCGGCGGTGGCGCGTTTGCGCGGGATCTGCCGCGAGGTCCACACCGTTCAGATGGTGCGTGGATCCGTGCACGATGCTATGGCGCTGTGCCGCAGCTTGCTGGGCGGCAGGCCATGGGTCATCCTGCGTGATGACCGCGCCGGGATGAGGCGCTTGGTAGATCAGGTCGGGCAGTCGCATGCGTTCGACTTGGTGCATTCCGATCAATTGAACATGGCTCAGTACGCACTCCGCGTCCGAGGACCTCGCAGACTGCTGGATGCGCACAACGCACTGTGGCTGCTCTACGAGCGATTGGCGGCGACAACGCCCAACCGAGCGGCCCGGTGGGTCATCCGGCGCGACGCAGCACTCCTGAAGCAGTATGAAGGCGCGATGTGCCGCAAGTTCCACAGCGTGCTGACGGTAACCGAGGTTGATCGTCAGGCGCTGCGGCAGGCAGCGCAGTCGGCGGGATGGGGAAAGACAGCAGCGGATCCGAGGGTCGTCCCCATCGCCGTTGATACGGATGAGATCCAGTGCCGGCCCCGGGCCCTTAGCGCCAATCACATTCTGCACATCGGCACGATGTTCTGGCCGCCCAATGTCGACGGGATTCGCTGGTTCGTCGATGCGGTGCTTCCTCTTGTGCGAAGGGAACGGCCCGACGTGGAGCTCATCGTCGTGGGGGCAAATCCTCCATCGGACGTCCTGGCGTGGAATACGAGTCGAAGCGGCGTGCACGTGGCCGGCTATGTTGAGGATTCATCGCCCTACTTCGCCGGCGCAGGTGTGTTCGTCGTTCCGCTGCTTTCCGGGGGAGGGATGCGAGTGAAGATCCTGACGGCCATGGCGCATCGATTGCCAGTGGTTTCGACGGCGGTGGGCTGTGAAGGCATCGACGTTGTGCCCGGCCGGGACCTGCTGGTGGCCGATTCGCCTCAGGCATTTGCGCAGGCGACGCTTCGTGTCCTTGCCGAACCGCGGCTGGCGGAGGAGCTCGGGTGCAACGGCCGGCGCCTAGTCGAGCAGCGCTACAGCCTTTCGCGGCTCGCTGATCAGCTCGACGATGTCTACCGGGCTGTCTTCCAGGACAGTACATGATGTCGGCTGAGTACGGGAACAATACGGTCAGCGGCGAACGCCGGCGCAGCCTGTTGTTGTTTGTCATCCTGCTGGCCTGTTACGCGTACATCTTCCCGCGCTGGGCCGATCCGAATCAGAACTCCCGCCTCGACATGGTGTTCGCCATCGTCGACGATCACACCTTCCAGATTGACCGGTACGTCTCCAATACTGTCGACTACGCCTATGTGGATGGCCACTACTACAGCGACAAAGCGCCTGGTGTCGCCTTCCTGGGCGTTCCCATCTATGCCGCCCTTCGGCCTGTGCTCGCCACCCCGTTGGTCGAGAAGCTTGAGATACGGCTGGCGTCAAACCAGGCATTCAGCAGCACCCTGTGGTCAGAAGGCAGTGGCATCCAGGCCGGCAAGATCCGGTTCGCCATCGTCCAGGTGGCGCTGGCGTTTGCCCTGGCCGGCGTGCCCAGCGCACTGCTTGGCGTGGGCATGTATCGCTGGCTGGAAAACGTCACCCCGGACCCTCTCATCCGCATGGGCACGGTGTTGGCGTACGGCCTGCTCTCGCCAGCCTTTGCCTACGCCGGCGCGCTTTACGGGCATCAGCTGGCAGCGGCGTTCCTGTTCGGTGCGTTCGTGTTGGCCTATGGTGGCAGAGTCGGGATGAGGCCGGGCCGCCTGGCGGCGATCGGGGCACTCCTGGCAGCAGCTGTAGTGACGGAGTATCCTGCGGGTATTGTCGCGGTCATCATAGGCATCTACACGGTGGGGCAATTGATTGGGCAGCGTCAGGTGCATGCCATCGTATGGGTGCTGCTAGGAGGGTCTCCCTTCATTGCAGGTTGGTTGGGATACAACACCGTAGTTTTCGGTGAGCCCTGGGGCTTTGGGTATTCGTACTCGGCGTTGTGGGTGGAGGAGCACCAGCGCGGGTTCCTGAGTCTGACGTTCCCACGGGCCGAGTCGATCTGGGGGATCACCTTCAGCGCATTCCGCGGGTTGTTTCTGCTGTCCCCGATTCTGCTTCTTGCCATGTCTGGTTTCCTTTCCTGGTGGAGATCGTGCCATTGGCGCGCCGAGTGGTGGGTGGCGGCGACGATTAGCATGAGCATGATGTGGTTCAACGCTTCGTCTGGGATGTGGTGGGGAGGTTTTGCTGTCGGGCCTCGCTACCTCCTTCCTGGCCTTCCGTTCCTGGCATTGGGCCTAGCCTTTGCCCTCCGCGCCTGGGGGTCTCGGGCGCCGTTTCGCTGGGCGGTAGTCGGCGCGGGCGCATGGTCCTGGGTCGCCACATGGGGCCTGACGCTCGCCGGACAGGCTTTTCCTTCGGACGAGCTGCACAATCCCCTGGTGCAGTATGCCTTGCCGAACTGGGCGGACGGAAACATAGCCCGCAACATCGGCACACTGCTGGGCCTTTCGGGAGCCTCCAGCCTCTTGCCGCTCTTGGGTGTGGTGGCCTTGTTGGCCGCCGTCGGATGGGGCAGGCTGCCTGGCCGTCTTTGTCCTCTGTCCGAGCCCTCTGCTTCGGCGTCGATCAACTGTGCCCCGTCGCCAGGATGCGGTGAGGCTCAGGGCAGGAGTGGTGTGAGGGGTTTGCGGTGAAGCAGTGCGTCAGCGGGCCCATGCCGGCCGCGGCGGCGGGGACATCAAACCATGTCCCTGCGGCCGAATGGCGTTTCGTCATGGGCGTAACCCTGGCAGTCCTGCTTATCACCAGCCTGCCGTACGCGTATGCGTACTTGAGCGCGCCGCCCGACCGGCAGTTCATGGGAATCATGCTGGATGTGCCCGACCACGCGCAATACTTCTCATGGATGCGGGAGCTGGGGCAGTCGCACCTGGCAGCGAACAAGCTTACTCCGGAGCCGAATCGGCCCGCATTCTTCAACCTCCTGTGGTGGATGCTCGGCCGAATTGGCCGGGTCATGGGCGTGGGGTTCGCTCCGATGTACCACTTGCTGCGCGTGGCCGCGGCGAGCGCATTCCTGTGGGCGGCCTACCGCATCTGTGCCTGGTACTTCCCCGACCGGTTCAGACGTCGGGTGGCGTTCCTGACCCTCACGCTCACCTCCGGCTTCGGCTGGATCCTGGTCGTGTTGAAATACACCGTGACGAACGGCGTTCTACTCCGACCCATGGCAGTGTACATCGCCGAGGCGAACACCTTCCTCGGCATTCTGGGGTATCCGCACTTCGTCGCGGCAGCGGTATATGTGCTGGTGTTCGATCTCTTGCTGCGCGGCGAGGCGAAGGCGAGCCTGGGGCATGCGGTGGTCGCGGGGTTGGTGGCCCAGTTTCTTGGCTGGCAGCATGCATATGATCTTGTGTCGGTCTACGCGGTGCTCCTGGCCTATGCTCTGCTACGGTCGATCCGCGACCGGCGCTTGCCTCGCTACCTGATCTCAAGCGGTCTGATCATAGGCGGCCTTTCCGTGTGGCCAGCGTTGTATTCCATGTGGTTGACTCACTCCAATCCCATATGGAGGGAAGTGCTGTCGCAATTCGACAACGCAGGCGTATTCTCACCCCCGCCATTCGACCTGGTGATCCTCCTGGGGCCAGCGTTCCTGTTGGCGCTCTTCGCTCTTGTGCGTCGCAGGCCTTGGCGTCTTGCCTCGCAGAGCCATGGGGACGTGTTCCTCATCGGGTGGTTCCTCTCGTACTTCGGGCTCATCTACCTTCCAGTCGATTTCCAGGTCCATTTGCTGAACGGCTGGCAGGTGCCGATCGCCCTCATGGCCACGAAGGGTCTGTGTGAAGACGTGATCCCCTGGACATCCCAGACGCGGAAACTGAGCGGACGATCGGCCGACCGGCTGCGGCGGGCCGTTCCCGCCGTCTTCCTGGCCTTGATTGTTCCGACGAACGTCTACCTGTTGGCCTGGCGCTTCTACGATCTTTCGCGCTATGAGTACCCATTCTATGTATCGACACAGGACGCGCGGGCCTTCCAGTGGCTGGAGACGAATGCCGAAGCAGAGGATGTTGTGCTCAGCTCACTGACCATCGGCCAGTACCTCCCCGCATGGACCGGCACGAATGCATTCCTCGCTCACTGGGCACAGACTCTGGACTTCTTTAGCAAGAGGGCGGCGGTCGAACTCTTCTACGCTGGCGATACGACGGATGACGAAAGGCGGCTCCTGCTTGCCCGTTATGGTGTGGACTTTGTCTACATGGGGCGCCCCGAGCGGGCTCTGGGCAGCTTCAACCCGGCCAATGCCTCGTACCTGTCACTGGCCTACGAAACCCCGGAAGTCCAGATCTACTCGGTAGAGCACCCGTGATGTACTGGACGCGGAGGACACGCGAACGCGATCCTTCATGTGCATCGGCAAGGTCCGAGCTACCCCATTGGGGTCCGGCCATGGCTGGCAGCCAGGGAAACCGCCCAAGCGGATCCCCGGTTCGCCCAGGAATGGAGCAAGAGTCGTAACCGCGAGCTGATACTCACCGCTCTGTTGCGGAGCCGGCACAGGTGACGATCTCGTCTCCAGGCGGAGACGCTGTGGCGCTTGCGTTCTTGCCCGGAATCCATGTGTAGGTCGGATTGCACGATGTCAAAGCGACCGAGCCAGGAAGGAAGGACCCTCGTGGGTAGAACACATCTCATCCGCCCCATGGCCTTCCCAGTGGGTCTGCTTGCGGCTGCTCTCCTCATGCTTGGCCTGGGGTCGCCGGCGGCGCTCGCCCAGACGGTGGGCTGGTCCAGCCCGATCCCGTTGTCGGATGAGACGACAACCTCTTGGTTCCCGGACATCGCGGTGGACCTGAGCGGAAGGGTGCACGTGGTCTGGTCCAGCGGCGTTGATTTGGGCCGCGGAGAGGCCTATGACACGGTGATGTATGCCTCCAGTTCGGATGGCCGTGCCTGGTCCCTGCCGCTGGACGTCGTGGCGCTGCCATCCGAGGGCAATGTCACTCGGCCGGCCCTTCTGACAGATGCGGCTGGAGCGCTTCACATGACGTATCGCAGCAACATGGTCTACTACACCCGGGTCTCGACCCAGGCCGTTGCAGCCCCCAACTTCCTTCCGCCGCGATCGATCAGCTCGGGAGACAACGGCTACTTCTCTCGCCTGGTGCTTGATGCTGCCGGCAGGCTGCACGTCTTCTACACGGAGTATGCTCAGCCCGCTGGTTGTCCTGAGTGTCTCCACGTCTACCACCGGGTCTCCGAAGACAATGGCCTCGTCTGGTCGCTGCCCGAAGACATCACACCAGGGCCGTCTGGCGCGGCCAAGCCCAGCGTGGTCGTGGATACCCAGGGACGCCTGCATCTGGTGTGGGAAGCCGGCCGAGGCGGAGACCTGGGACAGCTGGCGGCTCCCACGACTGCGATCTACGTGGGCTCAGACGATGGGGGACGGACGTGGCGCCCGCCCTTGATCCTGGCTCCATCGGATTCCCAGGCGAGGCATGTGACACTCGGAATGACCGGGACGGGCCAGCTGGTGGCTGCATGGCTCAGCCTTCCTGAGGACCGGATCCTGTACCGGACCTCCGACGACGGCGGCCTGACATGGGCTCAACCACAGGCCATTCCGGGCGGCTATGGGGGATGGACGGTCTACGCGGGAAGGACCGATGGGTACGCCATGGTCACTGACGGCGCGGGCGTCGTTCACCTCCTGGCCGTCGGGAGGACTTCAGCGTTGCAGACATCGTTGAGCCTGCTCCACATGGCGTGGGATGGCGCGGCGTGGTCGACTCCTGAGGCCCTGGTCACCTTGACCGGCGACGTGCCGGAATGGCCTCGGGCCGCAGTAGGCCTGGGAAACCAGCTGCACGTCGTCTGGTTCGTACGTGACGAAGCTCACATCTGGGGCGGTGAGGGTGCCTTTCCCTATCGAATCTGGTACGCGAACCGGATGCTCGACGCGCCTGCACAACAACCGGTTGTCTTCCCGACGTTGACACCCACGTCCGAGGTGTCAATGCTGGCCCCGGAGGTCGTTCCAACGCGGGAGGCAACGCCGACATCGTCCACCGGGCCGCTCCTGGGGGCATTCCTGTCGCCGGACGATGCTGTCCCGCCGGCTGACATCGAGAACAGGTCACTGCTCATCATTCTCCAGGCCATGATCCCGGTCCTCCTGTTCTTGGGCGGGGTCGTCGTGGTCGTAAACCTGCGCCGACGTCGGGTCGACTGAAGTCGTTCCTCAGCATCATCTGTCGTCGCGCGGTCTTCCCGTAGTCTGCCATCGTCCTCTGATGCATAACCTAAAGATCCTGTTCGTTGTCCCCTATGTGCCCAGCCGCATCCGCGTTCGTCCCTACCACCTGATTCGGACACTCGCGGCGCGCGGCCATCGCGTGACGTTGCTGACGGCCTGGGCTACGGAGGAGGAAAGGCGGGAACTGGAGGAGCTCCGCGAGGAATGCTTCAGGATTGTCGCAGGTCATCTGCCGCGATGGCGATCCTGGGCGAACTGCCTGAGGGCCCTTCCGACGCGCCTGCCACTTCAGGCCGCTTACAGTTGGCATCCGGGGCTGGCCCGACAAGCCAAGGCGCTTGCCCAGGATGCGGACATCACGCACGTGGAACACCTTCGGGGATCCCTGTACGCGCTGTGCATCCGAGACGCTCTCTGCAGGATGGAGGGGGCCACGCCGATCGTCTGGGACAGTGTCGACTGCATCAGTCTGCTCTTCGAGCAAGCCGCGCGATTTGCGCCCGGCGTGGCCCGTGCCGTCATTGCTCGACTTGAGTTGGGGCGGACTCGATGGTATGAGCGCCTCCTGGTGAGGTCCTTCGCCCGGACACTTGCCACATCGGCCATTGATGCGGACGCGCTGAGGTCGTTGGCCGGAAGCGAAGGTCGACCGGTGCCGGTTACTGTTCTACCCAACGGTGTGGATCTCGACCACTTTCGCCCAGATCACGCCCGGAAGCGCCAGGCAACGACCCTGGTGATGACCGGGAAGATGAGCTACCACGCCAACATCGTCATGGCCGTGGGTTTCGTCCGCGATGTACTCCCCCTCATCCGAGACCGCGTGCCCGAGGTGAGCTTGTGGGTGGTGGGCAAGGACCCTCCGGCGGAAGTGCGGGCGTTGGGTGGCGTCCCGGGTGTCACCGTGACGGGGACGGTCCCCGACTTGCGGCCGTACCTCCAGCAAGCCGGGTTGGCTGTGGCTCCCGTTGCCTACGGAGCCGGAATCCAGAACAAGGTCCTGGAGGCTATGGCGTGTGCTACCCCGGTTGTGGCGTCACCCCTGGCAATGTCGGCGCTGGAGGCGGTAGACGGCCGCGACCTGGTTGTGGCTGATACCCCGGAGGCTTGGGCCAACGCGGTTGTCCATCTTGTGTCGGACGAAGCGAAGAGTCGCGCGGTGGGATCCGCAGGCCGAGCGTATGTTGAGTCGCATCACAGCTGGGCGGCCATCGTGACACAACTGGAGGAGAGTTACCATGAAGTCATCCGCTCCCGGGTTTGAGGCACTCGTGGAGACGGTTCCCCGCATGGAACCGCGGCTGGCGCGCCTGACGTGGCCTCTTGTCTGGCAATGGCGCGGCCTCATCGTCGGTCTTGTCCTGATGGACGCCCTGCTCGTCAGTGCGGCACTACGTGTTGCCTACTGGTTTCGCTTTGAGTTGGCGCTGCCGATCTTTGAGATCGACGTTGCTCCAGTGATGCAGGGCTATCAGTTGCTTGCGCTGCTGTCCATCCCGGCCTGGATGTTGTTGGTCGGCGTCTTGGGTGGCTACCAGCGGGGCAATCTGCTGGGCGGAGTGCGTGAGTACTCGTTGATCTTCAATGCCTCCACGATCTGGGTTCTGGTGATGATGTCAGCCGGCTTCTTCGGACAGGTCCTCGTGTCTCGCGGCTGGCTGGTTCTTGGTTGGGGGCTGATCTTCCTGTTCACCTCCTCGGGGCGTTTCTGGCTGCGCCGCGTGATCTACGCCCTGCGGCGCGTCGGGTGGTTTCTGAGTCCGGCGATCATCGTCGGCGCTGGCCCGGAAGGGAAGGCGCTGGCGGAACAGCTCCTGAGTTGGACAACTTCCGGACTGCGCCTGCTTGGGTTCGTGGATGATCGGGTGCCCGAGGGAACCCCTGTGCTGAGGCAGTTGCGCGTGCTGTCCGGATTGGGCGGCCTGGACGAGCTGATCCAGCGCAACGGGGTGGAAGAGCTGATTCTGGCGACGTCTGCTCTGACTCGAGATGAGATCGTATCGACCTTCAAGCGATTCGGCGTCTCAGAGCACGTGAATCTCCGGCTATCGTCAGGTCTGTTTGAGATCATCACCACTGGCTTGCAGGTGCGTGAGCTAGGCACAGTGCCACTGGTCGGTGTTAACAAGATGAGATTGACGAGCGCTGAGCGCTTTGGGAAGTTCGTGTTGGACTACGTCATCACGGTGCCGGGCTTGATTGTGCTTGCCCCGCTGCTGGCGATCATCGCCATTGCTATCCGGCTGGACTCGCCAGGCCCGGTCATCTACCGCCGACGCGTCCTGGGTGCGCGGGGGCGGCAGTTTGACGCCTTCAAGTTCCGCACGATGCGGGTTGATAGCGACGCTGTCCTGCAGCGCTGCACCGACCTTGCGCGGGAGCTTCAGGTGAATTACAAGCTTAGGGACGACCCGCGGGTGACAAGGGTTGGGCGCATCCTGCGCCGGAGCAGCCTGGACGAACTGCCGCAGCTGGTCAATGTCCTGCGCCGCGAGATGTCGCTTGTCGGACCGCGAATGATCACGCCAGAGGAGATCAGCAAGTACAGTCAGTGGGACCTGAATCTGCTGACTGTCCAGCCTGGCATCACAGGGCTGTGGCAGGTCAGTGGGCGCTCGGACGTCTCGTACGATGACCGGGTCCGGATGGACATGTACTACATTCGCAACTACTCATTCTGGTTCGATATTCAGTTGCTAATCCGGACGATACCGGCTGTGCTCACGAGGCGGGGAGCCTACTGATCCTGTCGCTGCCCGGTCTCGGGGGCTTGTCCGCCGAGGCGCGCTCTGAATTCCATCTGGAGGTCAAATCCGTGAGGATCCTGGTAACCGGCGGTGCCGGGTTCATCGGCTCGCACGTCGTTGATGCCTACATCGAGCAAGGTCACCAAGTCGTCGTCATCGACGACCTGTCTACCGGCCGGGTGTCGAACCTGAACCCTGCCGCCACCTTCTATCGCCTCGACATCCGCGATCCTGGGTTGGACGAGGTCTTTGCCCGGGAGGGCTTTGACGCGGTCAACCATCACGCAGCCCAGATGGACGTCCGCTGGTCGGTAGCCGACCCCCGCTTTGACGCCGATGTCAACGTCCTCGGATCGGTCAATGTGCTGGAGTGCGCCCGGCGTCACGCGGTCAAGCACATGATCTACATCTCAACCGGAGGGGCCGTGTACGGGGAGCCGGAGTACCTGCCCTGCGACGAGAGCCATCCCATCAACCCGATCTGCCCCTACGGCGTCAGCAAGCACACCGTCGAGCACTACCTGTACATGTATCGACAGCTCTATGGGCTTGACTATGTTGTGCTCCGCTACCCGAATGTCTATGGTCCACGCCAGGATCCCCATGGCGAAGCCGGAGTTG
Source organism: uncultured Anaerolineaceae bacterium (assembly GCA_964575425.1). Classification (GTDB taxonomy): domain Bacteria; phylum Chloroflexota; class Anaerolineae; order Anaerolineales; family E44-bin32; genus DATEAV01. The sequence continues at coordinate 19,964 of CAZNRD010000008.1, read as the reverse complement.
TGGCCATCTTCACGGGCCAGATGCTTGCCGACGAGCCGGTTGTCATCAACGGGGATGGGGAACAGGAACGCGACTTCGTCTTCGTCGGAGATTGCGCTCGAGCGAACCTGTTGGCGCTTGAAAACCCCAACGCCGCTGGGATATACAACCTGGGTTCCGCTCGTGGCACAACCATCAACCAGATCTTCGAGGTACTCGCGCAGGCCACGGGCTACACCCGGCGGCCGAGCTATGGCCCACCCAAGGCCGGCGAGACACGTCGCATCTTCCTGCATGCAGGAAAGGTCTATTCCCACCTCGGCTGGCAGGCGTTGGTGAGTCTCGAAGATGGAATCCTGCGGACGGTTGAATACTTCCGGAACGCAGAGCAGCCGACATGATCATCGTCCAGACCCCTTTGCGGGTCAGCCTGTTTGGCGGGGGAACGGACTTCGACGCTTACTACCGCGAAGAGGGCGGCTGTGTACTGACCACGGCCATCGATAAGTACATCTTCGTGACCATTAAGCGTCGCTTCGACCGGCTGCTGCGCATCGGATACACGCGCACCGAGATGGTCGAGTCGGTCGATGAGGTGCAGCACGAGTTGATTCGGGAAGCGATGCGCCTGACGGGAATCCGGGAGGGGGTCGAGATAACGACCATGGCCGACATCCCGGCGGCCGGATCGGGCCTTGGCTCATCCAGCGCCGTTACGGTCGGTGCGTTGCACGCGATGTACACCTACCGGGGTGAGCTCGTCCCGGCTGAACGGCTGGCGCGCGAGGCGTGTCGGATCGAGATTGAGATGTTGGGCAAGCCCATCGGCGTGCAGGACCAGTACATTGCGGCTCTCGGTGGGCTGCGGTTCATGGAATTCAAGACCGATGGGAGCGTGACTACCGAGCGCGTCGAACTGAGCGGTGAGACCCAGCGCAGGTTGAGCGAAAGCCTGCTGCTGTTCTTCACTGGCGTCACCCGTCAATCGGAGGCGATTCTGGCCGAGCAGCGCTCCAATATCCGCGAGCGCCGGCCCATCCTACGGCAAATAAAACAGCTGGCCATGCAGGCGCGAGCTGAGCTGCAGGCTGGCAGGCTGGACGACATCGGCCGCCTCTTGCACGAGGGGTGGGAGCTGAAGAAGCGCATGGCAAGCACGATCAGCAATGGCAACGTGGACGATCTGTATGAGGTCGCTCGCCGCGCCGGTGCACTGGGCGGCAAGCTCACCGGCGCGGGGGGAGGAGGCTTCATGATCCTGGCATGCCCTAGAGAGAGGCATGACGACCTTCGTGCCGCCCTGAAACACCTTCCGGAACTCTCCTTTGGTCTGGAGCCCGACGGCACCAAGGTGATCTTCAACTACCGGCGCGCGTAGATCAGAGGGACTGGGCCTTCGACTGTCTGAGGAGGTAGCCATGAGCCGTGTTCTTACGTACGTCGTCCAGCTTCACGAGACCCTGGACAATCTGCCCGTAGAACAGATTGAGCAGGTGATCCAGCTACTGGAACAGGCGCGGCTTCGACGCCAGCAGGTGTTTATCCTGGGAAACGGCGGGAGCGCGTCGACAGCCTCGCACTTTGTCTGTGACCTGGCGAAGAACGCCCGCCGTCCAGACTGTCCTCACTTCCGGGTGATCGGACTGACAGACAACATGGCGGTGTTCTCTGCCTACGCCAACGACGATGGCTACGAGAGCGTGTTTGCCGAGCAGCTGGCCAATCTGGCCAGGCCGGGCGATGTTGTGATCGGGATCTCAGCCAGTGGCAACTCAGCGAATGTGCTGCGCGCCATCGACCTGGCGAATGCGCTGGGTGCAACCACCGTCGGACTGACTGGATTCGATGGCGGCGAGCTGGGGTCGAAGGTCGCCATCCACATCAACGTGCCCAGTCGCACGATAGAGCACGTGGAGGACATCCACCTCTCGCTCGAGCACATGATCTGCAAGGCGTTGCGCGAAGAGGTCCACCCCAGCGGGAGCATACCGGTGGAACCGGGCGCCCTGTTCAGTCGTGAGACCCCTCAACCGGCAACTGAGCGCGACCTCCCCCTCCAGGCTCCGGGTAGTGGAGCGGGCCAGGCCCGGGATCGGCTGGAGCTTCTGGCGGCGCTGGGCCGCGAGTTGACGCCGGGCAATGATCCGGGCGTCATCTTGCAGCGTATCCTTGGGTTGACGGTCTCGGGCCTGGGTGCTACCAGCGGCAGCCTCCTGATCCTGGATGAGGACCGAAGTGTCGTCGAGGCGGCGCTGGCCTATGCAGGCAGCGTTCGCCGAGCCCACGGGCTGGAGGACACCGTACGGCGCGGGCTCGCCGGCTGGGTGATTGACAACCGCCAACCGGCGCTGGTCAGCAGCACGCTTGATGACCCGCGCTGGCTCCCAACCGCGTGGGAGAAAGACGAGCAGGTCCGGCGATCTGCAGCCTGTGTGCCGTTGATGGTCCGGGGTCGCGTTGCCGGGGTGATGACGATCGTTCAAGGACAGGGTTCCCAGCTGACGCAGGACGACGTGGCCATGCTTGCCGCCGTCGCCGTCTGCGTCTCCATGGCGGGGGCGGATATCCTGGGGTTTGTGCGCCCGATGGCTGAGGCTACGTCTCCGCGCCCGAACGGCGAGCTGCCCTGATTGGACCAGCACAACCATTGGCCCTGCGGCTGCTGCCTTGGACAGCCAGCTCCTGCAGTGAATCGACCGGTCATCTGCGGCCTCCCGCCAGTCGCTGTGGCACAGCGCTGATCGATCTGTTATCATCAGTGGGTGCCGTGCCTGGAGACGAAGGCAGGATGCTGCCGGAGCCTCTCAGCCGATAGGACCTGTCATGGATCTTCAATCCTACTTGGCGCCGATTCGCAAGTGGTGGTGGTTGGTGATAAGTACCGCCGGCGTGGGCCTGGTGGCCAGCGCAGTAATCCTCAACCACCTTCCCCCGACCTATCAGGCCCGTGCCGCCTTGATGATTGGTCGGACAGTGTTTGAACCCAATCCGACCACCACACAACTCGGGCTCGGCGAACGCCTCGCGGACACCTACGCTGCACTGGCGCGCCGCGACCCTGTGCGCAACGCAACCAAGGCGGCCCTGGGGCTGGCGGAGCTGCCAAGATATGAGACCCGGTCGATCCCAGAGGCGCAGCTCGTTGAGATCATCGTCACCGACACCAGTCCGCAGCGGGCCCAGGCCGTCGCCAACGAGATAGCCAATCAGGTCATCCTGCTTAGCCCCACCGGCCCGGTCGCCTCCCAAGAAGGCCGTCAGCGCTTCATTGACCAGCAGCTGGATTTCCTGCAAGCCAACATCGAGGAGGTGCAGGCGAGAATTGCTGCGCAGCAGGAGGGGTTGGTCGGACTGACCGGCGCCGTGGAGATCGCCCGTGCCCAGGCAGAGCTTGAGGCGTTGCAGACGAAACTCGCCGCGTTGCAGGCGAACTATGCCACGCTGCTGGCCAGCAGCGAGAGCGGAGCGGTCAACTTCCTGACACTCATCGAGCCGGCGGGCCTTCCGGAGCGCCCCATTGGGCCCAGTGATATCCTGCTCGCCCTGCTGGCCGGGGTGGCGGGCGGCATCCTGGGTTGCAGCACCACCTACTTGCTGGAGTACATGGATACCTCGCTGAAGACCCCGGAAGAGGCATTGCGGCTGCTGGGGTTGCCGGTCATCGGCATGATCGGGGAGATCAAGCCATCGGACAGCGGCAGTGAGAAGCAAGGAGGAATGCTGGCCGATCCGACGAGTCAGCCGGCCCTGATGGAGGCGCTGCGCGTCTTGCGGACCAACCTCGAGTTTGCTTCGGTCGACAGGCCTTTGCAGGCCATCTTGATGGCCAGTCCCGGTCCGGATGAAGGCAAGACCACAATTGCCGTCCACCTGGCATCGGCCATGGCGCATGCCGGCAAGAGCGTAGCGGTGGTCGATGCCGACCTGCGGCAGCCGGGCGTCCACAAACTGTTGGGCATACCGATGTCGCCTGGTCTGAGCGACATCTTTCTGAGTCGCAAGGAACCCGCCGAAATCGTCACCATAGCCAGTGACGGCCTTCTGCTCGCGATTCCTGCCGGCAAGCCGCCGCCGAACCCAACCGAGCTGCTCAGCTCCCGGCGCATGGATGAGATCCTTGTCGGGGCGCGCTCGCTGGCCGAAATCCTGGTGGTTGATGCACCGCCGTTTAGCCTCGCCGATGCCTCCGTCCTGGCGTCCAAGGTTGACGGGGTGCTGGTCATTGTTCGCCCTGGCCATACGTCGCGCAACGCCGCACGTGCCATGCTGGCTCAGCTGGATCGTGCCGGCGCGACAGTGCTGGGCATGGTGCTCAACCGGGTTTCCCGAGCAGACCTGGATACGCTTGGAGACTACAAGGGGTATCTGGGAGGGGCCGGCGGAGCCAACCCGGCAGCGACAGCCCTGGACGCGGCGCAGAAAAGGTGAGTCTCCGACAGGCCCTCCGGTTGACGGGGGCGTTCGCGCGGCGCTCCTTCGACAGACCGGCCTGACACCTAGCTTCCCGCGCAACTGACTGCAAGGAAGCGTCTATTTCGATGCCCGGCCTGAGAATAGGCCGGGCATCGTCATTCATTGGCACTCGTGGCCAAGGATCGCGTCAAGCGCCTGGGGCAGGTTGTCATAGATGCAGATGTCGGCGAGGGCTGCGTCTCCAGCGAGCGAAAGCTGTTCGTTCCCCCGGCCTGTACGAACGAGTATTGCCTGAGGTACGCCAGCGGCGCGTGCAGCCAGAATGTCACTCAGGGCATCTCCGACAAGCACCGATCGCGCAAGATCAACAGACAAAGCGCGTGCTGCCTGCAGCACAAGCCCCGGCTGCGGCTTGCGGCAGTCGCAGCCGGCCTCGGGAGCATGTGGACACATGAACACACCATCCACACGCCCGCCGGCATCCTGTATCGCAGCGACCAAGCGGGCATTGATCTCATCAGCCGTGGATCGGTCGATCAGGCCGCGTCCGATGGCGGACTGATTGGTGATGATGACGATGGCATAAGGTGAGGACCGTGCACGGGCAAGAGCTGACAACACGCCGGGGATGATGGCCGCTTGATCCCAGGCGCGCAGGTAGTCCTCGCGGTTCTCGATGATCACACCATCGCGATCCAGGAAGAGCGCCGGTCGCAGAGCACGGGGGTTCTCGTCAGGTCCGTCATCACTGGATTCCCGAGTCCATGCGGCCGGCTGCAGTGAAGAGCCTCTCCATTGGTCATCAGACATCGCCAGCCGGAGCGCCTGCCTCCAATCGGGAAGCCTCAGCCCGAAGGTTGAGTGGAACAAGTCGCAGTTGAGCGCAGAGTAGCCGGGTCTCCGTGCAGAGGAAGGGAACTCAGACGCAAGCGCGGGCTGGAGCTCTCGCAGTGTGTGCTCCTCGCGGTGTGGGTCGAGATTGAGGATCAGGCGTGCCCATTCATAACGGCTGGCGGCCCCGCTGCCCGCCAAATGAAACACGCCGGAATGCTCTCGCAGAGCATCGACAGGTGCACCTTCAAGGCGAGCGATGAGATGCGCCGTTGCCTCCGCCAGCATCCTGCACCACGTCGGGCTGCCGACCTGGTCGGTGGCCACCCGGAGAACCTGTCGGGTGCGTGCCCATTCCATCACCTGGGTGACGAAGCTCCTGCGCCGCAGACTATAGACCCAGCTCGTCCGCAGGATCAGGTAGGATCCAGCAACTTGGCGAACAACTTCCTCTCCCTCCAGCTTGGTCGCCCCATAGACACTGAGTGGATCGAGACTATCCGCCTCGGTATAGGGCCGGCAGGCCTGTCCGTTGAACACGTAGTCCGTCGAGTAGTGGATGAATGCCGCGCCGATCCGCCTGGATTCCTCTGCCATGATGCCAGGAGCTTCGGCATTGATGCGGCGGGCCAGGTCCGGCTCCGATTCGGCCTTGTCGACGGCGGTGTATGCGGTGGCGTTGATGATCAGGTCGGGGTGGCGGGCGCGGATGACCTCCCTGACCATCGCCGGGCGAGCCAGGTCGATCTGGGGCAGATCCAGGGCGGTAACCTCACCCAGGGGGGCCAGGCAGCGATCCAATTCCCACCCGAGCTGCCCGGTGTTGCCAAAGAGGAGGATCCGGTTCACGGCTCGGCGGGAGGGGACCAAGAATCTCCCTCTACGAGGGCCAAGAGATAGGCGCGGTACCGATTGTCCGACATGGCATTGGCAAGCTGGCGGAGGTCGGTCTCGGTGATGTAGCCCTGGCGGAAGGCGATCTCCTCAGGGCAGGAGATCATCAAGCCCTGCCGCTCTTCGACGGCCTGCACGAAGTTCGCTGCCTGCAGCAACGACTCATGGGTACCGGCGTCGAGCCAGGCTATCCCGCGCCCGAGCCGCTTGACCCGGAGCAGGCCGCGCGCCAGGTAGTGCTGGTGGATGTCGGTGATCTCCAGCTCCCCGCGGGCAGATGGCTTCAGGTTGGCTGCGATATCGCAAACCAGGCTGTCGTAGAAGTAGATGCCGGGGATGGCGAAATTCGAGCGCGGCCGCCGCGGTTTCTCCTCGATGCTGATTGCCCGGCCCTGGGCGTCAAACTCGACCACGCCGTAGCGCTGGGGATCCCGCACCGGATAGGCGTATATGATGGCGCCCTCGGTCAAGGTTGCCGCCTCCCGGAGTTGGGCTGGCAGTCCGTGACCGAAGAACACGTTGTCTCCCAGGATCAGGCAGACCGGCTCCCGGCGAATGAAGTCGCGGCCGACGAGGAACGCGTCGGCAATGCCGCGCGGTCTGTCCTGCTCGGCGTAGTCGAATTGCAGTCCCCACTGACGGCCGTCGCCAAGCAGCCGTCGGAACGCCGGCAGATCCTCGGGCGTACTGATGACCAGGATCTCGCGAATGCCGGCCAGCATCAGCATCGAGAGCGGGTAGTACACCATCGGTTTGTCATACAGCGGCAGGAGCTGTTTGCTGACGCCCAGCGTCAGCGGATGGAGCCGGCTGCCGCGCCCGCCGGCCAGGATGATCCCCCTCATCGGGCTGTTCCTCGCGTCGCGTAATTGGCCTGCAACCAGGCTTCGAAAGTCGGTCGTTGTCGCATGGCGGCCAGCCACTCTGGGTTCGCAAGGTACCAGGCCACGGTCTTGCGCAGCCCGCTCTCCAGCGTGACAGAAGGCGCCCAGCCGATTTCGCCCCGGATCTTGCGAGTGTCCATGGCGTAGCGGCGATCGTGGCCGGGCCGATCGGCGACATAGCGAATCAGTGCGGCGTGGGGAACATGTGGCGAGGTGGGAATCAGTTGGTCGAGGATGGCGCACAGCATCTCGACAACGTGACGGTTTGTCACGTTCGTATCGCCACCGATGTGGTAGGTCTCCCCTGGCCGTCCGTGGCGCAGAACGGCGAGGATCGCCGCGCAATGGTCTTCCACGTACAGCCAATCACGAATCTGCAGGCCGTCCCCGTACAGCGGGAGCGGCTTCCCGTCGAGGGCGTTTAGAATCATGAAGGGGATCAGCTTCTCAGGATGCTGCCGCGGCCCATAGTTGTTGGAGCAATTGGTGATCGTCACCGGCAGCCCGTACGTGTGGGCGTAGGCCCGGACGAGGTGGTCGCTCCCGGCTTTTGAGGCAGCATACGGCGAGTTGGGGGCATACGGTGTCGTCTCCGAGAAGGCCGGATCGTGAAGTCCCAGCGAGCCGTACACCTCATCGGTGGAGACATGATGGAAACGTACACCGGACCGTCTCCTCTCCGGATCGCCGAGGAAGACCTGTCGGGCGGCTTCCAACAGAGTGGCTGTGCCGACCATATTGGTCAAGACAAAGGGCATCGGTCCGTGGATCGACCGGTCGACGTGCGTTTCGGCGGCGAAGTGGACCAAGGTGTCAATAGAGTGCTCCTGCATCAGCTGGGCCACCAACTCGCCGTTGCAGATGTCCCCTTCGACGAAGGTGTGCCGTTCGGCACCCGGCAGGTCCGTGAGGTTGGCCAGGCTCCCAGCGTATGTCAGGCTGTCCAGGTTGATGACCCTCACCTGTGGCTCGGCCGCGAGAATCCGCCGGACGAAGTTGGAGCCGATGAATCCGGCGCCGCCGGTGATCAGTACGCTGTGCACGGATGCGACCTCCGAATCTCGATGAGACCTAGCTCGAGATCCTAGCTGAAGGTCTCGGCTTCCTGCAGACGCTTGCCTGCCGCGTCCTTGGCCGAAAGGAGGGGCGGCTGGCCGTCGATCAGGGGCCAAGCGATCCCCACTGCCGGATCATTCCATACCAGTGTTCGCTCCCACTGCGGCGCATAGGAATCGGTTGTCTTATAGAAGACCTCAGCCCAGTCGCTGAGTGTGTAGAAGCCATGCGCGAAACCTGGCGGGATCCAGAGCATGTGCGGGTTCTCGGAGGACAGGTGGGTGCCGACCCAGCGGCCGAATGTGGGCGAACTCCTGCGCAAATCAACAGCCACGTCGAAGATCTCGCCGACAACAACTCGCACCAGTTTCCCCTGGGGGTGGCGTATCTGGTAGTGCAGCCCGCGGAGGGTTGTGCGATGGGAGCCAGAGTGGTTGTCCTGGATGAACGGGCACCCGATGCCGGCCGCAGCAAACGCGTCCGCCCGATAGGTCTCGACAAAGTAGCCGCGGTTGTCTCGGAATACTTTCAACCGGATGAGCAGGACATCGGGCAGAGAAGTGGGGAGGAATTCCATGGTCTGGAGGCCAACGCGCTCAATTCTAACGTCCGCCAGGGATGCGTGCAAGATGTGGGAGCGAACGGTCCGTGCTCACGCGCGTCGTGAGCAGCGAACTGGGCCGCTGTGCATTTCTCCACCCTGGTTGAGGGACTCTCCGGCGGATCGTGTCTCAGAGAGGACCGCAGCGGATTGCCCGATCTCGGGCTAGATCTGGGGATGGTGTGATGCGGGTCTACGGGATCGGAATTGAGTATCCGGCGCCCATTGTTGGTGCGGTAATCCGACGGGAGTGACGGCCACATCTTGGGCCCCCCATTGGTACTCCCCTGACCCTTGGGGGATTGATGTACCCCGGCTGGCGCTGAAGAATGGGTAGTACCGGAGGATTAGCTCTGCAGGTGGTACGGACCCTAGAAGGCTATGGACGGAATGGGCCAGTGCACTGCGCCCCGAACGGAGGAAGGATGATTGGTGTAGGCGCATGGGCACGCGCTCGTCTGCTGCGGGGGGTGATCGCCATCGCGCTGGCTGTGGGGCTCCTGAGTTCAGGCTGGGCAGGAGGCGCGCTGCCTGTCCGCGCTGAGACTTCAGCAAGCACGGCGGCGGATACATCGCAATCGGCAGACAGCGACTGGCCTCAACTCGGTCGCGACGCCCAACGCAGCAACTCCACATCGGTCCAGGTTGACCCTCCGTACTGCTACGCCTGGAAGTGGTACGAGGCTCCGATCGCATCCCGAGCTCAACCAGTCGTTTCGGGCGGGCGGCTGTTCATCGGTTCGATGAATGGGGCCATGTATGCCCGCGACGCGGCGACCGGCGCGCCGCTGTGGATTTACGTGTCAGGGGGTCCGATCCGGCATTCCGCCGGCGTGTCGGGTGACGCGGTCGTGTTCAGCTCGCACGACGGGTTCACCTACGCTCTGCAGGCCGCTTCGGGAGCGCTCATCTGGAGGACCCGAACCGGACCCAGCGCGACGGCTCCTCTGATCGATTCCTCTCGGCAGCGGGCGTTCGTCGGCTCCACCAACGGGATCCTGACCGCACTCAACGTCTCAAACGGCGCCATCCTCTGGCAGTACGACTCAGGTGCTCCAATCCTCACGTCACCTTCCCTGAGCGCGGATGGTTCGCTCGTCCTGTTCGGCAACGAGGCGATTCAGGCCATCGCCGTCAATGCGTCGACTGGCGCGCGTGCCTGGCAGGTCCCGCTGCAAGGGATGAGCCTGGCGGATCGGTATCCTGTGGTCTCCGGCTCGACCGTCTTCTACCGCTCGCAGCCGGTCCACTTCTTCCAGATTCTCCTGCGCGAAGGCGACTCTGTCATGGATCAGGCCGGCCCGGTCCTTGCCGATTGGAATAACGACTGGGCCAATGTTCGTCCGCGGATCATCAGCTACCTGACAAGCGATCCAACCAAGGCGACCTTCTTCGCGCTTGACGTTTCCACCGGGGCCTCGCGCGGCGTCGTTCCGATCCTGTACACGTACGGCAATAACGATATCCCGAATGCCCCCGTTGTCCGTGGAAGCTCGATCTATGTCTCTTACCGCGCCCGGCACGGGATCCAGACAGACGGCGGTGCGGTGCATGTGACAACCCGATACGACGCTGAGTTGGGGAGCCTCAATCCCGCCACCCTGGACATCACCGGCCTGCGGCAATCCGGGTATCCGGCCTACAACACCGAGTTCCGCATGACGTCGGATGAGCCAGCCATGCTCACCATGGGGGGCAGCATCCTGTGGGTGGACAACTGGGAGCGCCTGGGAGGCATCAACGTCAGCACGGGTCAGTTGATTCACGCTGGCAATGTGTCTAACACGTGGCCGGAATGCTCGGTTGAGTGTGGCCCCGGTGGTCCAAATCCATTCTTCCCTCTGACCGCGAGTGACAATGCCTACCCATTCCCTTCGCCCCGCGTGACCGAGGGGCACCAGCGGGGCGGGGCGGTTGTCGCTGCCAACATGGTGTACTGGAGGGTGATCGAGGGCGGACTGGCGGCCATCGCGCATCGGGCCGGATCGTCATGCCCTGCCCCCAGGGTCTGGACATCCACGCCCGGCACACCGTCCGTTTCGTACCAGGGTTCATCCCAACCGGTGCAGACACGCGCCCTCGCGGACTATGTCACGCTCGACCTGACCCAGCCAGCCGCCAATCCTCCGGCGGACCTGGTGCAAAGACTTCGGGCAGAGGTTCGGGCGATTACATCATCCGGCGGCCACCTGATCCCGTACTACCTGCAGCGCGGCTTCTCAGAGTCCCACATCTGGCCCTACAACACGACCAACCCTCCCGGCGTCCCGGAAGTGAGTTACCGAGGCGATGGGAACGTGTACTGGCACGACCCGGGCGAGCTCCTCTACACCCTGGCAGCCGCCTACCCGTACCTGGATTCCGCGTTGCAGGCGGAGGTGCGAAGCTACGTGGCGGCAGAAATGGGGCGGTATCCCCCCTTGACCGATCTGGTGTGGGGTGGGACGCCGTGGTTGAAGCAGGGCATCGCGAGAGAGTCCTACCAGGTCCCGTTCCGCTCCGAGTTGAACAGCTGGCCGCCGCCGGCAGCCAACATCTCCGCCCTGTACGCACTGTGGTTGTGGTCGAAGAACACTGGCGATTGGTCGTACGCGCGGTCGCAGTGGGCGAACGCCAGGTCGCTCTTTGAATCGCGACGCGGCAGCATGTTCTACTATGCTGACATCGCTGGTGCGATTGGGTATGCAAGGCTGGCGCAGTATTTCGGCGAGACTGCGGCCTACCAGGCAGGCATCCAGGCGGCCGTCGCCGCGATGGAAGCCGGGAGGGATTTCACCGCCTTCCGCAACCGGGCCGCCAACGATTACCTGGATCCGCGGGGGATGACGACCGGTTGGTCTGCACCGGTCTTCTACGGCCTGACGCCGGAGGTGGGTCTCTACTTGCGTGAACAGACCTCCGGACAGGCGCAGGCACACCTGCTGTCGCTGGAGAACGGGGATGGTCTGCGCTGGTGGTATCTCACCCGGGCGGGTGTACATGCCGAGGTCGGTGAGACGTCCTGCCTCGCGCCGAGCACGGCTTGGGCGCACTTCCTGGCCCATGCATACATCGTCGGCGATTCGCAGGCGACGCTTTCGGCATGGCTCGACCGGCCCTGGGGCAGAGGTGACCTGTATTCGATCCAGAAGCTCGTAGCCGTACTGCAGGCTGACGTCACCGGGACGCCCCTGCCGACTCCCACTGGCGGACCCTCAGCCACGCCGACGGTCACGCCGACAGTCACCCCGACACCGACTCGGACGCCCACGGCGGTCGCCAGGGGCCCGGTGATCTCGGGCCTGGAAGTGACTACGCCAAGGGTCGCCCGGTTCGAGAAGTTCGAGGTCCAGTTTGATGTACAGACAGTCGCCTCGAACCCGAGCCTGCCTTACGATCCGTCGCCTCCACCGGGAGTGTCGGCTGGCATCGGTGTCACCGTGGACGGTTTGTTCTCTGCCGATGGCTGGCGCACCACACTCGTGCAACCCGGGTTCTTCTTCCAGTCCTACAACCTGAAAATCATTGGTAATCGGGACCACCTCACACCATCCAGAGCACCTCGTTGGGCGGTTCGCTTAGCGCCCAGGCTTGCTGGTGAATGGGAATACCGTCTGCGGGTCCAGGATGCCTCCGGCATCAGCTACTACCCATCGCAGGCGGAGCCCGCCCTGCGGTTCAGCGTGGCGGAGACATCTGCCAATCCCAACATCCGGCGGGGTTTCGTGCGGGTCAGCCGGTCGGATCCGCGCTACTTCGAATTCGATGACGGCTCTCCATTCGTCGGTGTTGGGTTCAACGAAAGCTTCAACACGACGTCGATCGCCGAGCAGAAGATGGCGAGTTTCGAATCCAACCGCATGAACCTGATGCGCGTCTGGTTGAGCGGTTCCAGCATCAACGGGTCGCAATGGTCGACCTGGTCCTCGCACCACCTGCCATCGGATGCCTACCTGCCCGGGGTAAGCCTCGACACGCGGACCACCTACGGAGGTGCCGACGTCGCCTGGAGGCTGGACGACGCCAATCCATGTCTGTTCACCGACTGGTCCCAAGGGGGCATCCCGGTTGAGCCCGGGACGAACTACACTGTCACCGCCCGCGTCCTGCTCAGCGGCCTGAGGGGTCCGGTCACCACCGGGGCCTGGGGCTTTGTCATCAAGCTGGCCGATTGGCTCGGCACAGCATGCGACCAACCCAACAACGGCACCCTCATCGTCGCACCCGTGCAGTCGACCGACGGATGGACGACGGTGACCGGCACCTACACCACTGGCCCAACGCAGTATTGGCTTGACTATCTGTATATGGCACGGCAGAACGCATCGGCCGGCACGGTCTATGTGGATGAAGTGCGCCTGTACCGCACAAGCGATCCGTATCGCGTGAACCTGCTACGCGAGCCGGGTGCAAACAGCCACATGGCATTCGATCCCATGGCCTCGGCCCGCTGGGATGCCATCCTTGAGACGGCCGCCCGGCGCGGGGTCTACCTCAAGCTGGTTGCTGATGAGAAGAATGAGTGGATCCGTAACCGCATCGCGTCCGACGGAAGCATGACTGCTTCGGCAAGCAATGACAACTTCTATGCCGCCCGGGAGACCAAGGTCCGCTGGCTGGCAGAAGCCTGGTGGAGATATTTGATCGCCCGGTGGGGATACAGCACGGCGATTCACTCCTTCGAATTCGTCAACGAGGGGGATCCGTACAACGGGAACCACTATGACGCGGCCAATGCGATGGCGCGGTATTTCCGCGCAAACGACCCCTCCCGGCATATGGTGACCACCTCTTTCTGGCACTCCTTTCCAAACCGGGAATTCTGGTCGAACGAGCGCTATCCGGAGATCGACTACGCCGACATCCATCTCTACGCCGGGCCGAGCGCAGTGACGACGGCCGCCTACATCAGCGCGGGCCGGCTGGAAAGCCGCGCCGCCTACATCCGCTCCGGGAACGGCTCCGTCCGCATTGCCGGCAGCGACAACGGGAATGAGGCGATTGTGCCGCGCGGCCTGGTGATCCGCGGTCCCGGGGAGTGGATAGTTCGCTACTGGATGAAGGCGGAAGCCTTCGCAGCCAACTGCCAGTTTGGCAGCTCGGGTGGGATGCAGCGAGTCCGCTGGCTCCTCGATGGCGGCACCTACTGGGGAGGCAGGGAGGGCGTGGTTCCTGGCAACGCCGAGGGCAAGGACTTCCTGTGCACCTCACCGGGCGGGACGTATGACTGGCAGCAATTCAGCAGCGATCGTGATCGGAGCGGGGCCCTGATCCCTGCCTCCTTCCGCCTCATCCTCACGGATGACGGCCCGCACGAAATCTCGCTGCGAGTTGAGAACAGCGGTGGTGTGGCTGGAAATGCGTGGATTGATGACGTTGAGTTGGTCAGCCCGTCCGGTCAGATTGTACCGGTCATCGGACAGTTCGACGCCACACGCCTGGACGAAGATACCGCCTGGTACAACCGTTCCGTGGGGGAGCTGTTTGGCGGCGGCAGCCCGGTGGGTGCTCGGAAGCCGTTGATCGCCGGCGAAGCCGGGATCGTCGACGGCTCGGATTGGAACAACGACTTGCCCAGGGACACGGCCGGGATCTGGCTGCACAACAACCTGTGGGCGCAGCTGAGCCCCGGCGGTGTGCCCATGCTGTTCTGGTGGGCGTCCGAGACCATCCCGGAAAGGCTGTATCCGCACTACCTGGCCTATCGCAACTTCATGGATGGCATCCCCATCAACAACGGTTCCTACCGCGACGTCGGTGCGACGACCTCCGACGCGAACCTTCGGGCCTGGGGTCAACGCGACGACTCGAACGGTCGCATGCACCTGTGGATCCAGAATCGGCTGCATACGTGGACTCGGGTGGTCAATGGTCCCGCGATCCCGGCGATCAGCGGCAGCGTGACCATCCCCAACGTCCCGGAAGGCGCCTACCAGGTGGAATGGTGGGATACCTACAAGACCAGCGGTGCGGTGTTCCTGACCCAACAGGTCAGTGCTTCAGGGGGATCGCTTGTGCTCAACCTGCCGTCGCCATTGGTGTCCGACGTGGCGCTCAAGATCCAGCGCTTGGGCGGCGCCGGGGCGACCCCGACTGCCACGCCTGTTTGGACGGCGACGGCTACTTCGACGGCCGGCCCTACGGGGTCGCCGACCGTGACAGCGTCGCTCACGCCAACAGCGACAGCCACGCAGTCACCCACCGTTACGGCGACACCAACGCCCACGGTCGCGGCCACCGGATCGCCGCCCACCACACCGACGCTTGCTGCCACTCTGACCCCCACGCCGACCCAGTCGCCGACGCCAACCACGTGGACTGCCACCGCCGCGCCAACAAGCAGCCTCACCCCTATAGCCCCGCCCACCGAGACTCCCCCGGGCGTGTTCTCGTCCGCCGACGTGAATCAGGATGGTCTTGTCAACATCGTGGATGTCCAGCTGTGCGTCAGCGTCTTCCTGGGCGGCCTCAGCGATCCGAACCTGACGGCCCGGGCGGACGTCAACGGCGACGGGGAGGTCAACGTGCTCGACGTACAGATCATCATCATGACCTTCCTGGCAAGTTGAGGCGGGCCGTGTGCGGCCATCCAGCAGACTTCGGAGCCGGAGGGACTCGTTAATGACACGGAGCACACGTATCTTTTTGGCCATGATCCTGGCTATCCTGCCCCTTGGGTCCCACCCGCGAGCTGCCGCCCAGGCTCCGCAAGCGGTCCTGTCCGCCGGTGGCGGCTCCGCGCTGCCGGGCGCGACCGGCATAACGGTCCCGGTGAACCTAACGTCGGAGTCGGGAGCCCGGGTCGCCGGTCTGAACTTCGACCTTGGCTTTGACGCCAGCCGCGTCGAGGTGCCTGCGGGATCATGCAACGGCGTGGCAGTCGCCCTAGGCCCGGCGGCAGCGGGAGCAGGAAAGCTGATTAGCTGCTCACGGCCTGGCTCCAGCAGCATCCGCGTCATCATCTTCGGATTCAACGATCAGATCATCCCAGATGGTTCGGTGGCCCTCGTCACCTTCAACGTGCTCGCTGGCGCCGCACCTGGCACCATCCCGCTGAGCCTGAGCAACGCCGCTGCCACCGACCCAGGCGGCAACCCCGTCACGCTCAGTCTGTCGAACGGCTCCTTCACCGTGAGCGCGCTCCCCAACTCGCCCACGGCCACCAACACGGGGCCCCCACCACTGACGAGCACCCTCACGCGCACACCAACTGCGAGCAACACTCCGACGCGCACTCAGACAGCGACCGCGACATCGACGCCTGGTGGGCCTACCGCCACAACCGGGCCGACCGCCAGCCCGACTGCCACGCGGACGATGACGGTTGCTCCCACCCATACGGCCGCCGACGGCCCGATTGCCACCGCAGGGCCTACATATACCCGCATGCCCAGCCCGATGATCACACGCACATCTGCGCCGACGGCAACGATCGCGCCCACATCGACTGTCGCACTCCTCGCCGCTGAGTCGGCCACCGCTACACCCTCGCCCAGCACAACCGCGACTCCACCCGGGATGTTCCCACCCGAACTGGAAACCGCGGCCGCCGCCACCGGGACTGCACTCGCCCTGCTAGATCAGGCAGTCATCGCCACGATGACTGGCCTGCCTGCGCCCGAAGTCGCGCCCCCGCCGCACACTGGACGGCTGGTGCTGTCCTACATTTCCCGCATGACGCTTGGAGACGCCCTTCTGCTCCTCGGCGTCCTCGGCCTGGGCGGGCTGGGACTGGCGACGGGGCTCTGGCTTTGGCTGCGGCATCCAGATGCCACCATCCAGAGGCGGAGGCTGGACGGGGGCCGCACGTCTCGCTACCGCGGCTCCGGCCGACTCGGCGATTGACCGAGAGGGATGCGCGGCAGTGCGACGCTGATTGGCGCTGCGCCATCCGTGATCCGAACAGTGCGTTTCTATCCGGACTCGTCGTCGCCGTGCCGCCAGCAGCGTCGTACGCAAGAAAGACAACCGGGCGCGTATTAGGTTACGCGCCCGGTCGATCTCGTTTGGGCGGATATCTTGCGATCTTGAGCCGGCGTCAGCGCCGGCTCGTTGCTCTACGCCCCTGGGGTCAGGAAGATTGGATCCAGCAGCTCACGAATCGCCTGCACCTCCGGCAAGAGGTCCCCGTTCGGCTGCTCTGTCACCAGCCCCGCCTCCACGCCGAGGAAGATCACCTGGTCGGACGTGATCTGACCGGCCAGGCAGACGAAGTCCGTCCCCTGCTGCAGGCTCAGGTCGGTGACGACCGTCCCACGGAACTCCCGCATCAGATCCGGCAGCCTTGGCAGAATGCTGGGTCTCAGGACCTGGACCTTCAGCGCTCTCAACACCTCCGTCTGCCGGTGCAGGCCGTCCCAGCGCGCCGCGGCGCTTGTGGCGGTGGAATAGGACAGTGCCAGCCAACCGTCCATGTGCATCCGCCCGGGCTGGAAGCGAGGCAGGCCGACGGCGGTCGCGTCGTATTCCTTCTGGATTTGAACATCCACTCCGCCAGCGGCGTCGATGGTGCGAGCCAGGCCGGAGAGGTCTATGGTGATGTAGTGCTGGCTGGCAACGCCGAAGGTGTCGTAGAGCGCCTGGGCCACGCGACTCGTGGCCGCGGACACGTCGTCCTGGGTGGCGAGCATGGCCTGGCGGAAGATTTCCTCCAGCCGTGCCTGTCCACCCGTGAGATCGGCCGCCGTCACGACCAGCTCCCGGGGGAAGAAGACCGAGGTCACTGCACGGCCGGGAAAGTCGACTTCGACGAGACGCAGGGCTAGCAGGTGGCGAGCGCCCTCGGGTTCGGCCTCTTTCGTCAGGAGTATCAGGACGGAAACTGGCTCCGATTGGCCGCAAACCGTCACCGGCGCGGGCGTGTCCACCGGGGCCGGAGTGAAGGCGGGAGCCTCCGCGGCCGGGGGAGTTGATGTGACGAGGCCCAGCAGCGGGCCCAGGGGGCGGTTCAGCAGAGGCGACATAGCCAGCGCTGCACAGACGGCCAGCCCAAGAAGGATCAGACCGGCGACCAACACCAGCACTATCTTTCGGCTCATCGTCATCCTCCTATATGCAACCGGCCTCGGTGCGTTCTGGCGGGGTGCAGATGCAGAGATGCAGAGGGTTCCTGTCGACTAACGGTTGTTGCACGGCTCAAGATAGACCCAACGAACGGCATCGAAGGCGACCAACAGACCGGGCGTGAACTGGCCGGTGGCATTCGTCAGGCGCACGAAGCAGTCACAGGTTTCATCGAAGGTGAAGCGCCCGAGCTCGGCCCAGGTCCCTCGGTGGGCGAACTGGTCGATCACCACTTCTGTAGTCCCGTCCAGGTGGCTCACCAGGTAGTGCGCCGAGCGCGTCGTCGCGTAGCGGGCGGGCAGGTGGGCTTCCACGTCATACAGGCCGCAGCTCGAGAGAGAGGGACGCCATTCCCCGCCTGCGGTGGCCACGCTCGCAGCGGCGAACGCCCAGTGAAGGTCGCCGTCGTAACCCGTCCGCTCGGACCACCACTCGCCGCCGTGGCCGAAAAACCCGGCGGTGTTGTCATCGATCACGTATGGCTCGGGAGTGGGGCTGGGCACGGGCGTGGGCGTGCCGGTCGCTGTTGCGGTGGGGACGGGGGTGGCGGTGGCGGTGGGGGCGGCGGGCATGAACGGCGTCAGGGTCGGGGATGGGGCGAAGGTGGCGGTGGCCGTGGGCGTTGCGGTCCGGAATGCGGGGACCGCTGCCACCTCGGATGGCCCGATCCAGTGCGGAAACACCAGGAAGAGCGACACGTTCACAAGGCCGTGGGCCAGGGAGACGCCGAAGATCGAGCGTGTGCGGCGCACGTAGAAGCCGAAGTAGAGGGCGACGGCGAAGACGAAGACCAGGTCGAGCACCGACTGATAGCCCAGGTGCAGGATCGTGAACACCAGCGCGACGAAGACGACGCCGCGATGGCCGACCACCCGCTCGGCAGTGCCCTGCATCAGGCCCCGGAAGATCAGCTCCTCCAGAAAGCCGGTGAAGATGATGAGGATAAGGGCGGCGGTGATCAGGGCGAGGGCGTCGTCGGCCGGCGCCAGGGCGGCGGGGCGCAGGATGAGGTATTCCACATAGCCAAGTCCCAGGCCCGAGGCGCCGACGAGGATCTGACCGGGGGACCAACGGACCGTCAAAGCCAGCTCTTCTCTCGGGAGCGAGACCAGCCGCAGGACAACGGCGACGCCGATGGCCAGGGGAATGCCGGTGAGGATGTACCAGTAGATCAGTGGCAGGCCCACGAGCGGGGCGGTCAGGCTGACGATGCGGATCAGCGGGGCGAAGGTGAGGGGTAAGTAAACGCGCCGGAGTTGCCGCCCGCTCTCCCGGCTGGCGAGGAGGAGCAGTCCCCCCAGGAGTGCCGCGTGAAGCCACAAGCCAAGGCGGGGGGCGGTGAGCACGGTCAGAGCCTCGGCAACGAGGAGCCCGGCCGAGTACAGCAGCAAGACAAGCCACACTCGGGCCGACCCGGGTTGTCCTTCCCGGACTGTCTTCGACTCCGCCGCGGCTACGCCGGCTGATTCGTGTTGATGCCCGACCAACGGTAGGGCCATGTCCGTTGGGCCATCCCCGATCTGCTCGAGCCCCAGCAAGCGCTCCCGCAGGCCCGGGGCGTCACTCGAGACTTGAGGTTACATCGATCCATGCGTGCACCTCTCGATAGGATCCTTCCTGATCGGATCTCACCAACTCGAAGAGTATCTTGGCTGGCCCCAATACGTCGGGCGCGCTCGCGTTGACCCAGACCAGGGACTGCTCACCATCGTCCAGCACAATCTCTGCACCAGGATCGCACCGGGCATCTCCCGGGCAAACGCTAAGGCTGTATCGGAGAGTCTCTCCCTCATGATTGGCGATCCAGACGGCGAAGCCGACGACGTCGCCAGGGCTCGCCCTGATCGGATCTGCACCCAGCTCCCCGTCTGTGCCAAGCAGGTAAAGCTCCGTATATGCGGGCCGGGCGTCGATGGCGCCGGCAACCAGTCGCATCACCGCGAAGGCTAGCAGCGCCATCGCTACGTAGAGCCCCAAGCGCGCCAGATTACACTCCGGGTGTGTCTCGCTCTCCACAGACGGTCCGAGCGTGCGCGTGGGCGCGAGCGAGTCCTCAAGGGAATGACGGTTGCGTCGGATTGTTGCGACGACCAGGCTCAAGATGTTCCAGGTCAGCAGCAGGAGACCCATGATCTCTCTGGTCAGCGATGACTGCATGGCCGCAGCGATGGCGAGGATACTGACGATCGCGATGCTGAGACCCGGAGCAGCCAACGCGACCCGCCCTCGGCCCCAAGGGTGCGGGCCTCCCTCCACCGCCGCCA
>CAZNRD010000007.1:0-108051 GCA_964575425.1 uncultured Anaerolineaceae bacterium | reverse complement strand
CCTCCCCCTGGGCTCGGAGCGATGGGGCGTGGGGCCCATTGGCGCCCAGGGGGAGGGGTAAGGGGTGGGGGAGAGTGAGGGTCTCCGTGCGATGGCCGAGATCCGTGGGGCTTTTCAACAGCCTCGGGCCTGGCACACCAGGCCCCGGGTCTCGTGTACCGTCCGGTCGCGGTAAGATTGGGATGGGCTGTCTGCCGCACGGCACTCCCAACAGACGAGGGCACAAGCATGGAACTCTCACCTGACACCCGGCGTAAGATCCTCGGTTTCCAGGAAACCGAGATCACTGAACACCACATCTACAATCGCCTGGCCGCCTTTGTGCCCGAGAAGGAGAACCGCTCCCTGCTGGAGCGCATCGCCGCCGACGAGCTGCGCCACTATGAGGAATGGAAGAGACTGACGCAGCAGGAAGTCCAACCAAGGCGCCTCCTGGTTTTCTTCTACGTCTTGGTCAGCCGCCTGCTCGGCTACACCTTCGGCCTGAAGCTGATGGAGCGGGGCGAGGGAGACGCTCAGGAAGGCTATGGCCAGGTGGCGGGCGAAGTGAAGATCGCCGAGCAGCTCATCAAGGAAGAGGAGATTCACGAACAGGCTCTGCTCAAGCTGCTCGACGAGGAGCGGCTGCGCTACGCTGGCTCGATCGTGCTCGGACTGAACGACGCCCTGGTGGAACTCACCGGGGCGCTGGCCGGGCTGACGCTGGCCCTGCAGAACACCCGGCTGATCGCCATGGCAGGTCTGATCACGGGTGTGGCGGCGGCCATGTCGATGGCGGCTTCGGAGTATCTCTCCACCCGCTCGGAGGCGACGGGCCGCAACCCCTTGCGCGCCTCCATCTACACCGGCCTCGCCTACATCCTGACCGTTGCCCTGCTGATCCTGCCGTACCTACTGGTCGGCAACTACTTCCTGTGCCTGGCCCTGGCCCTGCTGGTCGCAGTCCTGATTATCGCCGGCTTCAACTTCTACATCTCCGTCGCCAAGGACGAGCCTTTCCGCCGACGCTTCCTGGAGATGGCCGGGCTGAGCCTGGGAGTCGCTCTGCTCAGCTTCCTCTTCGGTTACCTCGTGCGGACCGTGCTGGGGATTGAGGTCTAGCGTTATCGGCCCAACGCCGATTACGAAGACTGGCCCGACCCCGAACGGGGGTTTGTCGGGTGTGCCGTGCAGCCTAGGCCAGCCTGACCTGCTGGCGGGCCTTGTCAAGGGCAGACCGAATCATCAAGAACTCACCTAGGTTCTCCATCGTCAGCAGACCGATGAGGGCGCCGCCGCGCACCACCGGCAGGGTGTGGCAGTTGCATGCCTGCAGTTGGGCCGAGGCCGGTTCGAGCATCGTCCCCGGCTCGACCACCTCGAAGTCGCGCTGCATCACATTCCGCACCAGGTCGCTCTGCCGTCCCTGAGCCAGCGCCGTCAGCAGGCCGGATCGGGTGAGGACGCCCACCACGCGAGCGTCCTCAAGGACCGGGAAGTCCTGCTGGGTTCCGGAGAGGATCAACTGCACCGCCCGGTGGATGGGATCGCTCGGGGAAAGCGTCTCGAACTGGGTCACCATCGCCCGGCTGACGGGGATGCCGCCCAAAGCCGCCTTCATCTGCACCATGCTCGCTTCTTGACCGGCGCCTATCCACACGAACAGCGCGATGAACACCAGGAACGGGTTGGTGAAAAGCCCGATCAGGCCGAAGAAGAAGGCGATGGCCTGGCCCAGGCTGGCGGCCCACTGCGTGGCGCGCGTGTACTCCAAACGGGTGGCCAGCAGCGCGCGAAGCACGCGCCCGCCGTCCATCGGAAACGCCGGGATCATGTTGAACGCCGCCAGGGTCAGATTGATGGTCAACAGACGTCCCCAGAAGGACCCCTGAGCGGGGTCCAGGCCCGATAGGCTATCCAACGCGCCGACGGACCACAACGCGAGGAAGAGGATGCCAGCGATGACAACATTGACCGCTGGCCCTGCCAGCGCCACCCACAACTCACGAATCGGCACGTCGGGCATGCGTTCGAGCCTGGCCACCCCGCCGATCGGCAGCAGCGTGACATCGCGCGTGCGGATGCCGTAGCGCCTCGCCGTGAGCGCGTGACCGAATTCATGCAGCACCACGCAGGCAAAGAGCGCCAGGATGAAGCCGACGCCGCCAAGGACGGCGCTCAGCGTTCTCGCCGTCAACCAGTAACTCAACGCCACCCATCCAATCAATAGAAGGAAGGTGGCGTGCATGTAGACGTCGATTCCGGCCACGCGACCAAGCTTCCAGGACCCTCTCATCGGGCTGCATCTCCTCGCCAGGTTTCTGACAGACTATCCCTTCTCAGTGCCTACCTACCCGCTATTCTGGCCTCGCTCTATCAGAATTGCGCAAGAGGGCACCGCGGGAAGGGCGGCCCGTTCGGACGTGAGTCAGCCAGGCGCAAGGACCGATGCGCCATCAGTTTTCTAGACCAGGAAGCCCAGCTGGCCGCTTACGGGCTTGAGCCTGCTTGCGCTTTTCTCTCGCGCTCGTCAAGGGATCGTATATAAGGAAGAAGGCCATTCCGGACAGGGCAATCCAGCCGGTCCAGTCTCCCAGACGTACGGCGAGCGAATCCCCGGTGCCCAGGGGGACGTCGGCGAGGACGACCTGCCCCATCTTGTCGCCTCCCGGCGTGATCGCACTGGCGAGGATGCGGCCGTAGGCATCGACGATCACCGAATCGTTTCCGCTGTTGTCTGCCTTCACCGTGGGGACGCGGTTCTCGACGGCGCGGAAGACCAGATGGGTGTAGTGCTTGGTCGCGATCTCCGGCCAATCGTGCGAAGGGACCAGGATCAGCTGCGCACCGTTGCGCGTGATTCGGCGAGCCGTGTTTGTGAAGTCCATATCGTAGCAAATGATGGTTGCCATGCGACCCAGCGGCGTCTCGTAGACAGGGTACGTGCCGCGCGTGGGGCTGCTTTCCCCAGCGAAGGTCACCGGATGGTCCTTGCCGTACACGCCGAGGAAGTCGCCGCTCGGGGCGAGGAGCGTCGCCTCGTTGCGCCAGACGCGTTCGCCGACCGGGACGAAGTAGCCAAGCGCAAGATAGGCGTCTGTTTCCGTCGCCAACCGACGGAAGTCTGCTGTGTTGACCACCTGCGGGTCACCCTGGATGGCCATCTCCGGCCACACGATGACCTGAGCGCCCTGCTCAGCCGCCTCCCGCGTCAACTGCATGAACCTCTCCACTCCCTCCCAGGGGATTCCTGCGTCATAGTGCAGCGCGGCGACGCGGACCGTGGCGGTTGGCGGGGAGCGAAAGAGCGCCAGGCTGAGGCCACACCACGCAACCAGGGCAGCCAGCACCCTGAGACTCCAGTTGCGCACGGAGCGGCCGGCAAGAGGCGGGACCTCCGCGTCGAGTTTCCAGCGCCTGTCAAACAGGTGCAGCACGCCCAATCCAACCGCATAGTTGACGAACATGATCAGCAGGCCGAGGCCGAAGATGCTGAAGATGCTCACCGGCTGGATCAACCAGGGCTGGCCGTGGAGCGTGTTGGCAACAAAACCCCACGTGCCCATGATCGGGATGAACCCGCGGATCATCTCAAAGCCAACCCAGTTCAGAGCGCCGTAGGGCACAAACCAGCGATAGCCGGTGCGCTCGTGGAAGGCACGCATGCCCTTGTCGGTGAAGAACGTGATGACGGCGATGATCAGCGGCAGCCAGGTGATCGGCAGGCCGGTGCCGGCGAAGATGGGGAGGATGTAGCCTCCGAGCCAGCCGCCGATGGCGATGGCAGAGGCCAGGCTGGAGAGGTTGGGCGGCAGGACGCGGAACTGCGCCACGAGCATGGGGGCAAAGCCGATCCAGATGAGCAGCCAAAGGCCGTAGGGAGGAAACGACAGCGTGAGCAGGATGGCGCTGGCGGCCGCGAGGGCGATCCCGCCGCCTGTCCGAATCCAGAAGGCCTTGGGAGAGAGTTTCATCTTGAGGTCTTCTATGCCGGGAGGGTCCTGAAGGGCAAACGGTGTCATTGTAGCACGCCCGTCGGGCCGAACACCAACCGAGTTTGGAACGGCTGTGAGGAGGCGCATGGTGCCGCACTCGCCCGCGGGCTCATCCCGGAACAGCCGATGAACGGTGCCGGCAAGCAGTCTACGGCGGGGGCCGAGCCGATGAATCAGTTGGGATGGCCGAGGTGGACGCAGGGGGCGAGCTTGGGCGGTCCTGTGGATTCAGGGGTTTCGTTCACTCGCCGAACAGCGCCTCGGAGGCCTCCTTTGCCTTCCTTCTCAGCGCCGCCCCTTCGACCACGCCGATGGCCTGGTAGAAGGCTTGGTCGTAGTCGCGGGTGCGGATGACAACCGGCATGGGGACGGCGTGTCCGAGGATCAGCGCCTGCTGGCGGGTATCAAGCCGGGCCAAAACCTCACGCAGCGTCCCGCTGCCGCTCACGCCGGAAAACACAGCCCGGACGTCGGCCTCGTTGTCGAGCAGGCAGGTGACGCGTGTGCCGATCTGGCTCATCACCTCGTCGTCGATGCCGCTGGGGCGCTGGTCGACGATGAGCAGCGTGACGTTGTACTTACGAAGCTCGCGAGCGATGGTGCCAAAGATGGTGTAGTTCGCGATCTGAGGATCGAGGAACTTGTGGGCCTCCTCGATGACGATCACCAACGGCTTCGGCTCATCGGCCTTCTTGCCAGCGGCCAGGTTCTTCTGGCGCACGTAGCGTTGGTGGATGCGGCGCGTCAGGTAATTGGCCACCAGGATGTAGGCGGCCAGGGTGTTTCCGTAGGTGCCGAACTCGAGCACGACGCTGACGCCCCGGCTGAGGCGCTGAAAGATGTCGTCGACGGCGTCTTCGGCTTCGCCCGGGACGAGGAAGCCCATGCGGCGGAAGAACTCGAACTTGCGCTGGATGGCGTGCAGCGTGCCCTTGATGATGCGTTCGTTTTCGAGCAGGTCCTCCAACTTCTCGTCGCTCTCCTCCTTGAGCAGGGTGGCGATCCACGAGCGGCCCAGGCGCCGGCGCAGCCAGTGCAGGGCGTTCACCTGGACGTCGCTCAGCCCGAGCAGGCCGGCCAGCATCTCGACGTCTTCCGGCTCGATCTGGTCGAGGCCGATGCGCAGGACGCTGTCGACCTTGCTGCCGCGGGCGCGCGAGGTCTCCTCGTCGAGCGTCACCACGCTGACGCGCCCGTCGGGGAACAGTTGCCGCAGGCCCTTGACCTCGCGCCCGGCCTCGTCCTTCACTGCCCAGCCGTAGTCGTTGTGCATGTCGAAGATCAGGGTCGAGGCGCGGCCGGCCTTGATGATACCGGCCAGGAGCGTGCGGGTGATGAAGGACTTGCCCGTGCCGCTCTTGCCGAACACGCCCGACGAGCGCTCGACGAACCGGTCGAGGTCGAGGTTGACCTGGACGCCTTCCATGTCGAGCGGCGTGCCGACGAAGAAGTGGGTGGCATCCTCGGCGCCGAAGACGCGCTCGACGTCGGCGGGCGAGGCTTCGTAGACCGCCGAGAAGTGCGCCGGGATGGTCTTGATCGGTCGCGGCTCGCCGGATCCTTCATCCATCATGAGCATCGGCGAGACGTGCATCGTGCCGAAGGCCACCTGGCCGGAGTAGACCTCGGCGATGAAGTCATCGGAGGTGTCGGGAGGTCGGCGGGCTAGGTCGGGGTGGGTGGCGTCGAGGGCGATGTCGGTGACCAGGCCGAAGAAACGGCGGCCGGTCTGCCTGCCGGTGATCACGACGTAGCGTCCCACCGCCAGTTTCTCGAGGCTGAAGCGCGGGTCGAGTTTGACCAGGAGACCTTCCGAGAGCGATCCTCCGACGACGATGCCGAGCGGGAACTCAGAGGGCCGTGGGCCGAAGTAGGAGTCGAGTTCAGAGGATGGCATTGTCACGCACCTGTCGGCCGCGTGTCATTCCCGCAGCCCGCGCACGATCGTCTCCAGCCGCGCTAGGTCGTGGCCCAGCAGGCGGGCGCATTCGCGGCCGGCCTCGATCAAAAAACGGCGGCGCTCGCCTTCCGGGCGAGCTGCGGCGGCTTGCTGCAAGACTGCCGCCAGCAGGCTGTCCGCCGGCACCTCGGGCGCTGCCAGGATGAGCGACAGAAAATCAAGCCGTTCGGTGAACTGTCGCACTTCCTCTGGCGTGAGCGGACGGATCTCAGCCAGCGTCGCCGGAGGCTGCGGCGGCAGAGAGTGACGGACCTCGTCGCCGTTGCGGTAGCCGACGGCCAGCGCGCTGAACTCGACCGGCACCTGGCGGTTGGTCTGCGTGTCCTGCAGCTGCTCCGGCGTCAGGCTCTCGGCTGTGGCCAGCTGCCGGGCGAAGGCATCGTCTTCGACGCTGATGTCGTAGACCACGCCGATGACCTGGCTCTGACCGCGCTGCGCCTCGACCTGACAGAACAGGCCGAAGGAGGGAAGGTCCGGCACCGGCAGGCGCACGGCACCCACAAAGCCGAGCGTGCTGCAGCGCGTCACCCTTCCGATGATGTCTCTTGCCTGGCTCATGGATGTGACCCTCACAAACGGTGGCGGCGGCGGCCAGAGATCCACTGTTTGGTCAGCGCCTTGCGCGAGGGGCCGGCGATCAGCCCGCGTCGCAGCAGAGCAGCGCCGAGCATCTGTTCGAGGGCCCGTCGATCATCGTGCGTGACAACGGCCAGCTCGTGGGCTCGCGCCAGCGCGTAGGGGAAGCCTCCTGTGCTGCGGCACTGCTCAACGATGCCGGCGTGGACCCAGGCCAGCAGCTGCGTGCTTTCACCCACCCATTGTGGAATCTCCACCCGTGCGATCGCCTGTTCCCCTTCGCAGCACAAGTAGAAGAACTGGATGGCATGGCCTGCCTTCCGGAAGCGAGCGTTGACCGGAGAGGCGTGCGTGAAGCGTGCGCTGCGCTGACCCGGCCCCAGGCGCAGGGCGAACAAAGAACGATCGGTCAGGCCGCGGTAGGGCGCCTGCTGAAGGTTGGCCTCGGTGATCTGGGAGGCGTCAAGACTGGCGAGGTGGAGCATGGCCAGGACGTTGGCCGTGCGCGGCCGGTCGACGAATCCGGCCAATGTCGCCCCGCTGGCGCGGAGCCTGTCGAGATGCCGGAGATACTCGCCAAGCAGCTCTTCAACTCTCTTGCTGTCCGTGTGCTCGACCTGCAGGGCCAGCCACAGGAGCAGGCCGTTGTCAAGAAGGGCCAGCGTGGGGGCGTTCGGCGCGTGAGCCTCCGACAGGCGCGCCAGAACGGCCAGTTCGGCCACGTCGCGCTGGCCATCGATCAGCGCCGGCGCGATCAGACCTTCGCCCGTGCCGTAGAGCGCCTCGTCTTCGAATGCCAGGAGCGGCTCGCTGTGCGTCTCTGGCGCAAATCCTGTCCCATGACGGATGGCGATGCTGCCGAGATTGATCAGGTAGTACAGAGCCATGCCGTGCCGGTCCGGATACACCTGAGAGCCGTCGGCGGCGATTACGTCCAGCCGGGGTGGATGCGGAGGCGCGGCGAAGACGGCGTTGATCGGCTCTTCCGTGGGGATGGCTCCCGGCCAGCGCGCCCCTGCCTTGTCGATGCGGCGCCGGAGCTCTTCGGCGGGCATGCTGGCGGCGCGGTCGAGGGTGCGCGCCCAATGCTGCAGGCGCGCTTGTGCTGCTTCGGCCCGTTCGGCGGCAGCGCGGCTCATCGACTCAACTTGAGGCAGAAGGCGCGGCAGGTCCAGGCTCATGGCGTCCGCTCGAACACGCGTTCCGGATTATATGCGCGAACAGGTGGAGCAAGCAATCGGCACTTCCACGGCAGGAGCGGCGCATTCCCTCCCGCCACATCGGTTTGTCAGGAAGTTGGCATGCGGGCCTCCGCCGCGGTCCACCGCCCTGAGTTGCCAGCTTGCTTGCCACGAGGCATGATCGGTGCAACGCACGAAGCGTGGCCGTGGTTTGGGCAGGCGGGATGTGCTATACTCCGCGGGCGTAATGGCTCAAGACGATCAAGTCTCGCGCCGGCTGGCGGCGCGCCTGGAGAGCCTCGGGCTGGGGGAAGTGGCTGGAGTGCTCCTCGATGCCGTCGGCCCGCTGACAGCCGTGGCGGCTCAGCTGGCGCTGGTGGCCGAGCCTTTGGTTCGGGGCTGGGGCACGGAGCTGGGCGACTGGGTGCGCCTGCTGCAGAACCCCGACCAGGTATCCGATCTTGCCCGGCGGTTGCGGCGGGAGGAGACGGTGTGATCAGCCTCGATGTCGCCAGCCTGCTGGCGCTCGGCACGCTCATCCTGTTTGTCGTGTTGATCCTGTTCTACGCTGTGCTTGGCCGCCGCTGGCCGGCGGTCTTCCGACCGCTGCGCGGCTTTGAGGCTCTGGGCACCGCGATCGAGCGGGCTGTGGAGGGTGGCGAGCGTGTCCATCTCTCGCTGGGCACAGGGTCGGTGAACGGGAGCGACTGCGCCGCCGCGCTGGCTGGCTTGTCGGTCCTTGGCCGAGTGGCGGCGGCAACTGCCATGAGCGACAAGCCCGGTGTGACCACGGCGGGAGACGGCGCCATGGCCATTCTGGCCCAGGATACCTTGTGCAGCGCGTACGCACGCATGGGCGCTCGCGATCGCTATCGCCCCACCTCCGGCCGCATGCTCGGCCCGACGCCCTTCTCCTATGTTGCGGCCCTGCCGACCCTGCTGGCGACGGAAGAAGTGTCCGTTCACATGCTCCTTGGTTCCTTCGGCGTCGAGGGTGCGCTGGCGGCCGACCTCGGTGATCGCCACCAAGCCTTCGTGCTGGCCGGCACCGATGACGTGCAGACCCAGGCGCTGCTCTACACCACGGCAGAGCATCCCCTGATCGGCGAGGAAGTCTTCGCCGGGGGCGCCTACCTGAACATCAGCCCGCTGCACCGTGCCAGCCTGCGCGCCCAGGACGCGCTGCGCATGCTGATCGTCCTGCTGATCGTGCTCGGCACAGCCTTCCAGACGCTACGAGGCTTCCTATGAGGCTGCGAGCATCGATCATCTGGGCTGCTGTCGCGAGCGCCGCGGGCCTGGTCGTCCTGCTGGACTTCTTCCTTGAGGTGCCGCAGCTGGAGGGCCTGCGGATGACGCTGGTGAGCCTGACTGTGGTGCTGTCGGCGGCGGCGCTTGTCCTTGGTCTCCTCAACCTGCTGGCGGTGCATTGGGATAAGGTCGGGCAGCAGGAAAAGGGGTGGGCCTACAGCGGCCTTCTGATCCTGAGTCTGATGGTGACGTTGGTTCTGGGCCTGCTCTTTGGGCCCGACTACCCGGTTGTGGTGGCGCTCTTCAATTACGTACAACTCCCGGTGGAGGCCAGCCTGATGGCGCTGCTGGCCGTGTCTCTGACGGTGGCGGGGTCCCGCCTGATCGCCCGGCGGCGGGACCTGGTCAGCCTCCTCTTCGTTGCTGTCGCCCTGTTGGTGCTGCTGGGGACCGGGCCGTGGCCGATCGGCGGCGACAGCAGGTTCAATGAGTTCGTGAGCCTGGTTCGGACCTGGGTCGCCCAGGTGTGGGCAGCGGCAGGGGCGCGCGGCATTGTGTTAGGCGTTGCCCTTGGCGCCGCCGCCACTGGCCTGCGCGTGCTCCTGGCCAGTGATCGGCCCTACGGAGACTGAGGCTGTGCCCGACGTGCGCTGTCCGATGTGTAGCAAGCCCAACCCCGCCGAGGCGGAGGTGTGCGGGTTCTGTGGCGCCCGCCTCAAGCCGCTGATCGCGGGGGAGAGCGCTTCCGCCCGCCCGGCCACGCCGCCTGCCGAGGAGGGCCTGCCAGACTGGCTGGCGCGCATCCGCTCGGAGGTGGCCCGGGGGGAACCGGTCGAAGGTGAAAAGGAAAGTGAGGTTGAGGCACCGGATTGGCTGCAGCGGCTGCGCCCCGCCGAGGCCGAAGAAGAAGGCCCGCCGGAAGAGGAGATGCCGGAGTGGCTGGCGGAGGCCGAAGACCGCCCACCGATGCCCGCACCCAAGCCCGAGCCTGCTCACGAGGTGCCGGACTGGCTGGCCCGCATCCGGGAGCGGGCGAAGGTCGAAGAGCCCATCATCGAGGAGCCCCCTCCGCCGCCAGATGAGGATTGGATTGCCCGGCTGCGCAAAGAGAGCAAGCCGCTCACACCGCCCGCCGAGCCAGTGGAGCCCTCGAAACCCATCTCCAGGCCCGCTTTCACCATAGAACCTGGGGAAGGGGAAGAGGGACTCGAGTGGTTGGGGCCCGGCGAATGGGCGGCCGCAGCCCGAGCCCCCCAGCCAGCCACACCGCCGCCTCCCCAGCCGACTCCGCCGCGCATTCCGCCCACAGAGCGCAAGACTCCTCTCCCCCTTGAGGCGGCCGCTGAACCCGAATGGTTCAAGGAACTGAAAACGCCCGCCGACGACATCCTGCCGCACGTCCCGGCGCTGATCACCGAGCCTGAGACCGAAGGTGAGGCATTACCCGGTGACTTCGACCTAGGCTCCATCGAGCTGCCCAACTGGCTCAGCGAGCTGAAGGCAGAAGCCCCACCACCGCCGCAACCCCCTCCACCCCAGGATTTCCACGACCTGGCGCCCGCCACGCTGCCCGCATGGCTGGAAGCCATGCGTCCAATGGAGACCTTCCGGCCGGTGGTCGAGATTCAGCCGGAGGAGGATCAGGCGGTGGAAGCGGCGGGCCCACTGGCAGGTCTGCGCGGCGTGCTTCTAGCCGAACCTGCCGTGGCCATGCCGCGCCAGGCCACCAGCGCCGTGGCGCGCCTGACCGTCACCGAACGACAGTTCGCCCTGGGAGACTTGCTCAGGCGCATGGTCGAGGAGGAAGAACGAGAAGCCCCGGCCCAGCCGACCGCCCGCAAGCGCCTTCCCCTGATGCGCTGGGCCGTGGCCCTGGCGCTCTTCCTGGCGGTCTCCCTGCCGTCGTTCATCGGTGGTCCTTCTTTCCCCTTGCCGACCCGGGTCGTGCCCGATCTACCGGCGCTGGTGCAGGTGGTCAATGCGCTGCCGCCGGAACGCCCTGCGCTGGTAGTGGTAGAGTACGAGCCGGCCTTCGCTGCCGAGATGGAGGCCGTCTCAGGGCCGCTCCTGGACCACCTGATGGCGCGCGGGATTCGCCTCGCCACGGTCTCCACCCGCTCCAGCGGACCGCCGCTGGCGGACCGCCTCATCAAGCGCGTCGCGGCGGCCCACGAAGGCACTCTTGGCGAAGACTACATCCACCTGGGCTATCTCCCCGGTGGGACTGCTGCCGTTCAGCTCTTTGCCAGCGGCCCGCACCAGGCGGTGGCCAGCGGGTTCCTCATCCCTGAGGAGATGGAGGGCGACCCCTGGCGTTCGCCCGTGCTGAGCGGGACGCAGCAGCTCTCAGACTTCAGTGCGGTGATCGTCATCACTGCTGGGACCGAGATTGCTCGCACCTGGGTGGAGCAGGCGCGTCCGCGCCTGGGGTCTACCCCGCTGATCATGGTGCTGACGGCCGGCGTGGAGCCGCTGATGCGGCCATACTACGAGTCCCTCGAACCCCAGATAAACGGCATCCTGGCCGGAATGCCGGCCGCGGTGGCCTACGAGCAGGCCAACACCCGGCCGGAAGTGGGGCGCTCACTGTGGAACGCGTTCGGCAGCGGCATGATGGCGGCCGAGCTGGCTCTGGTGGTAGGCCTCATCTACGGCCTGGTTGTCTACCTCTTTCGTCCCGTGGGCGGTTAGGCAAGGTAGACGTACATGCCTGAGCCTGCCGCCCTCGACCTCGCTGGAACGCTGATAGCCGGCGTGCTGACCGTGATGGTCCTGAGCTATGTGCTCGGTGACAACGTCCTCTTTCGTCTGGCCGTTCACCTCTTCATTGGAGTGGCCGCAGGCTACGCCGGCACGCTGGCTCTGCGCAGCATTCTATGGCCCAGGTTGGTGCTGCCGTTCATCACCGGCGGCCCGGCCGCGGTCAGCAACAGTATGATTGTTTCGTGGATTCTGGTTCTGATGCTGGTCCTGAAACTCTCGCCAGCGACCGCGCGCTGGGGATCCCTGCCGGTGGCGCTGATGGTGGGTGTTGGGGCGGCCCTGGTTGTCGGCGGGGCCATCACGGGCACCCTCATCCCCCAGTCGCTCGCAGCCGTGGACACCCTCGACCCTGGCGTCGTGATGCCTGTCACCGGCGAGACCGGCGCCGAGCGCGTGGTCAATGTCGTCGTGCTGCTGCTTGGGACGTTGAGCACCTTGATCTACTTCCGCTTCAGCGCGCGGCGCGGCCCGACGGGCGAGACCGGACGGGGTTTGTTGATGACCGTGGTCGCCTGGATCGGGCGTGGGTTCATCGCCATCACCTTTGGGGTGATGTACGCCGGCGCGCTGGCGGCTGCGCTGACCGTCCTGGCTGAGCGGGTCCAGTTCCTGATCGGCATCTTTGCCGGGCTGCTGAGGCCATGAGCACCAACCTGGAAGTCGACACCCTGCTGGCCATCGACGTGGGCAACGTGAACACACGCGCCAGCCTGTTCGACGTTGTCGATGGGCGCTACCGGTTGGTGGCCACTGGCCGTGCCTTCACCACCGGCGGGCCGCCACTCTTTGACATCAGTGAAGGCGTGCGCCTGGCGCTCGATCAGCTCCGGGCCATCACTGGCAGGCGCATGGTCGACGAGTCGGAGGCGCTGGTCATGCCGTCGACGCGCGACGGCTCAGGAACCGATCTGTTCGTCGCCACCATCTCTGCCGGCCCTAATCTGCGAACCGTCTTGGTGGGCCTGATGCCAGGTGTCTCGCTGCACAGCGCGCGGCGCCTGGCCAACTCGACGTATCTCGAGGTGGTCGAGGAAGTCGGGCTGATGGATCGCCGGCGGTCGGAGGAGCAAATTGACGCGATCGTGGCGGCGCGCCCAGACCTGATGCTCATTGTCGGCGGGACTGACGGCGGGGCGAAAGCGTCCGTCGTGGACCTGGTGCGCACGGCCAGCCTGGCGACTGGACTCCTGTCGCAAGGGGGGCGGCCGCGGGTGGTCTTTGCAGGCAACCAGCAGCTTGCGGCTGAGGTGATCGAGGCCTTTGGAGACCGGGTGCCGGTGGTGCTGGCTCCAAACTTGCGCCCGAACCTGGAGACCGAGGATCTCGGGCCCGCCCGCCGTCACCTGGCCGAGGTGCTTGCTCGGGCCCGCTCTGCCCGCATCGCCGGCCTCGACGAGCTCTACCATTGGTCGGGCGGCCATTTGCTTCCCACGGCGGAGGCCTTCGGGCGCGTCATCCGCTATCTCAGCCGCTTCTACGAACGCAGCAAAGGCGTGCTGGGCGTCGACCTCGGCGCTTCACAGACGACGATCGCGGCGGCCTTCGATGGAGACCTGCGCCTGACCGTCCGCACCGACCTCGGGCTGGGCGCCGCCCTGCCAGGCCTGTTGCGCCACACACCGCTCAGCAAGGTCATGCGCTGGCTGCCAATCGACTTGGCGGAAGACGAGGGGCGCGACTACATCTACAACAAGGCCCTGCACCCGGCGTCGATTCCGACGGAGCCCGAGGAGCTGCACCTCGAGTACGCGCTTGCCCGGCAACTGATCCGGACGGCCGTGCTCGAGGCAAGGTCGGCGTGGCCGGCTTTCCGGACTGCGCTGGCCCCAGAGCTGATGCCGCCGATGGAGCCGGTGCTGGCGACCGGAGGGGCGCTGGCCCGTGCCTCGAAGCCGGGGTATGCGGCGCTGGTCTTGCTGGACGCGCTGCAGCCCGTTGGCGTGACCACGCTGGTCCTCGATCCGTACAGCCTGTCGCCGTCGCTGGGCGCTGCCGCCGCCCCACTGCCGATGGCCACAGTCCAGGTCCTGGAATCGGGCAGCTTCGTCAGCCTGGGGACGGTCGTCTCGCCCGTGGGGCGAGGCCGGTTGGGTCGCCCGGTGCTCCGGCTGCGCCTGGACCACGAGGGGGGTGGGGAGAGCGTCGAAGGTGAGGTCCGCTTCGGCCAGCTTGTAGTGGTCCCGCTGGGCCCGGGTCAGCACGGGAAGCTGACGCTCCGGCCGGAGAGGGGCTTCGACGTGGGCTTCGGAGGCCCTGGCAGGGCCGGGGTGATACGCGTTTCGGGTGGCGCTGTGGGGCTGATCATCGACGCCCGCGGCCGCCCGGTGCAGCTGCCCTCCGACCCGGCCAGGCGGAGAGAGCTGAACATGAAGTGGCTGTGGGACATCGGCGGCCAAACCTGAGGCCATGGCATGAAGCCTGCAACCTGACCGGTTGGACCTATGGCAAACCTGTACGCATCTTCCGTCACTCACGTCATCCCGCTGACCACGATTCGGCGGGAGCGCCACCTCCCCGTTGCGGGGACGGTCACCGTGCGCGTCGGTCAGCGGGTGCAGGCCCTGGACGTCGTGGCCGAGGCCCCTTCCAGCAGGCGCCATCTCTTCCTTGATCTGGCGCGCGGCCTGGGCGTGCCCGAGGCGCAGATCCCCCGCTACCTTGTCCACCGGCCGGGAGACCGGGTGGAGGCGGGTGATGTGATCGCCGGCCCGGTGGGGATTTCGCGCCGCACCGTCCGCGCTCCGGCCGACGGCCGCATCATCTCGCTGACGGACAGCCGGGTCCTGCTCGAGCTGCATGGGGAGCCTCACACCCTGCGGGCTGGCTTTCCTGGCACCGTCACAGCCACTGACGGGGTGCAGTCTGTCACCCTCGAGACGACGGGCGCGCTGATTCAGGCAGTCTGGGGGAACGGGCTCCAGGACTACGGCATCACGCGGATCGTGGGCGACAGCCCAGAGGATCGCCTGCAGACCGACAAGCTCGACATCGATCTGCGCGGCGCCGTGCTGGTCGCTGGCGTCTGCGATCAGCCGGCTCCCCTGCACCAGGCCAGCGAACTGTCGGTGAGGGGGGTGATCCTGGGAGGTCTGACGTCGAACATGATTCCTCTGGTCCAACGGCTGCCCTTCCCCGTGATCGTGACGGAGGGCTTCGGCCTCCTGCCCATTAACGGCATGGCCTGGAACCTTCTGCGCAGCAACGCTGGCCGCGAGGCTGCGCTGGATGGCCGCTCGGTTGGGCCCTACGAAGCGCAGAGGCCGGAAATCATCATCCCGCTGCCGGCCTCGATGGAGCTGAGCCTGCCCGATGAGGTCATCCCGTTGGCGCGCGGCGTGCGCGTGCGGGTCGTGCGTCGCCCGTACGCCAGTGTTGTCGGCGTGGTCCGGGCCGTGGAGGATCAACCGGTGGAGTTCCCCAGCGGAATTGTGGCCCGGTGTGCGGTGGTGGACCTGGAAGGGATCGGGCCGACATCGGTCCCGCTGGCGAATCTGGAAGTCCTGCAGTAGAACCGCAGCCGTCTGCGAGAGGCGGATGGACAGCGTGAGGAGAGGATGCGATGGCAGAAGACTTTGAAGTGGGTGGCCCCCTGCCGGAGGAGTCGTCGAACCGTCCGTTCATCATTGCCGCGGCTCTCATCGGCGGCCTGCTCGTGCTGAGCATGATCTGCCTGGCCCTGTACGCGCTGGTGCTCGCCCCGAACCAGCGGGCGGCGCGAGCAACCGAGGCCGCCAACATCATCCTGGAGAACACGCGGGTGGCGCTGGCCATCACCGAGACCGAGCAGGCGCGCTGGACCACGCCAACGCTGACCCCGACGCGCACACCGCCTCCCTCGCCCACCGTGACGCCCACGCAGGTGGTTGTGCTGCCATCACCCACGGCCACCCAGGCAGCGGTCACCATCGATCCGTTGACAGCCACGGCTGCCGCCCAGGCCACCATCAACGCGCTGGCTGGCGGGGGCGGCAGGACGCCGACCCCCACCGCCTTGCCAGCAACAGGCTTTGCGGGTGAGGTCGGGGTTCCCAGTCTGCTGATGCTGGGCGCGGCCCTGGTGGTCGTCGTCTTCATCGCCCGTCGACTTCGGATGCGCACCTCGGCCTGAGGGCGGCAGGCCGCAGGGTCAAGCGGATCTCCTCGGGCAAGGTCGAAGGCGACCTCCCGGAAGCACGGCCAGCCCGCCCCTCCGGAGAATGGGGGCCCGAGGGCTGGCTCTCTGCTTGTCGGCGGATGAGATGGAACGACTCAGCCCCCCCTTTCGCTCACTCGCTCTGCAGGTCCCGCGGGACCTGGCAGGCGGCGTCTGCGTCTCCATCGTCGGATTGAGCAACACTGGGAAGTCCCTCCTGCTGCGTTCGCTGGCCGGAGAGGAGGCCGCCCGCACGTCCGCCGAGGTCGCCGCCGAGGGCGTTCACATCGATCCTGATTCCGGCGATGTCTGGGTTGATGGCGTCCGCATCCCGCTCCTGACCGATTTGGAGTTCCGATTGCTCCAGCCCTTGTATGAACGGCGTGACAAGCTCACCGACAAGCACCGAATTGTCACCGCCGTCTGGGGTGAGCAGTATCTGAGCGAGGTCGACCGGCTGCGGGCACAGCTCGAGCCGGACCCCGCCAACCCTCGCTGCCTGGTCACCCAACGCGGCCGGGGGTACAAACTCCTGTCGCGCCCTCGCGCCACTGGCACGGCGGAGGCGTGATGCGGCTGCGTGTGCTCGCTTACGACTCGGAGGTCGGGGGCCGGCGGCTGCTGCGCGAGGCCCTGGCCGGGCTCGACTTGGTGCTGCGCTCAAGCCTGGCCACCTGCCTGGAGGCGATTCGCCGCGGTCGCTGGCAGGCGCTCGTGATTGGCTTGCCGGTGTCGGCGGAGGACTTGGCCGGGCTTCTGACTGCGGCATGCCGATCGCCTTCTCCCCCAGCCGTTTTCTTCTTCGGTGATGGACTGCCGATTCCGGATTGCTTTTCGAAAGACAAGGCCGGAGCGCAGGCACTTGCCCGGGCGCTGCCGCCTCGCTGTCGAGCTTGGGAGATCGCCAACCTGGCCGCCGATCTAAGCGCACTCCGGCTTGATCCGGCGAAAGGAGACCTCCTTCGACAGGTGGCCGAGGAGGTCCTCGGTCCCCTCGAACGATCGGGACTGCACGTGCTGATGGCCTTCCCGGGCAACGGGCCGGGCCAATGGTCCGTTGTTGCACCTGGCCTCGGGTCGGAGGAGATTGCGCAGGCTTTGGCTGGGATGCTCAGCAGCCTTCCCACATCCAGACTGAGTGAGCGCAGCCTCCGCGACGGAGCGATCGATCTTGTGCGGGAACTGTGGCGCAGCCGCGCTGGAGAGGTGCGATCCCTCTTGCCGGACCAGATCGACCTGCTCACCATTCCCGGGCGGGGAAACAGACTTCTGGCGCTGTTGGTTGTCCTCGATGCCCTGGCTCCCGAAGAGAGGCAGGCATTGGAGAGACTGGTCGCGCCGCTTGCCGGGCTGCTCGACCAGGCTCAGACGATTCAAGACCTGGCACGTCGGGCCTCCGCGCTGCGCACCTTGCAGCAGGCCTCGTTCGTCATCCACGGTTCTCTCGACCCTGAAGACATACTCGATCACGTGCTCGATCTCCTGGCGGCCCTCGTGCCATTCGACTCGGCATGCATCCTGCTGGGAGGCGGGCAGGAACTGCGTGTCCGGGCGGCGCGCGGCTATCCGCACCTCTCCCGCGCGCCTGCAGATGCACCTACCTCGGGGCGCGAGACGATTGCCAGCATGCATCGCGTGTGGAAGACAGGGCGCCCGCTGCTGGTGGGCAACACTGCGGAGCATGGGGGTTGGACTGTGCCTCCCCATCTGGCCCACGTGCGCTCCTGGCTGGGCGTTCCGATCGAGTGCCGTGGTGAGACGATCGGACTGTTCTCGCTGGACAGCACCATCCCGGGGTTCTTCCAGGGGCTTCACGTTGAAATGGTCACGGCCTTTGCCCGGCACGTGGGTTTGGCGCTTGAGAATGCAGAGATGCTTCTGCACGAGAGGCAGGCTGCGCGGCGCAGCCGGCTGCTTCAGCAGGCGGCCGGCGTCCTAAACTCCGCCAGCGAAACCAGGCCGATCCTGGAGGCCCTGGCGCGGACTGCGGCCGAGGCGCTCAGTGTTTCGCGTGCGGGTGCGGTGCTGTTTTCGCCTCAGCAAGACAGGCTGACCGAGGCCGAGGTCTACGATCCGGGGCGCACTCTGCCGCCGGAAGGCGAACACTGGTGGCAAGGAGCCATCCCTGCCATGCGGCTTCCCAAGGACTGGGATCGGCAGCTGGCTCAGCACCCGCGCGTTCTGACGGGCGAGCGGCTGGCTGCGTTGGGGGCGCGCGCTCGGGCGTTGCGGGTGGCGAGCGTGCTGCTGGCCCCCATCCATCGCGACGATCGTCTGCTGGGTGTGCTGGCAGTGGACGAGCCGGGTGTGGAAAGAACCTTCACACTTGAGGAGCAGGCCCTGGCAGGCGCCCTGGCCGATCAGGCCGCCGTGGCCATCGACAACGCGCTGGCCATCGGTGAGTTGAGGCAGCGCTCCGACGAGCTGACGGCACTGTTCAGCCTGGGGATCGCGTTGTCGCAGGAGATCACGCCTGAAGGCGTGGTCGATCTGCTGCTGGATCAGGTCAATCGACTTATGGACGTCGACTCGGCAGTGGTGGCGCGCCTGCAGTCGCCCGAAAGCCTGCACTGTGATGTGCTCGATGCTGGGTGCCGGCTGCCGGCGCTCAGCGTGCCGCTGGGTGGACCGACGCTGAGCGGGCACGTTATCCGGACCGGGGAGCCACTGCTGATCAATGACTACGACATCGAGGCCCCCAGCCTGCCCGTGCCGGGATTGACCGCAGGCATCGCCACTCGTTCCTGGCTGGGCGTGCCGCTCGTGGCGCGGGGCGAGGTGATCGGCGCGGTGTCGGTCCAGGCCGAATCGCCCTTCCGCTTTGGGGCTGACCACCTGCGGCTGCTGCAGATGATCGCCAACCACACCGCCATTGCGCTCGACAACGCCCGGCTGCTGCATACCGCGCGCCACCGCGCCGAGGAGCTGCGGCTGGTAAATGAGATCGGCCGTTATGCTGTCTCGGTGCTGGATGTGCAGCAGCTGTCGCGCGAGGTGGCGAGACGGATCCTGCAGGCCTTCCGCTACTACGCAGTCCAACTGATGCTGGTGGAAAACGGGCGGCTGGTTCCCCAGGCGGCAGTGCGAGCGCCGGAGGGCGAACTGGTGACGCTGCCGCGCTCGCTGTCGCTGCAGGAACCCACCATCATGACGACCGTCGCCAACACCGCCAAGCCATGGCTGGTTCCAGACGTCAGCAGGGAGCCGCGCTACCTGCCGGTGCCCGAGTTCCCCCGGACGCGCTGCGAACTGACTGTGCCTCTGATCATCGCCGGCGACGTGGTCGGCGTGCTGGATGTGCAGAGCGATCGTCAGGACGGCCTGACCGCCGCCGACATGGAGCTGTTGCAGATCCTGGCCGCCCAGGTGGCCATTTCGTTCGCCAACGCCAGGCTCTTCGCCGAGGTGCGTGCCCATTCCGCCCAGCTCGAAGCCCGCGTCGCGGCGCGCACGACGGAGATCCGTTCCCAGAAGGAACGCACGGAGGCCATCCTGCGCTCGGTGGCCGATGCAGTCGTTGTGCTCGATCTGGAGGGCAGGCTGGTGCTGGCCAATCCCGTGGCCGAAGGACTGCTGGCGGGTGAGTATTCTGGCGACATCCTCTCGCAGATCAGCCGCCTCCACGCCGAGGGCGGGGTGGTGAGCGAACAGCTGCAGGTGGGTTCGCTCACGCTCCAGGCACTGGCCTCTCCCGTCACGCAGGGCGAACTGGCGGTGGGCACGGTGGTCGTCCTGCGCGACATCACTCGCCTGCGCGAGCTCGATCGGCTCAAGAGCCAGTTCGTGGCCACGGTCTCGCATGAACTGCGGACGCCGCTGGCCAACCTCAAGCTCTACCTCTCGCTGTTGTGCCAGGGCCGGCCCGAGCGGCGCGAGCAGTATCTGTGGACGCTCGAACAGGAGACGGCCCGCCTCAGTGAGATGATCGAGGACTTGCTTGACCTTTCCCGCCTGGAGAGCAAGACCGAGGTCGAGCAGCGGGAGCGGGTGGAACTGGAGCCGCTGGTACGAGAGGTTGTAGAGAATCATCGACCCGCGTTTCAGGAGAAACCGCTGGAGCTGCAGGTCACAGCCGAATCCACCCCTGCGGTCGTGGCCAACCGCGGCCAGCTGATCCGGGTGCTGACCAACCTGCTCAGTAACGCCTTGCGCTACACGCCCGCTGGCGGATGGGTTCGGGTGATGGTGCAGGAGCCGGAGACCGTCGGGGGCCGCCGCATGGCGCGGCTGGCGGTCCGCGACAGCGGCCAGGGCATTCCCGACGAGGACCTGCCGTTCATTTTCGAGCGCTTCTATCGTGGGAGCCTGGCCCGCAGCAGCGACACGCCGGGCAGCGGCCTGGGCCTGGCAATCGTGCACGAGATCGTGGACCGCCACGGAGGCGAAGTTCGGGTGAGCAGCCGGCTCGGTCAGGGCAGCACCTTCACCGTGCTGCTGCCGTGTGACGACGAGGGCCTGTGGTGAGATGGAGCGGCCGCTGATCCTGGTGGTTGAGGACAATGCCCCGATGCTGACCGGGATTCAGGACCTGCTGGAGATGGCCGGGTACCGCGTGCTGGCGGCGGCCGAGGCGGGCGCGGCCCTGCGCCTGCTGGAGGAATGCCACCCCGACCTGATCCTCTCCGACATCATGATGCCGGGCATCGACGGGTACCAGTTCTACGAACGGGTGCGCCAGCGGCCCGAATGGCTGGACATCCCTTTCATCTTTCTCACAGCGCGGGGCGAAAAGACAGATGTGCGCCGCGGCAAGGAGCTTGGTGCCGATGACTACATCACCAAGCCGTTCGAGCAAGAGGACCTGCTGGCTGCGGTGCGCGGAAAGTTGTCGCGCCGGGAGGCGCTGGAGCGCAAGGCCGAGGAGCGCCTGACGGCGCTCAAACGCACTATCCTGAGCACGCTCAACCACGAATTCCGCACGCCCCTGACGTACGTCATCAACTACAGCCAGATGCTCGACGAAGGAGGGGCCGACCTTTCCTACGAAGAGTTCCGACAGTTCATGCAGGGCATCCGTCGCGGAGCCGAGCGGCTGCAGCGGCTGGTGTTCGATTTCATCGCCCTGGTGGAGATTGAGACCGGCGAAGCGGAGAGGCTCTACCTGCTCCGCCGCCGCCCCATCGACGACCTCGGCCCCTGGCTGCGCACGCTTGCCCGCAAGTACGAAAAGGCAGCTCAGGACCAGGGACTGGTCCTTGTGCTTCAGGTCCCGGACGACCTGCCCGCCGTGACCGCAGACGAGGTCTTTCTCTCCGACGCCATCGGACGCCTGCTGGACAACGCCATCAAGTTCTCGCGCCCGGAAAGCCAGCGCCTCTGGGTACGCGCGGGCGCTTCCGGCAGCTTCGTCTGGATCGAGATCGAGGATGAAGGCGAGGGGATTCCGCGCGAGGAGCTGTCGTCGCTGTTCAATCTGTTTCATCAGATTGACCGACAGAAGCGATGCCAGCGGGGCACGGGTTCCGGCCTGGCAATCTGCAAAGGCCTGGTGGAGCTGCACGGGGGCACGCTCGGGGCGCGCAGCCAGGTGGGTCAGGGCAGCACCTTCTGGATCAGACTGCCGGCTGTGGGTTGAGCGAGATCAGCTGCGAGCCTCGGCCACTGCCCGCCCGTGGGCCAACAGGGCCTCGACGGCTGTGGCTTCGGGACCTTCGGCGTAGATGCGCAGGACAGGCTCGGTCCCGGAGGGTCGGATCAGAAGCCACGACTCGTCGGCCAGGATGTACTTGACGCCATCGAGCTCGTTCACCGAAACCACGGCCGTGCCGCCGATGCGAGCGGGGGCGTCGTCTCGCAGGCGGGCCACCATGCGCTCTTTGGATACGGGAGCGGCCAGGCGCAGGTCGAGCCGGGCGTAGTGGGTCGGGCCGACCTCGGCCAGGACGTCGGCCACCAGTTCCTCCAGCGGGGCACGAGCAGCAGCGGTCACCTCCACCAGCAGCAGGCCCATCAAGATGCCGTCGCCCTCGGGGATGTGGCCGCGGAAGGACATGCCGCCGGATTCCTCGCCTCCGATGAGGACATCGTCTTTGAGCATCCAGTCGGCGATGTGGTTGAAGCCCACGGGCGTCTCGATGACTTCCAGGCCGTACTTGCGGCCAAGGCGGTTGAGCATCTGTGTGGTGGAGATTGTCTTGATGACCTTGCCCCGCCAACCGCGGCGCTCGACCAAGTACTTGAGGGCCACGGCCAGGATGCGGTGTGGATCAACGTACTGGCCGCGGCCGTCCATGGCGGCGATGCGATCGGCGTCGCCATCGGTGGCCAGGCCCAACTGGCCGTGGCCAGCGGCGATGGCTCCGGCCAGGGCTCCCAGGTAGCGGGCGATCGGCTCGGGGTGGATGCCGCCGAAGCCAGGGTTCATCTCGCCGCGCACCTCGAACACCTCACAGCCCGTGCCCTGCAGCAGGCCGCGGATCTGCCCGCGGCCGGCGCCGTACATCGAGTCGACAACAATGCGCTGCGGGTTGTCGGCGATGGCATCGAGGTCGATCAGCGTGCGCAGGTGGTCGTAGTAGGCGGGGGTGGGGTTCAAGCGCTCGATCAGGCCGGAGGCGCGTGCCTGATCGTAGTCCAGCAGGTTCGGGCCGCGCCCACGACGTTCGTTGTCATTCAGGTAGACCTCGACCCGACGGCACTGCTCAGGCAAGGCCGAGCCGCCGTAGGCCGCCTTGAGCTTGACGCCGTTGTAGCGCGGGGCGTTGTGGGATGCGGTGATCATCACCCCGCCGATGGCGCTCAGGTGGCGGACAGCGTAGGAGATGGCAGGGGTGGGAGCGTCGGCGGTGCTCAGGTGGACTTTGAAGCCGTTGGCGGCCAGGACGCGGGCGGCTTCGACAGCGTAGCGGTCGGAGAGGAAGCGCGTGTCGAAGCCGACCACCATCTTCCGCGGGTCGGCTCTCAGGTCGCTCGAGGTGCCGTTGAGCCATTCTTCCGAGGCGACGGCATCGGCGATGGCCTGGGCCACCAGGCGCAGGTTGTGAAAAGTGAAGGTATCCGAGATTACGGCGCGCCAGCCGTCGGTGCCGAATTGGATGGGCATGGTCTCCTCGAGGGCAGATGTCGGGCGGGGGATTGTAGCAGGGGCGAGAATGGGGGTCAAATGGATTGCGGGCGACCCGGGTTGGCACCTCCCCCCTGGGGCGGGTAGGCGAGGCCAATGACCAGGTCCCCCAGGTTCGTCCCCGTCGGGCCGGTGCGCAGGAGGGCGCCAACGGCGTCGAGCAGTGGATAGGAGTCGTGCCGCGCCAGCGCCTGGGCGGGGTCGAGGCCGAGGGCGCGTGCGCGCGGAACGGTTTCCCCGGTGACCACAGCGCCCGCGGCATCGGTGGGGCCGTCGATGCCGTCGGTGGCCAGCGCCATGAGTGCCAGGCCGGGCACTCCCTGGAGAGCGAGCGCCGCAGCCAGCGCCAGCTCCTGATTGCGACCGCCGCGGCCGCCGTTCCGTACCGTCACGGTCGTCTCCCCACCCAATAGCAGACAGGCCGGAGGCGGCGCGCGCAACAGGCGCCGGACAAATTCCTCAGCGACCACGCGCGCCTCCCCGTGCATGCGCCGGGATACGATCGTCACGGTGAAGCCCATGGCCGCAGCCTCGCACGCCACTGACTCAACGACCTGACGGTTGCTGGCAGCGAGGATGTTGATCGGCCGCGGCGAGACGGGTCGCGTTTCCGATTCCTGGCTGCCCGTTGCCGCCACTGCGCGTTTCACCGCCAGGGGCGTGCGGGGCCACAAGCCAAAGCGCTTGAGAATCCGGCGCGCCGCCGCCGGGTCTGCGCGGCGCAGGATCGTCGGGCCGGAGGCGACCGCCGACAGTCGATCTCCCACAACGTCGGAAAGGATGAGAGCCACAGTCCGCGCCGGCGCCGCCAGTCGGGCCAGGCCACCAGCCTTGACCAGGGACAGGCTGCGCCGCACAGTGTTGATGGCCTCGATCGGAGCGCCCGATCGCAGCAGCAGATCGTTCATCTTCCGAAGGTCTTCCACATCGATGCCGGGCAACACCAGTTCGAACATGGCCGAGCCGCCGCCGGACACCAGTGCCAGCAAGACATCGTCGGGGCCGGTGCCGTCGAGCATCGATGCCGCCGCTCTGCCGGCGGCCAGGCTGCCTCCGTCGGGCAGGGGATGTCCGGTGAAGATGACTTCGAGCCGTCCTTCGCTCTGGAGGGCTCGTAGCAGGGGAGTTGATGGTGGAGGTCCCGCCAGGGCGGTCACAACGCCGGCTGCGATCCGGCTGCCCAGCAGGCGACAGGCTGCTTCTGCCATGGCTGGGGCTGCCTTGCCAAGGGCGACGAGGCAGATACGGGAATTGGCGGAGAGGCGAAGGCGATGGGAGCCGATGTACAGCACCCTTCCCCGTGGCCGCAGGGTGCGCTCAATGGCCGCACCGGCATCGGCCGCCTGGAGCGCCGCGCGACTGAGAGTGCTCAAGTGTGCCGGGTGATCCCGAATGCGAAGCTGCATTGTCCTCGTGGGTTGAAGACGGCGCCCGCCTCAGGGATTCTGGACCGCCTGGGCTGCGGCGCGTGCCGCCTCCTCAGGGCTGCTCTGCCCGCTCAGGACCGCCTGCACGGCCTGCTGCAGCGGAGGGCCGAAGATGCCAGTGGTCTCGG
Source organism: uncultured Anaerolineaceae bacterium (assembly GCA_964575425.1). Classification (GTDB taxonomy): domain Bacteria; phylum Chloroflexota; class Anaerolineae; order Anaerolineales; family E44-bin32; genus DATEAV01. Next base: position 83,596 of record CAZNRD010000007.1, on the reverse strand, counting down.
CGGATGGGGCAGGCACGGCCGCGGTCACCAATTGGCTTGCCAGACTGGAGTCGCTTCCGGCGGGCCAACGTTCCAGGGCCGCGGGCTTGGGCGGTAGCAGTCCTGCCGCCCGCGTCCACGCAGCCAGGAACTCGGGCTGACTCAGCCAAACGATGAGCTCGCCAACCGCCCGCTGACGGACGGAGTCGCGCGTGACCACGGCCCACGACCAGCTCCAGACCAGGCTGATGCCGGCACCATCTCGCGTCGGCAGCGGTATGGCAGCATGGATGGCCGGGTTGGCTTCCAGCAAGAAGGGGCGGAGCCGGGCCTCTGCGGCAAGTGTGCGCCCCTCTTCGAAGACCCTCCAGGTGTCCGGGGCGCTGGCGTACTGCCGGGCCGAGAGAGGGAGCACACCTGCTGAACGAGCCGCCTGGTAGAAGCTGAGGATGTCCACCAGAGCGGGCTGGTCGATCATGGGGCGGCCGCCGCTATCGTAGAGGCGGGCGCGCGCGGCCAGGAGCTGCGCCAGCGTGAACGAAGCGGTCGGATCGGCGGCGGGGAAGAGAGCGGGAACCGGGCCGGATAGGACATTGGACCATGACAGCGGAGGGGAGTCGTAGGCATCCGTGCGATAGGCAAGGACTTGCGCCTCTGCGCCGACCGGCAGCCCGTAGACCACGCCGTCGACCCTGGCTGCTTCCACCGCGTAGGCATACCACTCGGGCTCCGATGGGGCTGGGACCAGGCCATCGAGCGGAACAATCAGGCCCTTGAGAGCGGCTGCGCTGAGCCCGACGGGGTCGAGCAGGAGTGCGTCGGGGAGCGCCGCCGGCGCGGCGGCTGCGGCCGCGATCAGAGTCTCTAGGAGTCCAGCGGTGCCAGCGTCGGCCTTCAGGCGAATCTGGAGGTTGATGCCTGGATGTGATTCCTCGAATTGGGCAAGGCGTTGCGTCAGCACGGCACCTGCGGGGGTGGTGCGCTCCGGTGCGATGCTTGCAGGCAGCCAAAGCACGAGGCGGAGAGGCGCGGTCGGGGTGGTGTCGGGGGTTACAGGGGATGCGGTAAGAGAGGTCGGTGAGGGCGTGGCTGCCGAAGGCGATTGCCCGGCGATGCCTGAGCACCCGGCGAGGGCGCCAAGAAGAGAGAGTGTGAGCAAGAGTCGAGGGAGCATCCTGGTTATTATAGCCTGGATGCTGGTCCTGACTGCGCCATGAGCCTGCTGCGGGGCAGGCCCGACCCCGTGTGCTAGAATCCCGTTGCCATGGCTCTGCCCGATCGCCTGGGAGGAAAGCTGGAAGGCCTGCCGGCCAAACCCGGCTGCTACTTGATGAAAGATGCCACCGGCGAAGTCATCTACGTCGGTAAGGCTGTCAACCTGCGCGCCCGCGTGCGTTCCTACTTCCACGCCTCGGCCGGGCTGGCGGGGAAGACGGCCGAGCTGGCGTCGCGCGTGGCGGATGTTGAGTGGATCGTGGTGGGGTCGGAGCTGGAGGCTCTGATCCTTGAGATGACGCTCATCAAGCGTCATCGACCTCGCTACAACGTCCGGCTGAAGGATGACAAGCGCTACCCGTACATCAAGGTCCACCGGGCCGATCCGTTTCCCAGAGTCACCGTCACCCGACGCATGATCGATGACGGCAGCCGCTTCTTTGGTCCCTACACCAGCGTTTGGGCTGTTCATCAGACCCTGGATGTGCTGAGGCGCATTTTCCCCTACCTGACCTGCGATCGGGTGATCACCGGCACTGACGCTCGGGCCTGCCTGTACCACGACATCCGCCTATGCCTGGCGCCGTGCATCGGTGCCGTGGGAGAGGCGGAATACCGGGCGATGATCGGGGACCTTTGCCGGTTCCTGGAGGGGCGGTCGGAGCCGGTCGTCGAGCGGCTGCGTGCGGAGATGGCCGCCGCGTCGGAAGGTCTGCAGTTCGAGCGGGCTGCCCGTCTGCGCGACCAGATCCTGGCGATTGGGAAGGTGGTCGAGCAGCAGAAGGTGGTGACGCAGGAGCGGATCGACTCGGATGTCATCGCGTTTGCCCGAGACGAACAGGGGGCGTGCGTCCAGGTGTTCTTCATCCGAGAGGGGAAGCTGATCGGGCGTGAGTACTTCGTGCTCGAGGGCGCGGCGGAGGCCGAGGACCGGGAAGTGGTGGAGGCCTTCGTCAAGCAGTTCTACACCGAGGCTGCCTATGTGCCGCAGCGGGTGCTGCTGCCGGTGGAGGTTGGGGAAGCTCGCATCATTGAGGACTGGCTGAAGCGCCGGCGGGGCGAGGGCGAGGTCGTGCTTCAGGTGCCGCGCCGTGGGCCGAAGAAGGAGCTGGTGACGCTGGCGGCCGAAAACGCCGCCGAGACTCTGGCAGCGTTGCGGGTGCAGTGGGAAGCCGACCGCAGCAGGCACGTGCAGGCGCTGGCTGAGCTGCAGCAGGCGCTGGAGCTGCCGCAGCCTCCCAACCGCATCGAGTGCTACGATGTCTCCACCACTCAGGGAACGGCCGCGGCGGGGAGCATGGTGGTTTTCGAGCAGGGCGCTCCCAACCGGCGGGTGTACCGCAAGTTCAACATCCAGACGGTGCAGGTCCAGGACGACTTCGCCAGCATGCAGGAGATTCTCGAGCGCCGGTTCCGCCGCTGGCAGTCGGCCTGCGAGCAGGCGGCGCAGCCAGGTGGCAAACTCGACCCCGCCTTCGGACGGCTGCCGGACCTGCTGATCGTCGACGGCGGCAAGGGGCAGCTAAGCAGGGCGCAGCAGGTCCTTGAGAGCTTCGGCCTGAGCGGGAGAATGGCGGTGGCAGGGCTGGCCAAGGAGCACGAAGAGATCTACCTTCCGGACCGCAGCGATCCCGTGATCCTTCGCCGGCGGTCGGATGGGTTGCACCTGATCCAGCGGGTGCGCGACGAGGCCCACCGCTTTGCGCTCTCGCAGCACGAGGTGCGTCGGCGGCAGACCGGCCTGGCATCACGCCTGGATGAAGTCCCGGGCATCGGGCCGGCGCGGCGGCGAGCGCTGATCAGGGCTTTCGGTGACATCGGCGCGATCCGGCGTGCTCGGCTGGAAGAACTCATGGCCGTCCCGGGGATCAGCCGTGACCTCGCCGAGCGCCTGAAAAGCACTCTGTAGGAGATTCGATGGCTCTGGCATGGATCGTCGATGATGACGATGAGATGATACGAGCCGTCCGGCTGATGCTGCAGATGCTGGACTACTCGGTTGAGGCCTACCGCGACGTGCGCAGCGCTGCCAGACGTCTGCTGGCCGGGGCGCGCCCGGATGTGATTGTGCTCGACATCAACATGCCCGAGGTCAGCGGGATCGACATGCTCGAGTTTCTGCGCATGAGGCGGGAACTCAAGGGCCTGCCGGTGGTGATGCTCTCATCGGAGACGACCGACATCCAGGTCGACCAGGCGATGGCGCTTGGGGCGAGCGCCTTCGTCTTCAAGCCGGTCACGATCGACGAGCTGGAAGCGGCGCTGAACAAGGCGCTGCAGCGCCCGGCGAGGCCGAAGGCCTGAACGATTCCCCCTCCGGGTTTGGATCCATCAGGCTGTGCGAGGCAGCGCATGGATCAGACCGGTGCTGTCAGGCCGGGCCCGTTTCCTTATCGGGGGGATCGATGAGAATCCCCAGGCGTGCAGCAGCGCGGCGCAGCGAATCCAAGTCGCGCTCGCGCACCTGCACGGCGGTTGGGCCCAGGTCGGCGCCGAGATAGCGGGCGCTGGCACGGCTGCGCTTGAGCTCCCGAAGCACCTCCGGGGTGGCCACGTGCAGCAGCAGGGCTCGCTCCAGCCGGGCCTCGCATCCTCGTTGATCGTATCGCGCCAGGGCGCGCAGCAGGTTCGGAGGCAAGGGCTTCTGCGTGGCAGCCTCCAGCACGGCGCGCATCTGGCTGAGCTGCAGCCCCTGGCGGCGGCCAGCCTGCAGGGCCGACGGAGTCAGGCGAAAGCGCCATCCCTCTTGGTCCAGGTCTTCCCAAACAGTGAAGCGCGCGATCTGGTAGCGCATTGCGAGTGGCGCTAGGCGGGGCACCAGCACACTGCCGTCAGGCGCGATGGTCGCTGGAGCCGAGGGATGTCCGGGGAGTGCCTGGCTGGCGGAGAGATCGAGCAGCGCTGTGGCGTACTGGGATGGTCGGAAGGCTGTTGGCCTGGGCTCGGCCGAGGCTGTGCCCAGGTCGAGAAGCCCCAGCCAGTGGAGCGGCCCGCGGATCAGGAATCGCAGCAGGGCGCCCTCAATCTGATCCCAGTGCTCGAATCCCTGAAGGAAGGCGCCGGTCGCCGTGTCTTGCAGGTACCAGGAATCGAAGTCGCCAGCGGGGCGCTGGAAATCCGGATGCGCCTCGCGCAGCGCCGCAACAAACGAGTCCACGTCCCACCAGGCTTGTGGTGGGAGTCGGTGCAGCAGCGCAAGGACGGTTTGGCGGGCCAACAGGGGTTGGTTGGGCCATCGCCCCGAGGGCGATGAGAGTGCGGGCACGTGGGCCAGGTCGTTCCATGTCGTCGAGGCCAGCCATGCATGGAAGAGCCGGCGAACGGCCTGCAGCCTGGTCAGGTCGAGGAAGGCGCGCACCGATTGAGGTTGAGGCTGGTAGGGCGGGCCGCTGATCAGGCCAGCCTCGAGAAGCACGGTCAGCAGCAGGTCGGCCGCCGCGGGCTGGAGAAGGAAGCGCGCCAGATGCGCAGCTCGTTCCGCCTCCAGGGGCAGGTCCTTAGCTGCCCGGCGGCGCAGGGAAGCCAGCAGTGTGGTGGCGTCGTCGGCGGCGGCCAGGGTGGCAGGCTGAGACCACGATGGGGTGGGTGCGGGATGACCGAGCGACCGCGCCACTTCGGCGTTCGGAGCGGGGAGCAGCGGCAGCAGGTCGGTAGGGAGGAACAAGAACTCCTGAGGCCCGGAGGGCGTGTCGGCGAAGGCCCGCCCCACCAGGCCGCGGTACCAGAGGTCCTCAAGGGGAGAGGCAGGATTGCGCCAGGGTTTCTCCCGATCGCGGCGACCCGGCCCCATTGATCGGATCGACCCGAAGCGGCGCTCGGCGTCGGCGACAGGATGGCGCCCTGCATGGGAGATCAGGAAGTCAAGAGGCTGGCGGGTGGCGGGGTTGAGTGTATCCACATGTTCAACGACTGCCTGGCGATCGAGCATTGCCCTCGCGAGGGCCGCGGCTGCCTCAAGTGCAGTTCCCCTGGGCAGATCAATCCCCCACTGCTCGGCCACGGCCCGGAGGAATCCCAGATCGCGGTCTTGCAGGATTTGGAGCAGAGTGAGCATTTCGATCTTCGCGGGCGGGTGAGCCCGAAGGTTCACACGACCGGGGCACCTCCGTGCGGTTCCCTGGTCAGCGGATGACGTGCAGTGCCTTCGGGCAAACCTCGGCTTGCAGTTCGACGATGTCGGACGTCAGTCCGGCGATCATCTCGCCATCCATATGGATTGTCAGGGGTCGGTCCGCGTGCAGGGCAAACGTGCGAAAGCGGCTCAGGCGGACCTGACGAAAGCGGCCATGGGTTCCCCTCATCACTTCGGGGATCAACCGGATCATCATAAAGCGAGACACGTTCTGGACCATGGCGAGGTCGAGCAGGCCGTCGTCGGGGCGGGCGTCGGGGGCCACCAGAAAACCCCCACCCTCGCGCCGGCCATTGCAGAGCACCAGCATCAACGCCTCTTGTTCGAAGGACTGGTCGTCGATGCGGAGCCTCATGTGCGGCGCGTCGTGTGAGCGGACGATGGTCTGCAGCACAGCCCACAGATACATACTGAACCCGTGCAGGTGAGTGATGCGGTAGGAGTAGTAGGTGACCTTGGCATCGAAGCCGATGCCCAGGGCATTGGCGAAGTACTCGCGGCGTGCGGAGCCGAAGCGTGCGAGGCCAACGTCAACCGGAGTGGGGGATCCGGAGAAGACGCGGTCTACGGCGCTCTCCAGCTGCTGTGGAATCCCTGCGCTGGCGCTGAAGTCGTTCCCGGAACCGATGGGGACGGCGGCCAGCATCGGGCGCTGGTCCGGCGGCAGATGCATCAGGCCATTGATGACCTCGTGGACGGTGCCGTCGCCGCCGAGCGCGGCGACGACCTGGAACCCGCGGCGTCCAGCCTCTTGTGCCAGCGCCGTGGCATGGGCGGGGTATTCGGTCGCCGCCCATTCGCCTCCCCCGTGGCGCTCGACGGCGGAACGGAGCAGGGAGGCCATCCCGCGAGCCCGGCCGCGCTGGGCACCGGGGTTGAAGATCAGAAGGACGCGCCGGGTCATGGCTGCGACTCCAGGGAAGTCTTGCCTGTCGGGTCGTGTCGAAACGGTTGGGTGACCGGTTTGGGCGGGTTGCCCGTGCCGTTCTGCTGCGGCATGGGCCTCACCTCCTCCGTGCAGAAGGATAGCCCGATTATAGCCCTGGGCGCGGTTGGAGCCCCGTGGTACCTTTTTTAAGTGTAGCGGTCATTGACTTGGGTCGCGCGTATCGCTAGACTCAAGATACCAGAGCTCCAGGCCACCGAGGGATTGCTCGCCCCCCGTCCGCCGTGGGTTCTCTCCGGCCGAAGTGCCCACGCCGCTCCCTGGGAGTGGATGCTGGGAAGCGAATTCGCCAATCTGGCCGGGGCAACGCCCTTCCATACGGCGCAAGCAACGGTGGGGGCCTTCCGGCAAGAGCGGCAGTGCCGGCCGTCCCGTGGATGGCAGGGGGCTCTTCCCCTTTCGGCAGCGTATTGGTTTGGTCCTAAGGCGGGGGCCAGGGTGCGCCGGGGTCATTCCACCGGCAGATGGCGGGTGTAGACGATCAGACTGTCGCCCGGGCCGTAGAAGTCCGGCACCTCAGCGACGCGCTGGTACCCGAGCCGTTCATAGAAGGCGCGTGTGGGCGCGTAGGAATCCAGGCCGGAGGTCTCCACCACGATCAGCCGGCCGCGTGCCTGGTGCACTTCCTGCTCGACCCGCTGCATCAGAGCCCGGCCGATGCCGCGCCGGGCGCAAGCCCTGTCGACGCAGATCCAGTACAGGTCGAAGGTGCCTGACGTGAGAGGCGTCGGGCCGTAGCAGGCGAAGCCGACCAGCCGGCCTGCGTCCTCCGCGCTCAGGAAGAAGTAGCCGTTGTGGTCGGGCCGTGTGAGGAAGTCGGTGAGCAGTTCCTGGATGCAGGCAATGTCATCGCCGTCGAAGAGGGGTTCGCTGGAAGCGATGCGCAGGATGGAGCCCTCGTCCTCCGGCGAAGTGGGGTGGATGACGATCATTCGGGGGCGACGGCGAGCTTGAGGATCTGGCCAATGGTCTGGCTGTAGGTGTAGCCGGCAGCAGCGGCAGAGCGGAAGAAGCCAGCGTCCGGTGCCAGGTCGGGGTTGGCGTTGACCTCGAGGATGTAGGGCACGCCGTCCTTGAGGCGGATGTCGACACGGCCATAGCCTCTCAGGCCGAGCACCTGATAGGCGTTGACGGCCGCGGCCTCGATGCGCTGGCGCTCGTCATCCGGGAGCGGGGTGGGGCAGATGACAGGCGTGCCCCGGTATTCGAGCGAATCCGGGATCCACTTGCTCTCAAAGGTGACGAACTGCTGCAGTGGGTCCTGCGTCCAGTTGAAGACCACTTCTGAGATCGGAAGGACGGCGGTCTGCTGGTTTCCCCACAAGGCGACGTTGATCTCTCGCCCGGCGATGAACTCTTCCGCCAAGGCCGGCTGGCGGTAGAGTTCGAGGCAGCGCTGGACGCGTTCGAGCAGCTCTTCCCGTGTGCGGGCGACGGAATCCTGCATCACACCGAAGCTGCCGCCTTCGGCCACGGGCTTGACGATGGCGGGCAGCGGGACGGTGACGTTGCGCTGACCGGTGTGGCGGAAGACCTGACAGCGTGGGACGGTCAGTCCGGCGGCCTCGAGCAGCTTCTTGGTGGTGAGCTTGTTCGCGCAGCGCTGGAGCGACTGGTAGGAGGCGCCGGTATGGAGGAAGCCCATGGCCTCGAGGATGCGGGGGGCCTCGGGTTCGGTGAATGCGCGGCCGCCCAGGCTCTCGACCAGGTTGAACACGACGTACTGCTTGGGATCGTAGCGCTGCATCACCTCAGGCAGGTCGTCCCACACCGGGGCGATTTCCACCCGACGCACGCGCCCACGCATGGCGGCGGCGACGGCCAGGGCCACTGTGCTGGTCTCCTCGTCCGCAATGCGGTCCTCTGGTCGGCCGCGCTCGAGCGACAGTGCGAGGCTGTGGGCGACCACCACCTGGAGTTGGCGGAGACTGCGGGGACGCGGCGGTGCCTCCGGCGCGATGACCAGAGGCTCGGCGATGGGCAGGGCTTCAATCGTGGCGACGCTTAGCTGCCGCTTGCGGGAGACCGCGGCCCTTGGGCGGGCGCTGCGCCCGGCGGATGAGGTAGAGACAGTTGGGGTCTGGCGCGACCGCGAAGTGGGCTCAAGTTGTGGGGAGCGCGGCAGACTCGGAGGTTCGTCTGAGTCAGCGTCGGCCTCTGCGCGGGATCGCCGGGTGGCGAGTTGCTGCGCGGCGAGCGGAGGTTTCTTGTTCATGGTTGCTGCATCTACTCCGTCCGTGGAGGGCCAGCGCTGCGCCTGTCCTCCGAATGCAAGAACAGTGTATCATCCTCAGTGAGGTGAGTCAAGACGGCGCGCCCTCGACCGCGACCGCGGCGGCCCGAAGGGTGGCGGGTTTCGCGAGCGCGTCGGGCTATAATGGGCATTCCGAGGATGTGAAAACCCAGACCTGTGGAAGGAGGAAGCAAGATGCTTGTCGGAGAGAGGATGTCTAAGCCGGTCATCACCGTCCGTCCTGAGACACCGATGCAGGAAGCGCTCAACCTGATGCACAAAGAGAAGATCCGCCGCCTGCCGGTGGTTGACAAGAGCGGGCGCTTGGTGGGCATCGTCACGGAAAAAGACCTCCTGCACGCCTCGCCTTCGAGTGCAACCAGCCTCAGTGTGTGGGAACTCAACTACCTGCTGAGCAAGATCACCGTGGAAGAGGTGATGACGCGACAGGTGGTCACCGTGACGGAGGACAACCCCATCGAAGAGGCGGCTCGCCTGATGGTCGACAATCACGCAGGCGGCCTGCCGGTGATGCGCGGCGAGGAAGTCGTGGGCATCATCACCGAGACCGATCTTTTCAAGATCTTCCTGGAACTGCTGGGTGCGCGCGAGGCTGGTGTTCGCATCAGCGCGCTGGTGCGCAACGTGCCGGGCGAACTCGCGCGGCTGACCCGCGCCGTCTTCGAAGCGGGCGGCAACATCCTCGCCCTGGGGACGTCCCTGGGGGAGAGCACGCAGAATCGCGAGATGACGCTCAAGGTGGAGGGGGTCTCCAAGGAGGCGCTCCAGAAGGCCGTCGAGCCGGTTGTGGCGCGTGTCCTCGACGTGCGTGAGACCAAAGCGGCGTAGACGGCTTCAGCAGTCCCCGTGTGCAATGCTTTGTGAAGAGCTGCCGGCAGGCAGCTCTCGTTCGTTTCAGGCTAGTGCACCTCGCGATCCCCGGGCACAGCGAGTTTGAACCACGCGGGCACCAGGGTGAGGCTGCCGAGGGCGATCGTCGCGAGGAACGGGGCCTGAGGCCCGAAATGAGTCCACAGCTGGCCGCCGATCCATGGCGAGGGGAGGGAAACCAGCCCCCAGGTAGTGGCAAGCAGGCCGTAGGCCATGCCGCGCAGTTCGGTGGCGACCGCCTTGGAGATGAGCGATTGGATGGCTGGGTCCATCAGCGCGACGCCGACAGCCAGCCACGACCAGGAAAAGGCAAACCCCCAGAAACCGGTGGCCAGGACAAAGACTAGGTTTGAGGTAAGCACCGAGGCCAGTCCCAGGACGAGGCCGAACCGCTCGCTGGTGCGGTCGACCAGCCAACCGGCCGGGTAGTTGGCCAGGACCAGCACGAGCCCGAAGATGCCGTCCATCAGCCCGATCTGCTGGCGCGTCAGGCCGTAGATGTCGGTCAGATAGACAGGCATCAGGTCGAAGGAGAATTTGGTGGCGACATCGCGCACGCCGTCGGTGACCAACAGCCAGGTGATCAAGCCGCCGGAGAAGATGATGGCGGCCATGTGGAAGATTGAATCGCGCAGAGAGGCCAGCGAGAGCGGTGTGGTCGGGGCCGCGCTGCGCCGGCGGTCGCCGCTGGCCACTGCCAGGGTCCAGATTCCGGCGGCGGCGAAAGCCATGCAGGTGGCGGCGAAAAGCCAGCGAAAGCCCAAGGTCTCTGCCAGCAGCCCGCCGAGCGGGGGCCCGACGATCCAGGTCAGGTTGCGTGCCGCTTCGCCGGTGCCGAAGACGCGGCCGCGAGTTTCCGGTGTGCTGTGATCGGCAAGGTAGGCCCGGTACGAGGGCCGGATGAGGGCCATCGACAGCGCGGAAAACGCAGGCGCGATCAATGCCACCTGCCAGCTGGGCGCCAGGGCGAAGACGGCGTAGGCCAGGACGCCGGCCAGGCTGCCCAGCGAGATGGCCCGCAGCCTTCCCAGCGCGTCGGAGAGCCAGCCGCCGAAGACCAGCAGGACCAGCGGCACAATCGCCGACAGCGTGAAGAACAGCCCGACCTCTGCCACCTCGGCCCCCATCCAGCGCAGATAGACCGGCACCTGCACGGAGGTCATGGCGGCAGTGGCTTCGGTCAGCGAGATGGCCGCCAAAAACAGCACCATGCGAGGCGTGAGGAACTGTCGTCGGGCTGCGGGAGGCGGTCGATGGCTCAGGGTTGCCCCCTACCTCTCATGTTTGGTGCGAGTGTGCCGCGAAGCCCGCATTCCGGCTGGAGGGTGGACCGTGCTGCCAGAGGTGAACGAGGAAAGCCGACTGCGCCATCCTCTGGCGGCAAACCCCCTCTTCTCCGGCCTGGGCAGGCAGCCTATTGTGCCACTGGCAGACCTGGTTGACAAGGCGCGGCCGATGGGACAGCGCAGGCCAATGGTAGAATCCCTCCGAATGGATCTGTTTGACCACGCCCTCAGGCAGCGGCTGCGCCAGGAAGCGCCGCTCGCGGCGCGCATGCGCCCCCGGACCCTTGACGAGTTCGTCGGCCAAGAGGGGATTGTCGGCCCCGGAAGGCTCCTGCGGCGGGCGATCGAGGCCGACCGGCTGTTCTCGTCGATCATCCTGTGGGGCCCGCCGGGATCGGGTAAGACCACGCTGGCAATGATCATTGCCAATCGCACGCGTTCGCACTTTGAGACGATCTCGGCCGTGCTGGCGGGAAAGCCGGAGCTGCGTCAGGTCATCGAGGCAGCGCAGGAGAGGCGGCGCCTGCATGGCACGCGCACCATCCTCTTTGTCGACGAGGTCCACCGCTGGAACAAGGCCCAGCAGGATGCGCTGCTCCCACATGTGGAGAACGGCACGGTGACCCTGATCGGGGCCACCACCGAGAACCCCTACTTCGAAGTCATCGGAGCCCTGGTGTCGCGCTCGCGCATCTTCCAGCTCCGGCCCCTGGAGGACGCCGACGTTCGCTGCATCATTCAGATGGCCCTGAGCGACAAGGAGAGGGGTTACGGCAGCCGCAAGGTCGTGCTCGACCCCGAGGCACTGGAGCACCTGGTGCGCGTGGCCGGCGGCGACGCCCGCAATGCCCTCAACGCTCTCGAACTGGCCGTCGAATCGACCCCGCCCGACGCTGAGGATATCATCCGCGTGACACTCGACGTCGCCCAGGAGTCTATTCAGCGTCGGGCTGTGCTCTACGACAAGGACGGGGACGTCCACTACGACACCATTTCGGCCTTCATCAAGTCGGTGCGCGGCTCCGATCCGGATGCCGCGCTGTACTGGCTGGCCAAGATGCTCTACGCCGGCGAAGACCCGCGCTTCATCCTGCGCCGTCTGCTGATCCTGGCTGGCGAGGACATTGGCCTGGCGGATCCCATGGGGCTGGTCGTCGCCAGCGCCGCGGCTCAGGCGTTTGACTACGTCGGGCTTCCCGAGGGCATCTATCCGATCGTCGAGGCCACGCTCTACCTGGCCACGGCCTCCAAGTCGAACACGGCCACTTCCTACTTCAAGGCCTATCAATTGATCGAGGACCAGGGCCTCACGGCTGTGCCGGCTCACCTTCAGGACCCCACCCGCGATGCCGCCGCCCTCGGCCACGGCCGGGACTACATCTATCCACACGAATTCCCTGAGCACCACGTCGGCCAGCAGTACCTGCCGCGCGAACTCCTGGGCACCTACTTCTATCGCCCTTCGGGCCAGGGCCACGAGGCTCAGGTGCGCGACCGGCTCGAGCGCTGGCGAGAAGCCCAGCGCCGCGCCCTGGGCATTGAGCGCATCGAGGAGCGTCCCGATCTCCCCGTCAGCGAGATCGAAGAACTCAAGCGCCGCCACACCCCGCGCTCGAGCACTGATTGACAACCTGGGATTCCATGACGCTCTTCTATCTCATTCGACATGGAGAGAACGACTGGATCGGCCGCCGCCTGGTGGGATGGATTCCCGGCGTTCACCTGAACGCTCGGGGGCAGGCCCAGGCCGAGGCGCTGGCTTCCGTTCTGGCTGGGGTCTCTCTTCGGGGTATTTACACCAGTCCGCTGGCACGGGCTCGGGAGACGGCCGCGCCGCTGGCGCGCGCTCATCAGATGCAGCCGGTCGCTCGGAAGGCGTTGGGTGAGGTGCGTTTTGGGAAGTGGGAAGGGAAATCGCTGCGCGAGCTTCGCCGCAGGAAGCTATGGCCGGTGATCCAGGACACGCCCTCCTTGGCGCGCTTTCCCGGTGGCGAGTCATTTGGTGAAGTTCAGGCCCGGGTGGTCGAGGAGTTGGAACGGCTCCACCATCAGCACCCTGGAGGTACGGTGGCGTGTGTCTCCCACGCGGATGTCATCCGTCTGGCTGTCGCCTACTACCTCGGCCTGCCGCTGGACCTCTTCCATCGCCTGACGATCGCGCCGGCCTCGATCACCATCCTGCACCTGGAAAACGAGGGAGCCCGGCTGATCTGCCTGAACGATACCCGGGCCAGTGAGCACCCGCAGGGCGGGTGATATACTTCACAGCGGCTGCAGCCAGCCCGAGAGGGCGATCGGAGCCCGGGATGTCGCCGGTCATCTACGACCTCAATCCGGTGTCACGCATCACCGCCGGGGCCATCGGTTCACCGGGCAAGCGTGTCTTTTACTTGCAGGCGCGCAAAGACGACCTGCTTGTCACGCTCCTGGTCGAGAAGCAACAGGTGCAGGCGCTGGCCATTGGTGTGGAGCAGTTTCTGGCGGACCTCCAGCGCCGCTTTCCGAACCTGCCGGAAGCCTCGGCCGATTACGAGCCGCAGGACATGGAGCTGGAGCAGCCCGTCGACCCGGCGTTCCGTGTCGGGCAGCTCGGCCTGGGCTACGATCAGGAGAATGACCTTCTGGTGTTGGTGGCGCGGGAAATGCAGGATGAGGGCGCTGATCCAGAGCAGGCTACCGCGGCGCGCTTCTGGGGAACGCGCTCGCAGATCCGCGCCTTTTCACGCTGGGGGATGGAAGTCGCCAGCCACGGCCGACCGATCTGCGGCAACTGCGGCGAGCCGATTGACCCTGAAGGTCACTTCTGTCCTCGGCGCGACGGGCACAGGCGCTAGCCCTGGCGGCTCCGGGAGGAACAAGCCCTCGCCCTCAAGGGCCATGGCAGCACCCCTCGATCACCAAGCGATTCTCACCACTCTGGCTGAGGGCACGATCCTCCTCGAGGGCCAGTTCATGTGGGGGTCGAACTTCTCGTTCCTGGTCCGAGTGAGAGGCGGCGCGGGGGAGCTGGCTGCGGTCTACAAGCCGACGCGGGGGGAGAGGCCCTTGTGGGATTTCCCGCCGGGGACGCTCGGGGCGCGCGAGGTGGCGGCCTATCTCACCAGCCGCGCCCTGGGTTGGGACCTCGTCCCGCCGACATTGCTTCGACAGGATGGCCCTGCCGGCCCGGGGTCGCTGCAGCTCTATGTCGATGTCGATCCGGAACGACACTACTTCACGTTCACACCCGAAGAGAAGGAGCGCCTGCGGCCGGCGGCCGCCTTCGACGCCCTGATCAACAACGCCGATCGCAAAGGGGGACATGTGCTGCTTGCCCCGGACGGCCACCTGTGGCTGATTGACCACGGCGTGTGCTTCCACGAGGAAGACAAGCTGCGGACGGTGATCTGGGATTTCGCCGGCCAGCCGATCCCTCCAGCCCTGCTCGAGGACCTCTCGGCCATTCCCCGCGGGTTGGCAGCCGATGGGGATTTGGGGCGCGAGCTTGTGTATCTGCTGGCGCCTGGCGAAATCGCTGCCCTGATGCGGCGCGCGGAACGGCTGCTGCGCGACCGGCGCTTCCCGCTGCCGGGGCCTACCCGCCCCTACCCTTGGCCTCCCGTCTAGCCCGGCAACCAACCCCCCGAAATGCCGGGGACCAAGCGCACTTCGTCACCGTCCGCCAGCACGTGGTCGGGGTGGACCAGCTTGCCATTGACCACAAGAAGCAGTGAACGCCCTCCGGGCTGAATCTGCAGTTGTGCGAGCAGCGATCCCACGGTGGCGCCCGGCTCGAGTTCGACCTGCAGGCGGTCGATCACGCCCTGCGGGGTGACGCGACGGAGCGTGGTGTGCAGGCGAACGGAGACGATCATGGCCGCATGCGCAGCACGCTCAACCCCCGACCGTCCGGATGGCGACCATCTGCAGGTTGGCCATCTCCCCCATAGCAAGGCGCACCCCCTCCCGCCCCAGCCCGCTCTGGCGATTGCCGCCGTGGGGCATGTGGTCGGCGCGGAAGGCCGGAGAGTCGTTGACGATTAAGCCCCCGAAGTTCAGGCGGCGGACGGCGCGAAAGAGGCGGTGGAGACCTCGCGTGAACACCGCAGCCTGCAGGCCGAAGGAGGTGTCATCCGCCTGGCGCAGTGCCTCTTCGAAGTCGTCGCAAGCGATGACCGAAGCGACGGGAGCGAAGACGTTCTCTGCTGTGACCCTCGGCAAGAGAGTCGGTGAATAGACGGCGACCGATCGCACACCGGCCATGTGCATGCCGTCTCCATTCTGCCGAGCCTCACCCTTCCGGCCCTCGATGCGGCAATCCACGCGCCCTTCTACCATCAGCCCCGAATCGACGCGCCCGTAGACCAGATCGGAGCCGACCATATCCACGGCCTCCTGAGAGACGCGCTCGATGAACGATAGGTCGATGGGTGTTTTGCAGTCGATGCGCGGAAGCGAGATGCGCATCTGCCTGGTCCAGCGCCGGGCAGAGGGGCACAGCCGCGAGGGGTGGCGAGCTTGCTTGCCTGAGATCGAGCGTGCGGACGGCGGCCGGGGCGGGTGCCTGATCGCGCCAGGCACCACTCGCACGTTCGGTCTGTGCCCAACGACTGACCATGGGTTGCGGGAGCCCGCCCCTCCACCAGATATCGCCGGGATCAGGCGCAACTCGTCGCCGTCAGTCAGAGCTGCGTCCATGCTGGCGATTTTCCCGTTGACGAGCGGCACGATGGTGTCTTCGTCGAACGCGATACCCAGGGTATCCACTGCCGTCCGTACCGTCGCGCCCTCGGCCAGGTCTAACGCCAGATGGTCGACGAGACCGTCGGCCGTCTGTCGGCGGAGCGTGGTGTGCAATCGCACCCTCACGACCATGCAGCCACCTGATCGAGATCCTCGTCGCGGACGTCGAAGACGGAGTTGTTCGGCGGCAGCGGCTCCAGGGTCATCCACTCCGGAATGCGGTCGTTGGAGGGGCCGAAGCCGGCAGCCAAGTTGAAGGCGCGCTCCAGTTTAAGGGTTTCCAGCCCCAGCACCTGAAGCACGTCGTCCCCGACGTCCCAGCCGTAGCGTCCCTTGATCAGATCGCGAATGGCGCCTACGGCCTGGGCGAATCCGAAGCTGGCGAACATGCACACCCCAAGTGTGTCGTAACCCGCCATGTTGATCTGGACTGTGCGGGAGAGGTTGGCCTGGATTTTCGGGTCGAGGTGATCGACCTTGGCGCGGATGGTCAGTCCGCAGGTGTGGTCGGCCCCCTGGGGCGAGGTGGCGTAGGTTACGCCTGTGCCCTTGATGGCGCGCGGGTCGTACCCCGACATGGCCTGCCCCTTGACCGCCGGGACACGGTGCACGCCGAGGACCCTGCCTGTGATGGCTGCACCACTTCCCAGGATCCGTCCCAGAGGCGTGCCACGCCGGATATCATCCAGCAGCCTCCTGGCCGCACCGGCATCGCCGAAGGGCATCAGACCGGCCTGCGCCGCAACGCCCAGCGCCGCGCCGATCTCGATGCTATCAAGCCCGAGGTCGTTAAGCTCCCAGTTGAGACGGCCAATCTCATCCAGGTCATCGATCCCCAGGTTGGAGCCGACCAGTGCGATGGTCTCGTATTCGAGCGGCGAGACGATCGGCTCGCCGGAAGCATCAGCGAAGCAGTTCGAGCTGCGAATCAGACAGCCCGGCATGCACGCGTGCGAGGGCTCGTTCTTCCCGCCGCGGCGCAGCATCAGGTCGCGCAGCGCCTCGCCGCTGATCTTCTCCACGCCCTCGAAGTCGCCCCGGGAGAAGCCGCGCGTGGGAAGCGCTCCAAAGCCATACGCCAACATCGACATCGCGGCCGTCCCGTAGTCCCGGTAGATGGCCGTCTGTGGATGGGCGAGCAGTTCCTGCGTGTACCGCTTCTGGGCTTCCTTGAAGAGGACAGGGTCGGAGAGGGGCGGTTTCTCACCTCCGGTGCCATCCACGACAATCGCCTTGAGCCGGCGCACACCCATCACGGCGCCGAGACCGCCGCGGGCATTGATGCGCGATGGAACGCGATCCTTGTCCAGGTTGAGGATGCCGGAAGCGGTCAACGCCTTTTCCCCGGCCGGTCCGATGAGCGCCAGGGCGGCCTTGTCGCCGTAGCGCCGGCGCAGCCGATCGGCCGCGGCGTACGCCCCCAGCCCAAGCAAGTCGTCGGCTGATTCGAACCGCATCCCTTCCTGCTGGACCACCAGCACCGACCAGCCATCGGTCGGCAGCTCACCTTCGAGAAGGAGCGCCTTGATCCGCACCGAGGCCATCCGCAGGCCGGTTGTTCCGCCGGCGTTGCTTTCCTTGACTCCGCGGGTGAGGGGGCTCTTTCCCCCGACTGAGATTCGGTCGCAGGAGGATACCATGTGCCCGACGATCAGACCCGGTGCCCAGATAAGCTTGTTGCGCGGACCGAGCGGATCGCAGCCGGGCGGGACTTCGTCCAGCAAGATGCGGGCGATCAGCCCTCGCCCACCAAGACGCTGCCAGGCTTCGGGGACCGGATGGCTGCTTGCTTGCCGTCGGGCTACATCCACCCGCCAGACTTGCTCCTCCATGGGTACACCTCACATCCGTTGCGCCTTTGGACAGGTTGCGTCCGTCCGGGCTGTCACCCAGCTGTCTCGATGCGGTCTAGCCGATCCAGTCCAGCCCCAGCCGGATCAGTGTCTGGGGCGTTGGGTTTCCAGTGGAGGGATCCCAGCCGGCCAAGCGGTAGTACTCCTGCCTGGCGGCCTCGAATTCCTCGTGGCTCAGGGCGATGCCCGCGGTCGGCCCGGTGCCTGCCAGAGGTTTGAAGAACTTCTCCGGCAGGCGGTCGGCACGCTGGTCGATTCCCGCGCGGGCGTTGAAGGCGCGCAGCAGGTTCAGGCGCCTCTCGCCGACCTCCAGCAGTTCGTCCAGGTCGAAGTCCTCCCAGCCGGTGGCGGCGCGGACGAACTCAACCGTCTCGTCGGGACCGTAGAGGGTCCAGGCGGGACCCCAGACGAACTGGCACAGCGAGGCGGTGTCGAGGAAGGAGTAGAAGTGCTGGCCCTTGAGGGCGAAGCGGACTTTGTCGGGCCCGAGCGAGTATTGGGGCAGCGTGTGGTCAAATCCCATCCGGGCCAGGCGCTTCATGTACAGTTCGGCGGCGCCGTCCTCGATCATCGGATCGTGCTCGGAGGACTGATGGTCGGCGCCGAAGGGGTTGACGGCGTAGATGATGGCCAGCGAGCGCTTGGCCTGCGGCATGTGGGCCGGCGCCTCAGCGCCCTTGACGGTGATGAGCAGCTCATGTCCGCGGCCGAGGCGATCCGCAGCCCGCCGTGAACCCTCGGCCAGGATATCGCCGATGCCCTGGCGCAGGGCGATGCACTCGGTGAGACGCACCATCGCCTCGGCGTCGCCGAAGGGGGCGGGGAAGCCGATCTCCTGCTCGGTCAGCAAGCCCTTCTCGAAGCACTCCATGGCCCAGGCGACGGTGGCGCCGGTGCCGATGGTATCCAGGCCGTAGTCATCGCACATTTTGTTCGCCAGGGAGATGGCCGAGAGATCATCCACGCCGCAGTACGACCCGAAGGTCGAGATGGTCTCGTACTCCGGCCCGCCGAAGCGGCGCTCGACCGGGCGGCCGCGGAACTCGGTCTCGACCACGCGCTTGCAGCGCACGGCGCAGGCGTAGCAGGTGTCGTTGTCCTTGAGGATGGTGTCGGCCATGTGCTCTCCGGAGATGGCCTCGAAGCCGTCGAACTGGCCGGCGGTGTAGTTGAAGGTGGGCAGGCTGCCGATGCTGTTCTGGAAGACGACGACGCTGGCCGTGCCGTACTTCTGCAGCCCGAGGACGTCGGCATTGGCCTCGACTTCGCCCGCGCCCCACTTGGCCAGCTCGTTGAGCTTCTTGGGGTCGTGCCAGGGAAGACGCTTGCTCGTGCCGCGCACGACGACGGCCCTGAGGTTCTTGGAGGCCATGACGGCGCCCATGCCGGTGCGGCCGTTGGCGCGGTTGCCCATGTTGATGATGGATGCCAGCCGCACCAGCTTCTCCCCGGCCGGCCCGCACTGGGCGATTTCGATCTTGTCGTCGCCCAACTCGGCCTTCAAGAGGTCGTCCACCTGCGACGTCGTCTTGCCCCACAGGTGGTCGGCGGGGCGGATCTCCGCCTGGCCGTCGTGCAGCCAGAGGTAAACTGGCCGCGGCGACTTGCCGCGAATGACCAGGCCGTCAAAGCCGGCGAAGCGCAGCTCGGCGGGGAAGAACCCGCCCGCCTGCGAGTCCCCGATGCCGTCGACAAGAGGCGAACGGGCGTTGACGCACACCCGGCTCTGCCCGGAGATGGGCGCGCCGGTGAGGACGCTGACCATCATCGTCAGCACGTTCTCGGGGGAGAACGCGTCCACGCCCGGGCTGCTGTTCTTCAGGATGTAGTACAGCCCCATGGCGGAGCCGCCGAAGTACTTGCGGTAGAACTCCTCGGGTGGCGTCTCAACCTCCAGACGGCCTTCGGTCAGGTCGACATGCAGGATGCGGCGGACAAACGCAGCGGCCATGACAACCTCCTAATGCACGGCAGCGAGTGCTCGCTCGAACTTCTCGAGGCCCTCCTCGATCTGGCTGGCGTTCACCACCAGCGGAGGGATCCAGCGGATGACGTTCTCGTATGTGCCGCAGGTGAGCAGCATCAATCCCTGCTCGAACGCGGCCAGGGCGACGGCCTTCGCCCGCTCGGTCCAGGGCTCGCCGGTGGCATCGGTGAATTCGCAAGCCACCATCAGGCCGCGGCCACGCACATCGCCGATCTCCGGGTGGTCCCGCTGCAACTGGCGAAGCCCGCCGAGCAGCACCTCGCCCATAGCGGCGGCGTTCTCGACCAGTTTCTCCTCGCGCAGCACCCGGATGGTCTCGGCCGCCGCGGCGCAGGCCACAGCGTTGCCGCCATACGTTCCACCGTGCGATCCGGGGACCCAGCGTTCCATCAGGGCGCGTGAGGCGGCCAGTCCGGCGATCGGCATGCCAGAGCCCAGTCCCTTGGCCATCACCATGATATCCGGAACCACGCCGGTGTGCTCGAAGGCGAACCAGCGGCCGGTGCGACCGAAGCCGGACTGGACCTCGTCGGCGACGAGCAGGATGCCGTAGTGATCACACAATTCGCGCAAAGCCGGCAGGAAGCCGTCGGGCGGGACGACGTAGCCGCCCTCGCCCAGCACAGGTTCGATCACGATGGCGGCGGTCTCCTCCGGGGCGGTCTGCGCCTTCAGCAGCCATTTCAGCTCGCGCAGGCAGAAGCGCAGGGTGGTCTCTTCGTCCCAGCCGTAGCGGTAGGCGTAGGGGTAGGGGGCGACGAAGACGCCGCCGACCAGCGGCTGGTAGCCGGCGCGGTAGATTGTCTTGGATGTCGTCATGGCCATGGTGAGGTTGGTGCGGCCGTGGAACGAGCCCTGGAAGACAATCACGTTCGTGCGGTGGGTGGCGTGGCGGGCCAGTTTGACGGCGCCTTCGGTGGCCTCGGCGCCGGAGTTGGTGAAGAAGAAGGTGTCGAGCGGTGCGGGCGCCACCGTGGCCATCTGCTCGGTCAAGTCCAGCAGCGGCCGGTTGAGCACGATCGTGGGCTGACCGTGCAGCAGGCGGGCGGCCTGCTCCTGGATGGCGCGCACGACGCGGGGGTGCGCGTGGCCCGTGTTGGTGACTCCGATGCCGCAGGTGAAGTCGAGGTAGCGGCGGCCTTCGCTGTCGAAGAGGTACGGTCCCTCGCCGCGCTCGACATAGAGAGTCCAGTTGCGCGGCCAGATCGGTGCGAGGTGCTTGAGGTCATCTGAGGTCATCGCGATGTCTCCTTGGAGCTACCATGCTTTTCGGGGTCACTTCACTTCTCCTCGAGTTCTGCGTCGGCGCGCCGCAGAATGTCGTCCAGCGCGGCGGACACGCCTTCGGGCAACGCGTCGACGGCCGGGCCCTCGAGGATCTCCTGCACGCGCTCGCTCGCCGTCGAATAGATTGACGGCCGACCTTGCTCGACCCAGGCCTCGTACGGGTGATGGTCGATCAGCTCCGGAGCGGTGAACTCGCCACTGCGGGCGGCCTGGCGTGTACTCTTGCGAGCGAGGAAATGCCCGCCGGGGCCCACGGCGGCGAGGTCCTGGAAGAGGTCTCGTTCCTGGCTCGTGTCGATCCCCTGGCGGAGACGTTGGCAGCAGCGGCCGATTTCATGGTCCACAACCATCTGCTCCAGGACCAGGCATTGGCTGCATTCGATCAGCCCGATTCCGATGACCATGTCAGCCTGAGCCAGATATGCCGGGAGGGTCGAGATGCTCTTCTCGAGCACGGCCTGGGCGCCCGGTTCCTTGGCATCGGAGGCGCAGCCGGTGGTCGTGGTAGGAAGGTTGTAGAAGTGCCCCAGCGAAACCAGGGCGGCGGATTGCAGCACGGTCTCGGCGGAAGAGGACAGGAAGCCGCCGCTGGCGAAGTCGACCACGCCGATGGCGTTGCTGTACACCATTGATCTGCCCGGATGCGCCAGCTGGAAGATGACCAGGGCGGAAAGGGTTTCGGCGTTGGCCAGCAGCGCGTTGGAGTACAGGCTGGCGGGGCCGGTAGTGCCGGCCACCGGCATGGGCATGATCATGACAGGCAGGTCGAGGGAGCCGAGCTCGAGATAGGCGTCCAACATCGGGCCATCGTGGACCAGCGGCGCCACCGGGCAGTAGATCAGCGACGCGATTTTGTCCCTGCGGACGGCCTCTTCGCTTCCCTGGATGGCCAGCAGCGCCTCCACCAGATAGGGTACCTGATCCAGGCGGTGCAGTTCGTGCTCGCCGTGCTTGGAGCAATGGCGAAGCATGGTCACGAATTCGTGCAGGGGGCGCGAGGCAGCGGGCGCGTCCGAGGCGCACGTTGGGGGCCAGGCCATCACCGCCAGGTCCAGGGCCTGTAGGACGCGCATCGCCTGCTCGATGTCCTTCCGGGTTCCGTAGCGGCGCGCCCCGGTCTGGGGGTCGAGGGCGAAGGCAGCGGTCCCGTCCATTGCCAGCCCGGTCCAGGACGACGGCATGGTGAAGCGGAAAGCCGAAGTGCGGGCGTCGAACACGACCTGCCTGGGCGCCGTCCGCAGGGCCTCTCGGACGAGCTCGGCGGGGATGCGCACGAGCTGTTCCTGATGGGAGACCTGGGCGCCGTGCGCTTCCAGCAGAGTCAGGGCCCTGCGACTGTGGCAGCGGACACCCACCTCGGCCAGAAGCCGCAGGCTGCCGACGTGCAGCCGGGCCAGGGTCTCGTCGTCCGGGATCCCATATGGCAGGCTCAAGGGCATCCTCGCCTCGCTGGTTGGGCGGCGGGGACTCGGTCGCGAGCGCCAGGCGGGCTGTACGGGTGGCGGCGGTGAGCCGTTCTTGCGCCGTGGCGTCGATCCGGGTGCTGACATGCGGCCTCAGGCTGTCCGCTCATTCGCTTTGCCCCAGCACGCGCCGCGCCTCCGCAACCGCGCGGATGGCATCTTCGGCATAGCCGTCGGCGCCGATCTGCTCGGCAAAGGCCCGCGTCACCGGGGCGCCGCCGACAAGGACCTTCACCCCGGCTCTCAGGCCGCAGTCCTCCAGGGCTTCGATCACCGTCTTCTGGTTGACCATGGTTGTTGTCAGCAGGGCGCTCACGCCGACGATCTCGGCTCGGATCTCGCGCGCCGCGCGGGCGAAGGCTTCCGGAGCGACGTCGACGCCCAGGTCGTGAACCTCGAACCCGCCGGCCGAAAGCATTGTTGCCACCAGGGTCTTGCCGATGTCGTGGATGTCCCCTTTTACCGTGCCGATTACGACCCGGCCACGCGAGGGGCGCTGGGCGCCTCGGCGGGCGAGCTCGGGATCGAGGACGGCCACGGCGGCCTTCATGGCTTCACCCGCCGCCACCGGGTCCGGCAGGTAGGCCTCCCCGCAGCCAAAGGCCATACCGACCTCGTTGATGCCGGGCGCGAAGCCTTTGTTGATGGCCTCCAGCGGATCGATGCCTTCGGCGATGGCCCGGCGGGCAAGCGTCTCCGCCTGTTCGGGTTCGCCATCGATGATGCTCTGGGCCATGGCGTCGAAGATCGAACCACCCATCGTGCCTTCTCCTGGCACGGCGCTGTCCCCCGGGCTGCGTGGTGTCATGTCTTCAGAACTTCCGCGTCCACTCTCGCGGCCAGCGCTCGATCACAACTTTCTTCTGGGTGAAGAACTCCACCGCGTCCAATCCCTGGCCGTGCAGGTCGCCGAAGAAGCTTTCCTTCCATCCGCTGAAGGGGAAGAACGCCATCGGAGCGGCGACGCCGATGTTGATGCCGACGTTGCCGGCCTCGACGGCGTAGCGGAACTGGCGAGCGGCCCTGCCGCTGCTGGTGAACAGGCTGGCCTGATTGCCATACACCCCGCGGTTGACCAGGGAGACGGCCTCTTCCATGCTGTTGACATGCATCAAGCCCAGCACCGGGCCGAAGATCTCGGTGGCGGCCACTTCGCCCTCCGGCGGCAGGTCGACCACGACCGTGGGCCGGACGAAGAAGCCTTCCTCGTAGCCCGGGATTCTTGCCCCGCGCCCATCGACAGGCAGACTGGCCCCTTCAGTCTGGCTCTTCCCGATGAGCATCTCGACGCGAGCCTTGCTCTGGGCGCTGATGACGGGCCCCATCTGGACCTCGGGATCGAGGCCGCACCCGACGACGCGTGAGGTGGCTGCCTCGCAGATCGACTCGATGAAAGGCTGCCGCGCCGCGCCGACGGTGATGGCCAAGGAGACGGCGAGGCAACGCTGGCCAGCACAGCCGAAGGCGCTGTCGGCGATGATGGTCGTGGCGCTGTCCAGGTCGGCGTCGGGCAGGATAACGACCGGGTTCTTGGCGCCCCCCTGACACTGGGCCCGCTTGCCGTTGGCGGCGGCACGGCTGTAGACATGGCGGGCGACGGGGGTGGAGCCGACGAAACTGAGCGCGCGGATGAGGGGGTGGTCGAGGATGGCATCGACGGTTTGCGCGGCGCCGTTCACCAGGTTGACCACGCCCCTGGGGAATCCGGCCTGCTCCAGCAGCCGGAAGATGCGCTGCATGGTGAGCGGAACCTTCTCCGAGGGCTTGACGATGACGGTGTTGCCGCAGGCCAGGGCATAGGGCATGAACCAGAAGGGGATCATGCCGGGGAAGTTGAAGGGGCTGATGATGGCCGCGACGCCCAGGGGCTGGCGGATCATCGTCTCGTCGATGCCGCGGGCGATATCCTCCGAGTTGTAGCCCTGCATCAGGAGCGGGATGCCGCAGGCCGTCTCGACGTTCTCGAGGGCGCGGCGCAGCTCGGCCTTTGATTCGTCGAGCGTCTTGCCGCACTCGATGGTGATCTGGCGCGCGAGGTCCTCGAGGTTGTCTTCCAGCAGTCGCTTGAGGCGGAAGAGGGGCTGGACGCGTTCCACCGGGGGCGTATGCCGCCATTCGGGGAACGCCTGGCTTGCCGCCGCGGCGGCCTGATCGACTTCGGTGGCGGGGGAGAGCGGCACCCGGGCGATGCGCTCGGCGGTGGCAGGGTTGACGACGTCGAGAGTCTCGTCAGCCTGCGACGGGCGCCACTCGCCCCCGATGTAGTTGAGGACGATCTCCGCGGGTTCGGTCATCACCGGGTAACCTCCTTGACCGCGTCGGTGATTGCGTTCAGCGTTTCGTCAATATCGGCCTCGGAATGGGCCTCGCACATGAACCAGGGCTCTTTGGCATCCAGCTCGTATTCTACCCCGCGGCGACGGGCGGCAGCGTGGAGGCGTTCGTACAGGCCCACATCGGTGTGCTCAAGGTCGCGATATTCGCGCGGCGGCTGGCTGCGGCCGAGGACAAAGGAGAACATCGCCGGGTGGCCGGTGAGGGCGTGATCGACGCCGGCCTCGGTGAGGATGTCGTCGAGCCCCTGCATCAGGCGGGCTCCGCGGGCGGCCACTGTCTGCAGAGCATCGGTGGTCTCGAGGACTTCGAGCGTGGCCAGGGCTGCCGCCACACCGGCCAGGTTGCCGCAGTACGTGCCGCCGTGGGCCACGCGCCCGGGTTCGATGACGCTCATCACCTCGCGGGAACCGCCGATGGCGGCCAGGGGGTAACCGTTGGCCAGCGACTTGGCGTAAGTCATCAGGTCCCCCCGGACGCCGAAGTACTCGGTGGCCCCGCCGCGGGCGATGCGGAAACCGGTCTTGACCTCGTCCATGATCATGACGATGCCGTACTCGTCGCACAGGCGTCGGATCAGTTCAAGCCAACCGGGCTGGGGCAGGATGCTGGTCATGTTGCCGGCGATCGGCTCGACGAGGATGGCGGCGATCTCGCCCCAGCGCGCCTTCACCGTCCGTTCGAGCAACTCAAACTCATTGTAGGGCAGGATGATCACCAGATCGCGCAGTGCGCCGGGCACGCCCGAGGAATTGACCACCGGGATCGGGCTTCTGCGCGAGCCGATGGCCCCATAGGCGGTGTAGGCCGTTGACCACAGGGCGTAGTCATAGAAGCCGTGATAGCCGCCCTCGAATTTCAGAATCTTCTCGCGCCCGGTGTGGGCGCGGGCGATCCGCAGGGCGTGCATGGTGGATTCGGTGCCCGTGTTGCCGAAGCGCACCATCTCCACCCCGGGGCACATCCGGACGATGCGCTCCGCCAGCTCCACCTCCAACACATGCGTGTGAGCACACAGAGTTCCGTTGTCGATGACCTCGTGCACGCGGCGGTTGACGCGGGGATCGGCGTGGCCGAGGATGACCGGGCCGAAGGCGAGGCGGTAGTCGATGTAGCGGTTTCCGTCGGCGTCCCAGACGTAGGCGCCCTGGGCC
Organism: uncultured Anaerolineaceae bacterium; assembly: GCA_964575425.1. GTDB lineage: Bacteria > Chloroflexota > Anaerolineae > Anaerolineales > E44-bin32 > DATEAV01. The sequence goes on along the minus strand of CAZNRD010000007.1, from coordinate 58,114 downwards.
CGCGAGATCACCGGCGTGTCCTCACCCCAGTAGCGGAAATTCGAACTGACGCCAGCGGGCATCACCTGGCAGGCCCGGTGGAACAGGGCACGTGTCTGCGTGAGTGTGGGTTCGGGGGTCATGATGTTGCCTCCTCTTCAAAAACCTGCCGGGGCCGTCGGCGCGGACGTCCGTTTCATCCAGCGACGGCGGCCCCGATGGCGCGGTCGATGATCTCCATCCCCGTCAGGAGTTGCTCCTGCGTGATCACCAGCGGTGGGCAGACGAAGACCATGTTCTTGTTGATGAACGTAGTCAGGCCGTCTTCGAGCAGACGAAGCTTCACGGTGTTCATCGACTGGGCGTCGAGCGGCTGTCGGCTGGCCCGATCCCGCACGAGTTCGATGGCGGCAAACAGGCCGATCGAGCGCACCTCGCCGACGATCTCGTGCCGCGCCTGGAGGGCCCGCAGTTCGGCGGCGAGAACCTGCCCTATGGCGCGGCTGTTTTCGATCAGGCCTTCTTCCTGGTAGACCTGCAGCGTAGCCAGCGCGGCCGCGCAGCACATCGGGTGACCGTAGTAGGTCAGTCCCATGTAGAGCATGCGGTCGTCGAAGTGGCGGGCGATGGCGTCGGAGACGAGGACTGCGCCGAGCGGCAGGTAGCCCGAGGTCAGCCCCTTGGCGGTGGTGATGATGTCGGGAACCACGCCCCAGTGGTTCACGGCGAACCAGTCGCCGGTCCGGCCAAAGCCGCTCATCACCTCGTCGGCGATGAGCAGGATGCCGTACCTGCGGGTGATGTCGCGCAGGCGAGGCCAGTAGTCATCAGGAGGGACCAGGATGCCGTTGGAGCCGGTGACGCCCTCGAGGAAAACGGCGGCCACGGTCTCGGGACCTTCGAACTGGATCATCTGCTCGATGTGCGTGACGCACTCGCGGTGGCAGATGTCCGACGTGTAGCCGAAGGTGCAGCGGTAGCAGTAGGGATCGAAGGCGTGGACCACGCCCGGGATGCCCGGCTCGACGGGAGGCCGGCGGTAGTCGCCGCTGAGGCTGATGGCGCCGTAGGTGGCACCGTGGTAAGAGATGTAGCGGGCGATGATCTTGTGGCGCCCGGTGTACAGGCGGGCGAACTTGATGGCGTTTTCGTTGGCTTCCGCGCCGCCCAAAGTGAAGAAGACCTTGTTCAAGTCGCCGGGCGCGATCTCCGCGATGCGCTGGCCCAGCAAGGCTTTGGGCTCGTGGGCCGTGTTGGGGTGAGCGGCGCACAGGCGGGCGGCCTGCTCCTGGATGGCGCGCACGACCTTCGGGTGCTGGTAGCCCAGGTTGAGGCTCATCAGCTGCGACGAGAAGTCCATGTAGCGCTTGCCGGCGGCGTCCCAGTAGTAGATGCCCTCGCCGCCGACGATGGGGATGGGATCCACGGCGCTCTGGACCGACCACGAGAAGAAGACATGCTGCCGGGTTAGGCGGACGATCTCGTCGGCGCTGAGATGGCTTGATGAGAAATCCTGTATCACCCTGTTCCCTCCTCTTCATCGCCGGAGCCTAAGCCGATGGCAGCAGAGGCGGACGCCCCGAGCGATCCCGGCCCTCAACCGGCACAGGTCGAGGCCTTGCGCAACACAGTTCCGAACTTCCGGCAGGGGGACATGGGCCATGTCCCCCTGCCGGTCTGGTCTTCAGCCTCTGGTCGAAGAGCTGGGCCCGGCCGTCTCTTCCTTTCCGACGGTCCAGCCGTTGCGCAGCCGCATGAACCCCAGCCGGTTGGCCAGGGGCAGCGGATTGCCGTCGACGTCGGTGAGCGGCCGAGGCGGATCGCGCTTCAGGGTCAGCAGCGAGACCACGATCAAAGTAACGACGGAGATGATGAACGCCGGGGTCGAGGCGATGTAGATCGCGTCCCACATCCCGCACTCCACGTCTCCGCCGCACGCCTCGAGTGTGGAGGGATAGTAGTACAGCACGATCGCCGCCCAGGAGGCGAACCCGGCCAGCAGGGAGGCGATGGCGCCGGAGCGGTTGGCCTTCTTCCAGTACATGCCAAAGGCGAACGGGGCAAACACGCCGACCAGCAGCAGCGACCAGGCGACCATCGCCAGGCGGTAGATCGTCGCGGCGAGCAAGGCGATAACCACGCTGATCACACCGCTGGCCACCACGGCGATGCGCGTCCAGCGCAGGTTGTCCTTGTCGGTCATCGACTTCTTGAAGAACGGGAGGATGTTCTGGGTGAAGACCGACGCCCCGGCCAGCACGGAGCTGTCGGAGGTGCTCATCAGAGCCGAGGCCAGGGCGGCGATGAACAGCGCTGCCAGGATCGGGTTGAGGTAGTTGAAGGCTGCCGAGACGAGCAGGAACTCGGTCTGCTCTGGCTGGAGTCCCGGGTTGAGCTTGAACATGGCAATGCCGATCAGCGGCGACATCACGCCGAAGACCAGGTAGAGCACACCGGCAGCGAACGTCCCCCAGACGGCGACCGACTCGTTCTTGGCTGACATCGAGCGCTGCATCAGGTCCTGGGCGGGAACGCTCCCCAGGCCGACAGCCATCCAGGCGGCGATCCAGTAGAACATCCCGGTTGGGCCCACGTAGCCCAGGTAGCCCTCCCCAGGGATCGGAAGCAGAGTCAGCGGGTTCGAGACGTAGAGCGATCCGGCGTCGGTCGTCAGGCCCGAGAAGCCGCCGACTGCGGTCAGGACGCCGACGAAGATCAGCGTCACACCGCTGGCCGTGAGGAACATCTGCATGAAGTCCAGCGTGGTGTCGGCCCACAACCCGCCCATGGCGGTGTAGAGGGTGACGATCAGCGCCACCAAGACCATCCCCAGCCAGACCGGCCAGCCGAGCAGCGCGTGCACGATGTTGCCTCCGGCGACGATTTGGGCACCTGTCCAGGCGAAGTAGGTCAGGATCTGGACGAAGGACCCGAGCAGGCCCATCGCCCTGCCGTAACGGCTGTCGAAGAAGGAGATGATGCTCAGGTAGCGCGCCCGGCGCATCAGGCGGACGAAGAAGAAGGCGGAAAGGAAGAGGCACAGCGCGGCGCCGAAGGGATCGAAGACCACGCCCTGCAGGCCGTACTGGTAGGCGGTCGAGCTGGCTCCCATCAGCGTTTCGGCGGCAAACCAGGTGGCCATGATCGAGGCTGCTGCCAACCAGATGGGCAGACGACGTCCGGCGACGATGTAGTCGACGGTAGTTTCCACCCGGCGCGAGGCCCAATAGCCAACACCCAAGCGAATCAGGAAGAACAGAACAATTCCTGCAAGGACGAGACCAGCGTATTCGTAGGCTTCAAACTCCATTCTCCTATCCTCCTTGGCACGCAGCTATCCCGTTCACGAGTCGGATGATGGGAAGTGCACCGTCAGGGAGTCTCCTCCTTTCCGGCACGAGACGGGCTGGCGTCTGACGTTCCGGATAACCCATGCGTCGCGGGCGGCAGGCCCAGCGGCTGCTGCAGGGTGATGCAGTGGATTCCGCCCCCACCGAGCAGGATCTCTCGAGCCGGAAGCGGCACAATGCGACGATCAGGGCACAGCGCCTCCAGCGTGGCGACGGCCTCGCCATCGTGTTCGTCGCCATACGCCGGGAGGATCAGGCCCCCGTTGGCCAGATAGAAGTTGACGTAGGATGCGGCCAACCGATCGCCGGCGCGGCGCGGCAGCGTTCCCTCGATGGGGTCGACGCCCTCTGCTTCGTCGGCGCGAATGCGCACCGGCTCCGGTTGATGGAACTTGTGGACCTCCAGGCGGCGTCCGCGCGCATCGCGCGCTGTCATCAAGACTTCGAATGCCTCGCGCGAGACCTCGTACTGCGGGTCGGAGGCATCGTCGGTCCAGGTCAGGACCACGACGCCCGGGCGCAGGAAGCAGCACAGGTTGTCGACGTGCCCGCTGGTCTCGTCGTGGACGACGCCGCGCGGCAGCCAGATCACGGCGTCGACGTTCAGGTAGTCTTTCAGCCGTGCCTCGATCGCATTTCGGCTCAGGCCGGGATTGCGGTTCGGGTTGAGCAGACACTGCTCGGTTGTGATCAGCGTTCCCTGGCCGTCCACGTGGATGCTTCCGCCTTCCAGGACGAGGTCGGCCTTGTAGCGGTCGAGTCGCTCGATGTCCAGCACCTTGCGGGCCACGAGGTTGTCCTGGTCCCACGGGAAGTACAGACCGCCGTTCAGCCCACCCCAGGCGTTGAACTCCCAGTCGACGCCGCGGACAACGCCGCTGTCGTTGACGACGAACGTCGGGCCGCAGTCGCGCATCCAGGCGTCGTTGCAGGACAGCTCGACGACGCGCACATCCGACGGGAGCCGCTGGCGTGCGTTCGGGAACTGGCGGGCCGAGACCCCCACAGTGACCGGCTCGAAGCGGGCGATGGCCGCGGCCACGGCGGCGAAGGCGGCCTGGGCCGGGCGGGCTCCTTCCCGCCAGTTGTCGGTTCGTTCGGGCCACAGCATCCAGCAGCCGGCGTGCGGCTCGAATTCGCCCGGCATACGGAAGCCGTCTGCTCGGGGCAGACTCCCAAGCGTCGCCGTCATCCTCGCCCCCTGCTTTCGAGCCGCGGTGTTGGGTCAGGCGCCGGCAAAGAGTTCCTCCAACAGCGAGGTCACGCGACGCTCGTGGTCCTCACGCACGCGCGCGGGAGGGCGCGGCAGGTGCGGATAGAGCAGCCAGACGAGGAGGCCCTTCTCGGTGTGCAGGCGGTTTTCTGCCTGGTCGTAGATGATCGACTGCGGAGAATCCATCACCTCGTCGGTCACCTCGACGTTGCGGGAAGCCGGCAGGCAGTGCATGAACTTGCAGTGCGGAGGCGCGCGGCGCAGCAGGTCCATGGTGACCTGGTAGCGCGGCATGAAGGCCGCCCGCCGTTCGGGGATCTCCTCCTCCTGGCCGACCCACCACCACAGATCCGTGTAGATGAAATCCGCCGCCTGGACTGCCTCTTCGACATCCTCGGTGACGTGCAGGCTGCCACCGGATTCGCGGACATTGACCTCGGCAATGGCCAGCCACTCTGGGGGCGGCTGGTAGCGCTTCGGCGCAGCGTGTGTGAAGTGCATTCCCAATCGGGTGCAAAGGTGCATGAGGGAGCTGAGCACATTGGTTGCGTCGCCGATGAAGGTCACCCGGATGTCCTCCAGGCGTCGGTCAGGCGGAGCGTGCTCCATCATCGTCAGGACGTCGCACACCGCTTGGGTGGGGTGGTTGTAGTCCGTCAATCCGTTGATGACGGGGACGGTCGCCGCCCGCGCCAGGCCCACCACCGTCTCGTGCTTGAGCGTGCGGGCCATGAGGGCGTCGACCATGCGTGAGAGCACCCGGGCGGTGTCCTCGAGAGACTCGCGCACGCCGAGGTGGATCTCGCCGGGCTTCAGGTAGAGGGCGTGGCCTCCCAGCTCGGTCATGGCGACTTCGAAGGAGACGCGCGTGCGCGTCGATGGCTCTTCGAAGATCATCCCCAGCGAGAGGTCGGGCAGCAGCTTGAGGGTCACGCCGTCGCGATCGGCGGCCTTCAGCCGGCGCGTCAGCTCGAGCAGCGCGAGCAGCTCGGCCTTGGTGAAGTCCTGCGTGTCCAGGAAGTGCCTTGGGGCCATCCGCTTCTTTCCCCCGGGCTACAGCCCTTTCTGGACCTCCTTGAGCGTGTCCTCAAGGCGGTCCAGGACCGCGCCAAGGAGTTCGTAGGGTATGACCAAGGGCGGCTCGATGCGGATAGTATGAGCGCTGGTGAGCGTGCCGGCCACCAGCACGCCGCGCTTGAACAGCCCGGCCGCGACTCGGTAGCCGATCTCGGGCTGGTGGAAGTGCATTCCGATCAACAGGCCACGCCCCGTGACGCCCTTGAGAATCTGCGGGAAGCGTTCCGCCAGCGCCTGCAGCCTGGGGATGATGTACTCGCCCTTGGCGGCTGCTTGCTCCCAGAGGCGATCACGCAGCGTGACGCGGATGGCTGCGATCGCCGCGCTACAGGCCAGCGCCCCGCCTCCGGTCGTGGTCGTATGGATGAAGGGGTTGGGTTCCATCATCACCTGCCAGATCTCTTCGGTGGAGCAGAAAGCACCCACCGGCATCACCCCGCCGCCCAGCGATTTGGCCACTGAAAGAATGTCCGGTACCACGTTCCAGTGATCCACTCCCCACAGCTTGCCTGTCCGGCCCAGACCCGTCTGGACCTCGTCCGCAATGAGCAACACGCCGTGGTGGCGGGTGGCTTCACGAATGCGGGGCCAGAAGTCGTCTGGGGGGACGATGGCGCCGGCCTCACCCTGGATTGGCTCCATGAGCACAGCGGCGACGCCGGTGCCAACGGCCTGACAGGTTTCCAGCTGGCGTTCGACCGCCTCCGCGTTGCCGAAGGGCACATGGTAGACCGGCCCACCGTAGAGCACGCCGGCCGGCTCGCGGAAGTCGGCCTTGCCCAGCATGCTGAGCGCCCCCATCGTCTTGCCGTGGAAGCCCTTGAGGGCGGCGATGAACGCGGGCTTGCGCGTATACATCTTGGCCAGCTTGATGGCGCCTTCGATGGTCTCCGTGCCGCTGGCGCAGAAGAAGGAATACTTGATGTCGCCGGGCGTGATGAGCGCCATGAGCCGGGCCAGAACGCCGCGCAGCGGGTCGATCAGTTCCTGGCTCGGCATCGGGGTGCGCCTCAACTGGGCTTGGACGGCGGCCACGACCTCGGGATGGGCCCAACCCAGGTTCATCATGCCGTACCCACCCAGGCAGTCGATGTACTCGCGGCCGAGCAGGTCCTGGAAGACTGCGCCGTGACCGGTCCATTCCGTCGCCGCCCAATCCCCCGCCTCGGTGACCGACTTGCGGTACTCCAACCAGCCGCGGTTGAAGTGCTCCGCGAAGTTGACCTTGGCTTCCTCGATGACGGCCTTGGCCTCGGGCTCGTTCAAGGCTTCCCGGTGGATGAGCTCCAGCCAGTGGGTCGAGTAGTCGAGGGCTTCGCGCAAAGACTGTGGCATGATTGCCTCCTGAGAGCGGGTCTCACCAATCGGAGACCTCGTTGTACCAGCGCTTGCTGGTGCCGACGCGTGCGCGCTGCTGCCAGCGCTTGCTCTTGGGTGCGGCCTCGATGATCTGGAGCAAAGCCTGGGCGCGCTGACGCACGGTCGCTTGCTGTTTCGCGCTCAGGGCGGCCAGGGATTCTGCTGCCAGGCAGACCTTCTTCAGGTTCTCGCTGGCGGTGTGGCAGAACCCCCAGTCGTCGCTCAGCAGCCGGGCCACATAGCGTGCGTTGATTACCTCCTGGTCCTCTTCGCCGACTTCGGCGGCCAGAAGCAGGACGACAGCATCCTTCAGATCCTTGTCGTTGATCTGGACGATCTGCAGCTTCTGCAGCAGAAGATCTGTCAGGGAGACACAATAGGGATGCAATTCCAGGCGCCCCCTGAAGTCGACAGGGTGGTTGTAGTTCAGGCGGTCGAAGAAGACATCGACCATGGGTATGCGGTGGCTGAAGTAGATATGCCGCTCCCCCCCGCTCAGGATCAAGGCCCTTTTCTCGACGGCATACCCCTGCGAGACGAAGAAGGGAAGCATGCGATTCCGTTGTTTGCCGCAGGCGGCGAAGTCGATGTCGGTGAAGACGCGATCGGCCAGCCGTTCCAGACGTCGGTACAACTCCCCATGCTCGGGGAAGTAGAAGTGGAGGGCGATCGGGCCCATCACCCGCAGGATCAGCCCCTGTTTCTGGGCTTCGTCGATCAAGCGCCGGGCCTCTTCCAGGAAGGTCTCCGCGCTGGGGTACTCCTCGGGCGGGATGTCTTTGGGGAGTCGAAACTGGCGCTCCGACATCGCTGTGTTTCCTTCCTTTCGCACCATCTCAGCCCGAGGTGAAAACATAGTCCTGCACCTTCCCCTTTTCCAGCATCACCACGACTCCCTTCAGGATGCCCTCCGAGTACTCGCTGCCGGGATTGAGGATCAGGGTGCGCCGGACCTTCTGGGCGCCGCGCGATTCGTGGATGTGCCCATGCAGGCCGAGCAGGGGTTGATGCTGTTCGATCATTCGAGCCACCGCCCGGCTGCCGACGTGGACGCGACGGTCGGCGGCCTGTACCAGGTCCTCCGTCAACTCCGGGGCAAGGTCCAGCGAGTAACCGTGAGGTGGGGCGTGGAAGTTGAAGATGGCGGTCGCGGTATCCCGCACCGTGGCCACGAGTTCGGCCAGCATCGGCTCGAGTTCCTCGTCGTCCTTCTCGCGCGGGGTGTTCCAGGGCGTGGGATTGGTCCAGGAGAAGGTAACCATCTCGTGATCGCCGACCAGGACCTTGCGATCGTTGCAGTTGACGATGGCGGCCGAGTTCTCGATCACGCCATCCACGTCCATGTGGTCGTCGTTCCCCGGAGCCATGAACACCGTTATTCCGCTTCCGGCCAGGCGCTCGTCGGCAAGGGCCATCCATTCACCCAACCTTGCCAGCATCTTCTCTTTGAAGAGACGATCGACCTTCGCGGGATCGGCCTTGTGGGCCTGGAACTCCTCCGGAGTCTGGTGCACCCAGTAGTAACCCATCATCTCGATGGTCTTCTTCAGCTCTGCCAATTCGCCATCGGTTTCCACCAGCGTGTGATGACCCATCAGCGTGGTCTCCCACCCTCCGCCCTTCTTCGCGACGAGAGGAATGAGGACCTTGCCCGTCAGGTCGCCCATCAAGATGCCGACGTCGACGCGATAGGCCTTGAGCGCGTTCAGGAATTTGCGGAAACAAGTGTTGGAGCCATGGATATCGGTGACGAAGAAGATGCGCAGTCCCTTGGCCATACCTGCCTCTTATCCCCGTCCCCTCCCCAGGCCGTCTTTCTGCCGTGGGAGGGGACGGGGATGGCGGACTCAACAGCTCAGTCGGGCGGGAGCTCTCCGAACGTCATGCTGATGTCCACCCCCAGACGTTTGTTGCGTTCCTTCCAGTAGAAGTACCAGGCGATTCCCAGGGCCCAGACCAGTGCGAACACGATCACCGAACCGGTCGTCAGGGTCCTGAGGTCGGGCATGACGACGAAGAAGTAGAAGAGGATCCCGAGATAGATCAGGTTGACTGCGGCACCCAACGTCACCACCGGGATGCCCCCGAGTTTCCAATTCCTGTAGGGGGAGGCGTTCCAGATGTGGCGCACCCTTTTCACGAAGGGGAAGATGAGGGCGGCGATGGCGGATACGCCAAAAACGCTGACGATCTCCATGCCCGTGATCGACAGACCAGCCATCCGCTCCTGCCAGAAGGCGTAGAGGGCGATGCCGATCTCGCCCAGGATGAAGCCCAGGATCAGGTTCTTCACCGGGCCGGACCAGCGAACGCTGACGTCGGAGAACCACCTGGGTCCCATCCGGTCCATGCCCCAGGCAAACAGGATGCGAGGGAAGGCCATATGGGAGAGCGTCACCCACCAGAAGCTGAACAGGATGAAGGAGAAGCCCATCAGGAACAGCAGCAGCGGGTTTCGGGTGATGACCGCCGCCAGGCCGACGAAGTGCGGTGCCCAAGGCAGGGTGTACCCCGCCAGCCCCTCCCCCATGTTGTCGACCCAGGCGGTGGCGGTGAGGAATTCGAAACCGACGCTGTTGTATAGGGCCATAGCCAGCCACAGCATGGCCACGCCAGGGACGAGGATGGCGAACAGATTGCCCAGCAGGATGGACTTGTCCGGACGCTTGACCTCGCCAGCGATGAACGTGATGCAGTAGCTGTAGGCGAAGAGCCAGGAACCGGCCACCATCACGCCCAGCGTGTCGAACCAGTTCCAGGTGGAGGGGAGGGCGTCGCCCGCCTCGGTCATGGCGGCGCGCGCAGCGGCCAGGAAGCCCTGGTAGTCCAGTGACCCGTAGTGCGCCGCCAGACGGTCCCAGGCCTGGATGAATTCCTGGTGCGAGGTAAAGGTGAAGACGAGCAGAATCACCAGGCAGCCCAACAGCCCGAGCGACATGACAACCTTCTGTGCCCTGGCAAAGACTTTCATGCCGAACAGCAGGAGGCACATGGCAGCCAGGTTGACCAGGCTGGCGATCAGGAACAGGGCCGGGGGTGTGGTCAGCCACTCGGCTGCTTCGGGATGACCCAGGAACTGCAGGACCATCACCAGCCCCGGGTCGACCGTCCATGGTGCCAGGACGAAGATCCACATGATCCACACGAAGGCGTTGCCGAAGCTCTCGGCAATGCCTATCAGGGGGCTGATGATGCGCGAGTTGTAGATGTATTCGCCCCCGCTGCGGGGCATGCTGCCGCCAAGGATTCCCCACACCAGCGGGAAGCCAATGCCGCACAGGATGACGGACAGGATGGTGGCAATGATCAGGTTGCCTCCGGTGTAGACGCCCAGGCCCAGGCTGATCATCACCCACATGCTGGGAGTCAGCCCCTGGTTCATGAAGCCCACGCCGAAGGCATCGAGCAGGGACAGGCCGCGCACGAGCCCGCTGGCCTTCCGGGCGAACACCATCTCAGACATTGCAGCCTCCTCCTTTGACGGGAGCCGCACACGCCAACAACGGACGACGAGGCCGGGACGGAATTCTCAGATGTTCGACCACCCCCTTCCTCGGGTTGAGCTTCCCCCCAGCCGAGCGGCAGCCGACCTCATCCCACCTCGACCATGCCGAAGGGGAAGCGGTACTTCGGCATCAGGGCCACGAAGGGATCGGGATCGAAGGCCTCGGGGCCGAGGACGCCCGCGCCTTTCCAGATGCTCTTCTCAAGCAATTCCATGGCGATCACGGGATTGACGGCGGTCTGCCAGACGACGGCCTGCACGCCGTACTCGCGCATGCAGGTTTCATTGTCGGCCACCTGATAAAGGTAGACCTGGCGCGGCCTGCCCTCGTAGGTTCCCTTCACCCAGGTGCCGGCGCAGGTCTTGCCGGTCATCTTGTCGCCCAGGTGAGCGGGATCGGGCAGACAGGCGGCCACGACATCCCTCGGGGCGACCTTCGCCTCGCCAACCTTGACCGGATACTTGTTGTCCAGGCCGAGCATCTTGATGGTCTTGAGGACGTTGATGAAGTGCTCACCCAGGCCGTACTTAAAGGTGACGCGCTTGCACTTCACCCAGCGAGGGACGAGCAGAACCTCCTCGTGCTCGACGTTGACGCACTCGCAGGGCCCGATGCCCTCGGGGAAGTTGAAGACCTCCGGTTCGGAGAAGGGCTCGGTGGTGTACCAGCCGCGGTCCCTTTCCCAGATCACGGGCGGGTTGAGACACTCCTCAATGGTGGTCCAGATGGAGAAGTTGGGGGCAAACTCGTAGCCCCGGACCTCGAGGTTGGCGCCGTCGCGCACATTGATCTCGTCGATCTCGTCGAAAAGGTGCTTCTCGGCGTACTTGGCAAACACGTCAGCCATGCCGGGTTCGACGCCCATGCCCACCAGGGCCAGCTGCCCCCTCTTCTCCCAGCGGTCGGCGCGGGCGAACTGGTAGTCGCCCAGCTTGACGCCGCATTCCTGGTACGGCCGCTCGGGATGGGGCGAGGACAGGGTCATTGCCATGTCCATGTAGGTGCAGCCGTACTGGAAGGCGGCGTCGAAGATCTTCTCGTTGAACTGCGGGTCCACCGCGTTCATGATCAGATCGACCTTGTGCCGTCGGGTCAGCGCGACGATGTCGCCCTTGCGGCGGGCATCAAGCCGAGCAGTGGGAAACTTCTCCGGGTGGCGCAGCTTCGACTTCACCTCCCGCAGCCGGCGGGTGTTGATGTCGGTCAACACCATCTTCTCGATCCACGGCAAATCCTGGGCGATGACGGCGATGGCCTCGCCGACGCCGCCCGTTCCGACCAGCAAGACCTTCATCGGGCCCTCCTCAGAGCGCAGACGCAGCCGTCAGCAGGCGCAGGCAACTGTTCATCCTGATTTGCTGAAGGGATTGCCCAGCGGATTGGTCATGTCGACGACCTGGCCGTTGATGTCGGTCAGGGACTTGGGCGGATCCTGCTTCTGGGTGAGCAGCGAGACGGCAATCAGCGCGACCACCGACAGCAGGAACGCCGGCAGGGCGGCCACCATGGTCGTGTCGAAGAACGCGTCCCAGATGGCATCGCCGGGGTCACCGCCGTAGCCCACCGGCAGGATGTAGCTGTGGTAGTAGTAGATGCCCAGGCCGATCCAGGAGATAACTCCTGCGAAGAAGGACGCCAGAGCCCCTGCGTGGTTGGCCTTCTTCCAGTGCATGCCGATGATGTAGGGGGCGGCCATCCCCACCAGAATCGAGCTGTTGGCCAGGACAGCCAGCTCGTAGATCGTCGAGGCGAAGAGGGCGATCAGCAGGCTGAGGACGCCGCTGACCGCCAGGGCGAGCCTGGTCAGCAGCAGCTGGGTCTTGTCCGATAGGTCTGGCTTGAAAGGCTTCACCAGGTTTTCGGTGAACATCGTCGCTCCGGCCAGCATCGAGCTGTCGGAGGTGCTCATCAGGGCCGACGCCAGCGCGGCGACAAAGATGGCCACCAGGATCGGCGGAAGGAACTTGTCGGCCATCGAGATCAGGATGAACTCGGATTCGGCCGCCTCCAGATCCGGCCCGAGCGCGCCGAAGGCGATCACGCCGATCAGCGGTGAGAGCACGCCAAACGAGATGTACAACGCGGCTGCGACGAAGGTGGACTTGACAGCCGTCGACTCATCCTTGGCGGCGCAGGTGCGCTGGAGGTAGTCCTGTGCCGGGATGGCGCCCAGCCCCAGGGAAAGCCAGGCGGCGATGTAGTAGAACCAGCCGTTGATGCCGAAGTAGCCGTAGTAGCCGTCGTGCGGGGTGGGCCAGAAAGCGAACGGATGGGGGTGGGAGACATTCTGCGCGCCGGCGATGGCGATTGCCTCGCGCAGCCCGCCGATGCTGTTCAGGATGCCGGCGAGGATCATCACCAGCCCGCCGCAGGTGAGGAACATCTGCATGAAGTCGAGGGCCGTGTCCGCCCACAGCCCGCCGGCCATGGTGTAGATCGTGACTACTGCTGCGACCAGGATCATCCCGGTGGCCAGCGGCCAGCCGAGCAGCGCCTGCAGGATCGCGCCGCCGGCCACGATCTGCGCCGCCGTCCAGCCAAAGTAGGTGATGATCTGGGTGATCGTGCCGATCACCGACATCGTCTTGCCGAAGCGTCGCTCGAAGAAGTCCATGATCGTCAGGTATTGAGCACGGCGCGCAACCTTGACGACCAACACCCCTGCGATGAGCAGGCACAGCGTCGCCCCGAACGGGTCGAAGACCACGCCGGCGAATCCATATTGATAGGCCTGCGAGCTGGACCCCATCAAGGTCTCGGCCGCGAACCACGTCGCCATGATCGAGGGGGCCGCCATCCACCAGGGCAGGCGTCGGCCGGCGACGACGTAGTCGACGGTTGTCTTCACCCTCCTCGAGGCCCAATACCCGATGATCAGCCGCACCACCAGGATGACGAGGATACCGACGATGATGAGCCCAGCACTTGACACTTGCATGTCCGCCTCCTCCTTCGCTAACGGACGCGCCGGGCGCGTGGGTTTGGCATCAACCGCCGACGGCTAGGACGGCTGTCGCGGTCGCGGCGCGGGAACCGTTCGCCTGTTGGGTTCAGTCTGAGGTCCAGCCGATGAATCTGCTCGGCCAGGCTCGGCCTCGGATGGGATGCGCCACTGATAGACGTCTTTCAACACGCGAGGCACGATCAGCGTCGTCGTTTTGCGGACGCCGGGGATGTGGGCAATGACCTCGGTGACCAGGGCGTAGACCTCCGCGTTGTCGCGGGCCACGACCTGCACGCTGACGTCCTGCTCGCCGAGCGAACACGAGACGTAGCTGACAGACTCCAGCGTCGCCAGCCGCTGGGCCACGTCCATGATTGAAGCCGGCTCCACCTGGAGGAAGACGTCCGCGATGACGGAGTAGCCAAGGGCCTTTGGGTTGGGGATGGCTACCACCTGGACCACGCCTCGCTTGATCAGGCGCTCCAGCCGGTATCGGACCGTGCGCTCGGAGACCGGGCCGATGCGCCGGGCGATCTCGGCGCACGACATCCGGCCGTCCTCCATCAGCAGGTCGACAATCTGGCGGTCGATGGGCTCGATCGCCGTCAAAAGGGGCTCCAGGCAACCGGGTCACCATCAATCCTAGCATCCTTTGAGGCAAACGGCAACAATGCGTGGGAAATTTGCCGAATCGGACAAACTTCTCGCAACAGGCTGTCGCTTGACATGAGACACAACCCCCGCTACCCTCGCCCGCTGAACGCCAGGCACCCCGGAGCTCCCCATGCGCCTCTACTCGCTCGCGTTCCTCGGCTTCGGCCACGTAGGCCAAGCCCTGGCCCGGCTGCTGCAGACCAAATCCGTCGAACTGCGCGCCCGCTATGACTTCGACTGGCGGATCACTGGCATCGCCAGCCGCCGCCTGGGCTGGTTGGCGGACCCCGACGGCCTCAATCCGCAGACCCTCCTGGTGGGGCGCCTGCCAGCGGCTCACATCATGCGCTGCTGCTCCCTGGAGGACTGGCTCGGGGCCAGTCAGGCCGATGTCCTGTTCGAGATGACCTCGCTCAACCCCGAGACCGGCCAGCCAGCGATCGATCACCTGCGCACGGCGCAGGAATTCGGCCTGCACGCTGTCACCGCCAACAAAGGTCCCATCATCCACGCCTACCGAGAGCTTCGCGACCTCGCCCGCGCGCGCGGCCGCCGCTTTCTTTTCGAGTCCACCGTGATGGACGGCGCACCGGTGTTCTCGCTGTTCCGGGAGACCCTCCCCGCGGCGCGCCTGCTGCGCTTCCACGGCATCCTCAACTCCACCACGAATTTCATCCTGACCGAGATCGAGGCCGGCCGCAGCTTCGAGGAGGCCGTGAAGGCGGCCCAGGCCATCGGCATCGCTGAGACGGATCCCAGCGCCGACCTCGACGGATGGGACGCCGCCGTCAAAGCCTGCGCCCTGGCAACTGTGCTGATGGACTATCCCCTGAAGCCGGGCCAGATCCAGCGCGAGGGGATTCGGGGTCTGACGGTCGATCAGGTGCGGGCGGCGCGCGCCGCAGGCACACCCCTCAAACTCATCTGCCGCGCTGAGCGCACGCCGTCCGGCGTGAGGGCCAGCGTCCGGCCCGAACGCGTCCCGGCCGACGATCCTCTGGCCTCGGTGTCGGGCACTTCATCCCTCGTCCACTTCGAACTCGACGTCCTGCCGGGCCTGACGATCGTCGAGCACAACCCCGGCCCGGAGACCACCGCCTACGGTCTCCTGGCCGACCTCCTACGCGCCGTCGGCGCGGTCAACGGGAGCACATCATGAGCATCAAAGTCGTACTGTGGGACCTGGGAGGCGTGCTGCTGCGCACGGAGGATGCGAGCGGCCGACGCCGATGGGAATCTCAGCTTGGCCTGGAGCCGGGTCAGCTTGAGCGTCTTGTCTTCGAGGGCAGGGCCAGCCGCGCCGCCACGCTCGGCCGCGCCAGCGCCGGGGAAATCTGGACCGAGGTTCTGGCAGCCCTCGGGCTGCCTGAGAGCGAGCGCGGGACTCTCAGCCAGGACTTCTTCGCCGGCGATCGCCTGGACGGGAGATTGCTCGAGGCCATCCAGCGGCTGCGACCCGCCCGCAAGACCGGCCTGATCACCAACGCCTGGCCCGACGTGCGCCGCTGGATCGACCTCGAATGGCGTCTGGCCGATCTGTTCGACGTCGTGGTGATTTCCGCCGAGGTCGGGCTTGCAAAGCCGGACCCGCGCATCTACCGCCTGGCCCTCGATCGCCTCGGCGTGTCCCCCCAGGAGGCGCTCTTCATCGACGACGCGGCGGAGAACGTGGAGGCGGCCGTCGCCCTCGGCCTCCGCGGCCTCCGGTTCGTGAACTCCGATCAAGTCCTCGACGAACTGCAGACTGTGCTGCGCGAGGACCGGTGAGCGTACCGACGGGGCACGCCGGCAATCCCGGCTTCTGAGTGTTATGACGGGCCTATTCGTCCTCCGGCCTCAGCCGGCACGTCGCCTGCGCACCAGCCGCGAAACAAGGCTGTAACCCAGGAGGAGAAGGTAGAGCAGGAACGACAGGATGTCGATCAGGATGAACAATAGCGCAGCGCTAACCGCTGGGGACGACATACCGCCCTCCTCACCGCTCACGTCCAACCCATATTCTATCACGCGCGCGCCGACGTGCCCATCCTGAGAGCACAGCAAGGCCGTTGTGTTAGAATGACATGCATTGCCGCGGCAGGATGGTGATGGATCGGCGCATGGATCACACGCTTATCCTGGCCTCAGCGTCGCCTCGCAGGCGTGAGCTGCTCGAGGGGATCGGCTGGCGCGCGGTCTTGACGCCTGTCGAGGCAGATGAAACCCATCAGCCCGGTGAGGCTCCTGAAGAGATGGTCCGCCGGCTGGCCCTTGCCAAGGCGCTGCCGGCCGCGCAGACGGCCTCGGGGCTGGTGTTGGGGGCGGACACAATTGTGGTCGATGGGAAGCGAATGCTGGGCAAGCCGGCTGATGCCGATGAAGCCAGGAAGATGCTTCGGTCTCTGGCTGGCCGAAGCCATCGCGTCCTGACAGGCCTGGCGCTTCTCGAGAGTGCGAGCAGGCACCCGCACGTTGAGGTCTGCGAGACCGAGGTGCCCATGCATGCCTATGGCGAGCGCGAGATCGAGGCCTACATCGCCAGCGGCGCGCCGTTTGACAAGGCAGGGGGCTACGGCATCCAGGATGGTGGCTTCCGCCTCGTCGCTGTGGAGAAGCTCCATGGCTGCTTCGCCAACGTCATGGGCCTTCCCCTGTGTCATCTGGCGCGTGCGCTGAGTCGGCTGGGGGTGCCGCAGCCGGTCCCGATCCCGGAGGCCTGTCAGCAGCATACGGGACACCGATGCGTCGTCTATCCATCGATTCTGGGGGCGGCAGCGTGAGGCGCGCGACGTCTGTCCTCCTGGCGCTCGTCCTGGGTGCCTGCACCTTCGGCGGCTCGCGCGCACCCGATCCCACGGCCACGCTGCCTGCGCCCGGCGTCACGAGCATCTCGCCGCCGTCCCCTGAGGCTGCCGTGCGCCAGTTCCTCGACGCCTGGAAGCAGGGCCGTTACGAGGACATGTACGGCATGCTGACCCCGCTAACCCAGGACAGCCTCAGCCCGGAGCAGTTCCGTCAGCGCTACGAGGAAGTGCAGCGCGGCGCCGCCCTGACCGGGATCGATTATGAGATCGTCTCCTCGCTGCTGAACCCGCGGGCGGCACAGGTCGCCTACCGCGTGATCCTGCACTCCGCAGTCGTGGGCGACTTCGTGCGCGATACGACGCTGGACCTGACCCTGGTGGACGGCGCCTGGCGCATGGCCTGGACGGAGGCCGCCATCCTGCCGGAGCTGGCCGGCGGCAACCGCCTGTACCTGGACTACGTCACGCCCACCCGCGCCAACATCTACGACCGCAATGGCCTGGCACTTGTCGCGCAGGGCGATGCGGTGGCGCTGTGGATCATCCCCAATCAGATCGGCGACGAAGAGGCCGAAGGCAAGATGCTATCCGCCCTGTCGCGTTTGCTGGACTGGCGCTCGGACACGATCCAGGCGCGGTACGAACCTTTCCGCAACACCGACTACTACATCCCCCTGGGCGAAGTGTCGCTGGAAGAGTTCCAGCGTTACCAGGGGACCCTGTCGGCCGTCGGAGGGGTGGGGTGGCGGATCTACTCCACGCGCTTCTACCCCTTTGGCGGCGTCGCGCCGCAATCGGTCGGCTATGTCTCGCAGATCCAGCGCGAGGAGCTGGCGGACTACCTGGCGCGAGGCTACGAGGGCGATGAATTCGTGGGGCGGGAAGGGCTGGAGTGGGCCTTCGAAGACAAGCTGCGTGGACAGCCCGGCGGCACGCTCTACCTGCTCAACCCCAATGGTCAGGTGATTGGGACCCTGGCCTCGCGCGAGCCTGTCATGCCCCAGGCGGTGTACACCAACCTCGACCGCGATCTGCAGCGCAACGTGCAGCAAGCGCTGGCAGGCTTCAACGGCGCCATCGTCGTCCTGGAGCGGGACACCGGCGCGGTGCTGGCCATGGCCTCCTCGCCCGGCTTCGACCCCAACGCCTACGACACGCGCAATCCCAACTGGCAGTACCTGCTGCCGGGCATCTACAACAACCCGTCCAGCCCCACCCTCAACCGCGCCACCGACGGCGGCTATCCACTGGGGTCCGTCTTCAAGATCATCACCATGTCCGCCGCCCTCGAATCCGGCTTCTACACCGCGGACTCGATGTACACCTGCACGGGCGAGTTCCGTGAGCTGCCCGGTGAGGTCTACTACGATTGGACCGTGGCCAAAGACCTGCCGCCGCACGGCACGGTCACGCTGGTGCAGGGACTGGAACGGTCGTGCAACCCGTATTTCTGGCACATCGGGGTGGATCTGTTCGGCAGGGGCCTGACGACAGCGCTGCCGGACATGGCGCGCGCCTTCGGTCTGGGCTCTCCAACCGGGATCGAGATCGGGGATTGGGGCGGCATCGTGCCGGACCCCGAGTGGAAACGTCAGAACCTGGGCGCCGACTGGACGCCGGGGGATGCCGTGCAGCTGGCCATCGGCCAGGCGTCCCTCAATGTCACTCCGCTGCAGGTCGCCCGCTTCGTGGCCGCCGTCGGCAACGGTGGCACTCTCAACCGGCCACAGTTGGTGCGGCGCATCCAGCCGGCTGTTGGCGAGCCGACTTACACCTTCCAGCCCGAGGCCCAGGGCACCCTGCCCATCAGCCCGGAGAACCTGGCCACCGTCCACCAAGCCATGTTGCAGGTGATACGCGCCGACCGCGGCACCGCCCGCCGCCGGTTCCTCGGGCTAGACATCGACATCGCCGGGAAGACCGGGACGGCGGAAAGCGGCACGGCCAGGCCGCATTCCTGGTTCGCGGGCTACACCTTCGAGGGCCGGCAGAACAAGCCGGACATCGCGGTCGTCGTCCTGGTGGAATACCAGGGGGAGGGATCGGAGTGGGCCGCGCCGATCTTCCGTCGCGTCATCGAGAGCTACTTCTACGGCGGCCCCCGTCAGCTTTACCCATGGGAGTCCGAGATCGGCGTGACGCGAACTCCCACGCCCACACCGGGTCCGGAAGCCGCAGCCGGACCCACCGCCACCCCATCGCCCTGAGGCGTATGACGAGCGGAGGCGACCTGCTCCCGGGCTTGATCACGCGGGCTCAATCCGGCTTCTTCACTGTTCAGACCGAGCGCGGCCCGGTCGTCTGCCAGCTGCGAGGCCGGCTGAAGCGCCAGCCCCTCGACGCGGACCTGGCGGCCGTTGGCGACCGCGTCTGCATCCGTCTCCTGCCCGAGGGCACGGGGGTGATCGAAGAGATAGAGCCGCGCCAGAGAACCCTGTCCAGACGTGATCCCCGACCGCGGGGCTTCTTCGAGCAAGTGATCGTTGCCAACCCGGATCAGGCCGTCTTCGTCTTCGCCAGCGCCGACCCCGAGCCGCGGCTGCGCATGCTAGATCGCTTCCTTGTTGCTGCCGAGCGCCAAGAGCTGCCTGCCATCATCTGCGCCAACAAGGTCGACCTTGTCGGCCGGCGCAGGGCGCGCGCCACCTTCGGGCTGTACGAGCAACTTGGCCACGCGGTCCTCTACACCTCGGCGAAGACCGGGCAAGGCGTGCCTGCCTTGCGCAAGGCCCTGGCGGGGAAACTGTCGGTGCTGGCCGGACCTTCAGGGGCGGGCAAGTCGAGCCTGCTGAACGCAGTGCAGCCCGGGCTTGGCCTGCGGACGCGCGAGGTCCGCCGCCAGACGCGCAAAGGGCGGCACACGACGGTGGTGCGGGAGCTGATCCCGCTCGAGGGCGGCGGCTATGTCGCCGACACTCCCGGTCTGAAGGCCCTGGGACTGTGGGATGTGCTGCCGGAGGAGCTCGACGCCTGCTTTCCGGAGATGCGCCCGTGGATGGGGAAGTGCGAGTTCAACGACTGCACGCACATTCACGAGCCGGGGTGCGCGGTCATGCGGGCGGTGGAGCGAGGGAAGGTCGACCCGGCGCGCTACGAGTCGTACGTCAGCCTGTGGCTGGGAGAGGCGGAGTGAGTCGCGGCCAGGGGATTCAGCCTGCGCTGGAACAGAGGATCGCCCTGCCCACCTGGTGGACTGGCCAGGGATCGCGGCGCAGCATCCCGTTTTCGGCGATGAGAACCTCCTGCCCTGCGGGCCTCAGGATGACCTCCGTGGGCGGGGCTATAATCCGCAGCGCCATGCGCCGAATCGCCGTGGGCCTTTCTGGCGTTGTGCTCCTTGCCGTGATCGTGGGCGCGGCCGCCTCCACAGAAGCGTCGGCTGCCTACGTGGTGACGGAACTGCGGCCGACGGCCTCGGTGTGGAGCCCTTGCCTGGGCCCCAGCGGAGCACAGCAGGTGTTCGTGGTCGTGCGGGACCAGAACGTCAACCCGGTGGCGAAGGCGGCGGTGCTGCTTATCGCCCACTTCCCCGACGGCGATCGTGCCGTGGTCATGCCCCAGACCGATGAGAACGGCATTAGCCAGCTCAGCCTGCTCTACGAAGGACAACCCCCGGGCCAGGTGGTGACGCTTGAGTTCCTGGTCATCTACGGGGAGTTGCAGGCCCAGACGCGCGACTCGTTCCGCATCTGGTGGTGAAGCATGCGTTCGGAACCCAAAGCGCCCGCTGCACGGCGGGCGCTTTGCTTCTTGCTGCGCGGTCTACAGCGGCCGCAGGACGCGATCCTCGCGCAGTCGCTTGAACCAGAGCGAAGCGCCCCGCGGCATCGATTCGACAGCTGCCTCCTGCCAGGCGCGCACGCCCAGCCCCTGGATGGTCTGCGGCCGATAGCCCACGGCACGCCAGGCGCCGACATGACGAGCCAGGTAGGGAGCCAGGAAGAGCAGGGAGGCCTCGCTCTGCAGCTCGGCCGAGGCGGTCTCCACTGTCTCCATCAGCACCGGGATGGCCTCATCCAGGGGCAGGCCAGGCTCGAAGTAGAGTTCGTCGATGCGGGTGACCAGGTTCTCCACCTGCCAACCGGCCACGCCGGCCAGCCTGCCGTCGCGCTCGATGAGCAGGTAGGCCTTCTCGCCGAAGGCGGCCATCACATCATCGCGCGTCATGCGCTTGCGGCCATGGGTGACGCGAGTGACGAAGCGGGCGATCTCGCCGGCGTCCTGAGGCCGCCCCCGCCGCACCAGCAGTTGCCCCGGGCGAGCCACAACCGGTGGCCGAAGGAGAGCCTCTTCCACGCGCGGGATCTTTGACCACGCCGCCTGCACCTGCTCCCAGGTCTTCTCGAAGTTTCCGTCGTTGTGGATGACCACCTTGGCCGCCTGGAGCTTGAGCGTCTGGGGCGACTGCGCGGAAGCGCGCTGCCGGGCGGCGTTCTCAGTCATGTTGCGCTTGTGCATCAGCCGCTGGATCTGTTGCTCCTCCGGGCAATCCACCACCCAGATCGTGTCGCAGCCAGCGGCCAGGTCCGATTCCAGCAGCTTGATGGCCTCGATGACGATGACGTTCTGCTTGGCACGCCGGATCAGCAAGTCGACGGCGTGGCTGACCAGGGGGTGGATGACGGCTTCCAGCCGTTCCAGAGCACGGGGATCGGCGAAGGCCAGCTTGGCGAGGCGGCCGCGGTCGATCTGGCCTTCATCGTCCAAGATCCACTCGCCGAAGGACTTGACGATGACGTTGTATCCAGGGGCGCCCTTGGCCATGGCACGGTGCGCCAGCGCATCCGCGTCGATGCCATAGCCGCCGAGGTGCTCGATCATCTTGCGCACCACGCTCTTGCCGGTGGCGATGTTGCCGGTCAGACCGATGACATACTTGCCAGGCCAACGGCTCACAGGCGTCCCTCCCGGGGGAACACAATTCTAGTATGGCGGCGGAAGCCTGTCAAAGCCGCCGCTTGTGCCGTGCGGCTCATGTCCACCGGACGCGCAACAGCATGGCGGCACACTGTCACTGCATGATGAGGCGAGGTCAGACCCATGCGATCCTCTGCTCAGCATGCTCCGACAGCGGTCTCAGCGCCCGGGCTGGGCGTAGAAGACCTGGTCCTCAACGGCCAAGAACAGGCTGTTGGGCGGGCCGAGGGCCAGGGCGGTGGGTCGGCTGCGGAACGGGGTCGTCGGAAGCAGCTGCCCCTGGTAGACCAGCCGCATGCTGTAGATGAAGACGCTGTCGCTGAGGGCATCCAAGAAATAGAGCGAGGGTTCGGGCGGAGGCGAGTAGGCCATCTCGATCGGTACGGCGCCTGGGATGTGCTCGGTGGATTCCTGGCCCGGATGGTCGCTCTGGAAGCGCATTGCCTGGTCGCATTCGACGCGGATGCGCGTCCCGCCGCCGGCTTGGTCTTCCACCGTCCGGCGGCAGCTCTCGACATGGCCGTCGCTGAACAGAAGCAGGAGCTGGTCCTGGGCCAGGGCCAGGTCGACAGCCTCCTTGAGGTCTGGCACTTGGTCGACGAAGTAGAAGGCCGGCGTGTCGCTGAACAGCCCGCCGGAGGCATCGTAGATCCACACCGAGTTTGCCTGCGGGTCGAGAACGTAGAGCTTGTCGCCGAAGACGTCCACGGCCTGGATGCGGCCCCAGCCGCTGTCGGGCGGAGTGAGCTGGCTGTAGGCGGATGGCGTGTCGGGGGCGCAGTATACGAGGGTGCCGTCTTCGTCGATGGCGACGACCCCGCCGGGGAGCAGCCCCCCTCGCTCAGAGAGGCTGACCAGGTCTACCGGGGCGGTCATGCCGGGGACAGTTCCGGGCCCGTCCAGGCAGTCGAAATCCCGGTCGATCTCGAAGCCGCGCCCGGTGAACCACGCGTGCCAGATGACCAGTCGCCGGGCGTCGAGGACGTACAGATCGGTGGAGGTGGCGGCCAGGGCGGTGATGCGCGCATTGGCGCCGAAGCCTCCGCTGACGGCTGGGCGGTACTCCAGGCGCGAGACCCGGTTAAGGGAATCGAGCGCGGCCTGCACCTGCAGCCGCAAGGTCCGGGACTCCTGCGTCTGGCGGTAGCGCTCAGCCAGGTCCAGCCAGGCCAGGGCGGCCTCCCAGTCCGGCCAGGCTTCCTGCGGATTTGGCTTGAGTTGCGCCGCCACGACGGAGGTCTGGGCTTGCATCAGGTACTGCTGGTACAGCTCCGAACGGCCGCTGCGGAAGTAGACCAGCGCGGCGACGGTCACGACAAGCAGGGGAACAGCCACGGCCGTGGCCAGCATCAGGCTCTGCGGCAGCGCGCTTGGGGCCTGAGGCTCGACGAGGCCCGGGGCCAGCCGCCGCAGCCAGGTGCCGACGGGAGCCGAAAGGCGCGTCAACCATGCGCCCGCTCGCTCGAGGGTTGCGCCCAACTTCTGCTGCCAGGGTCCTGGTGCAGCGCGCGGCGCGCGACTCCCGCCCCGCGCCGCGTGTCGCCGCGGCCGCAGGGGCGGGGCAGTTTCAGTGGTCTCAGTGCGGGAAGGCGTCGGGTGTGGGCGGGTCAGCGTCGGTCGCAGGGGCTGAGGTCGAACGATGGTTGGCTCCTGCGGGGTGGGACTGGCGGCGGCACGTGATGGTGTCTCGGCCTGCGCAGCCGTGACCGGCTGGATCGGGCGCAGTAGGATCCCGGTCAGATCAGTCCTCGTGGCCGCCACAAGGCGGTCGAGCGCCTGTGCCGGCTCGAGTCCGGAAAGCCCTGAGAGCATGGGTTCGGACCAACCGGGCGGGGGTGCGCAAGTGAGGATGACAAGGTCACCCGGATGGATTTCGAGATGGTGATAGCGGACAAGGGGCGTGGCCGTCAGACCCAGGGGGCGGCTGGCGGCCTCCTCGGAGGTCAACCGTGTGACCTGACCCGGCCGGATCAGAATCGCCTGGGCCGGGCCACATTGGCACAGATACAGGTCCCGGCCGCGCAGAACGGCGGAGATCAGCCGGCCTTGGAGCTGGCCGATAGTCTCTGGACGGCGGTTGGCCTCCACCAGCCGGTCGTTGACTTCCGCCGCCGCCTCGCGCAGGGCGGAGGTCACCGATCCCGGGGTTCCGTAGAAGGCGCGAGATGCCTGGTGAGCCAGCTGGTCGAGGAAGGCTGGTGAAAGCGTGCGCGGCGCCTGGAGTGCCAGGCTGACAAAAAGCATGTCCTCCGCCCGGCCGCGTGCCGCGCGGCGCGGCGGGGTCTGGGCAAGGATGCCGGGCGGGGCGGTGACGCGCGCCTCGCCGCCAGCCACATGGATCAGCGCGACATCGGCATCAAGCGTTTGGGGCATCGCCTCCATTGTACAGGGACGACCTCCGCCGTGCAATTGTGCATGCAAGAACAGTGCCGGGCAAGGTACAATCGGCATCGCTTGCGTGGTGGCAGGCCAGCCGTTGTCTGGACTTGACAGCAGCGAGTGTGCACCAATGCCTTTCACCTTCATCCACGATGAGGAAAGCCTGGCGGCGCTGGCCACCCCCTGGAATGAGCTGCTGCGACGCTCGATCACGGATGTGCCCTTCCTGCGTCATGAGTACTTGAGCGTCTGGTGGTCGACGCGTGGGGGTGGGGAATGGGCGAGTGGGGAGTTGTGGGTTGGGGTGAGCCGCGGCCGGTCCGGAGAGATCGAAGGTCTGGCGCCGCTTTTCTTCACGCGCACGCGCGACGGTCGTCCGAGGCTCATGCTGATGGGGAGCATCGAGATCTCAGACCACCTGGACGTGATCGCTGCGCCCGCCAATGTGGCGCGGCTGTGCGAAACCCTGCTCGTTTCGCTGGCTTCCGATGGGCCGCCAGGATGGGAAGTGATCGACCTGTACAACGTGCCCGAGACTTCGCCGACTCTATCGGCGCTGCGGCAGGCCGCGGAAGGCCGCGGCTGGAGCGTCAGGCAGGGGCGCTATCAGCCGTGCCCGGTGGCGAGGCTGCCCGGCTCGTGGGAGGCATACCTGAGCCATCTTGAGAAGAAGCAGCGGCACGAACTGCGGCGCAAGATACGGCGGGCTGAATCGCATCCTGATCCAATCCGATGGCGCATCGTCGGACGGGAGGAAGACCTGGACGCGGCGATGGAAACGTTCATGGGGCTGATGGCCTTCGATCCCGTGAAGGCTCGCTTTCTGACGCCGGGCATGCGACGCCAGTTTGGGCAGTGCGCGCGCGTCGGCCGCGAGCAAGGCTGGCTTCAAATGGCTCTGATGGAAGTGGCCGGCGTGCCGGTCGCCGGCTATCTGAACTTCGATTATGGAAATCGGATCTGGGTCTACAACTCCGGCCTCAACCCGGAATACCAGTGGCTGTCACCCGGATGGGTGCTCATCGCGTATCTGATCCGCTGGGCAATCGAGCACGGGCGGGAGGAATTCGACTTCCTGCGCGGCGGCGAGGACTACAAGTATCGACTTGGCGGAGTCGACCGCTGGGTGTGCCGCATGACGATCGAGCGCCGCGCGTGACTGTACCAGCGGATTGGTGATCCGGTGGTGCACAGCGCGCCCGGCGTTGGGGCGGGGATGCTCCTGGCATGAAGACGGGCTGAGGTGCGCCGCAAGCCTGCTGTCGGTGCTTGTGTAGATTACTGTTCTCAAATCCAGCGAGGTTTCTGGCGAGGCAGTAGACGGCCTTTCCACCTCGTCCTGCCCGAAGCCGTGAGAAGCAGAGAGCGCAGGGCGATGAGGCTGAACAGCAGGACGCTGATCGGATACAGCAGCGACAGACGGCGGTCGAAGCGCAGTCGAACGAGCACAAGGTACCAGAGGGCAAGCGACTCAACGACCGCGACCGCAGCTGGCCATACGCGAAAGGTTGACGCCCCGATGCTCAGCGGGGAGAGCGCTGTCACGAGCAAAGGCTCCCAGGTGATGAGCGCGAGCCAGGCCCAGACGAAGAGGTAGGGCAGCAGGCGGAAGCGGAACACAGGGAAGAGGTTCTTGCTGAAGCCGTCGACCGCGTCTCGGAAACCTCTGTACATGCGGCAGCGAACGGCCTGGCTGGCGTCTACCAGGCGCCAGCGCAAGCCCCTCGCCTTGACCCGACGGCCGAGGGCGATGTCTTCGACGCGATCGTCCAGCACCGAGGCGTGGCCGCCCACAGCCAGATAGGCATCGCGACGGAACATCATCCATTGTCCGTTGCTGAGGGACAGCCACGGCGCCCGCAGGCGGTGTGCGAGCGGGATGGGCAGGAACGAGAAGAAACACCACATGGCCACGGGCACAGTCAGCCTCTCGCCCCAGGTCAGGGTGTCCTGGCGCAGGAAGCCGGTGAGCATGTCGGCATTCTCTGCCGAGAGTGCGGCAATCGCCTGCCGCAGCATCTGGGGATGGTGGACCGTGTCGGCATCGACGAAAAGAAGGACAGCTCCGGAGGCGGCGTCGGCCAGCTGCTGACAGGCCCACGACTTTCCGAGCCAACCGGGTGGCAGCTGACGGCCTTCGAGGAGACGCGGGCGCGGGTCGGATGCCGCGGCACTGGCCACCATGCTGCCTGTCCCGTCGGTTGAGCTGTCATCGAGAACAAGCACTTCGTACTCCGGATAATCCTGCGCGAGAAGCGAGCGCAGACAGGGGAGGATGGTCTCGCGCTCGTTGCGCACCGGGATCAAGACGGAAAGCCGCGGCAGGGTGCTGGGAGCCGGATATGTCCCCAGCCGCGGCAGTGACAGAGCGTTGATGCTCGCGATGAGCAAGAGGACCGCAAGGAAGACCGTGATGCTGACCTGGTGTTGGTACCAGAACGAGGTCACGGAGACCTACGCAGCAGGCGCAGGACCCAGGGGCGCAGGCGAGGCCGGGCGTGCAGGTCTCGCCGCTGCTTCCACAGGAGGACGGCGAAGCTGCCAGCCCAGATCGCGATGAGCGGGGCGGCCGAATGGCGCAGCGTGAGGTAACCGAGGAAGGCCAGCATTCCGGCCACAACCGACCAGGAATCTGTCCGCTGCATGGCAACGGGGACTGCCAGCAGCAGACCCAGGATGGAGGGTCCTTCACCGGGGAGAAGCCCGGTCCAGATGCCGAAAGTGGTGGCAACGGCCTTGCCTCCCCGAAACCCTAGCCAGGGTGAGAACGCATGCCCCAGGATGGGCGCCAGGGCGACCGGGACCAACCACCAGCTGGGCAGCCCGCACAGGAAATTGGCCAGTGCTACGGGCACGGCTCCCTTGAGGAAGTCGAGCAGAAGTGCTGGCACACCAGCCCGCCATCCGCCGGCTCGCCAGGCGTTGATCGAGCCCGGATTTCCGTCGCCGAAGCGGCGGATGTCGGCGTGGGCGATCCAGCGTCCCAGCCAGACGGAGAAGGGGAAAGAGCCAGCCAGGAAACCGAGTGCGGTCCAGATCAAGGCCAGGGGCAATGGTCCGCTGAGGTTCATGGATGAAGGGGAATCATCGGCGCCCTGGGTGAGGCTGCCAACCTGCCAGCCTGGGATTCCGAACGCGCAAGGGGAAAACTGCCCCCTGCCGGCAAGGCTTCCCCCAGGCGACAGAGTGCCACAGCGGCTCTAGAACTCCGTCCCTGCGGGCCGCAGGGTGAGCACCATCTGGGCCACGTCGCGCAGCTCGCCGTCGGGGAACATGAAGAAGTTGTCCATCGTGCACTTGCGCTGAAAGCCCAGCTGTTCGAACGCCTTGATGACAGTGGTCTGGTCGCTCACGATCTGGGCCAGCAGGTAGTGCAGGCCGCGGCGGCGCGCCAGGTCGATCAGCGCCCGGATCATTTGCGTGCCCAGGCCGCGACGGCGGAAGTCCTTGGCCAGGAAGATGTGGACCTCGGCGATGTGGCGCGTGGGGCCGGAGCCGAAGTGCAGCGTGGCATCGCCCACCATGCGCTCGCCGACGAAGGCCACCAGGGGCAGCACCTTCGCGTAGTCCAGCTCATCCACCCAGGATTCGACGACCTTGCGGTCGCTGACCTTCTGGCGGAAGTAGCGCAGGTCCTCGGCGGTTAGCGGGGCGTAGAGGTCCAGCAGCGCCTGGCGGTCGGCGGGGGTGAGGAAGCGGAGCAGCACGCGGGTTCCGTCGGCCAGGGTGACCAGTTGCCGGTAGAGCACATCCTGTTGGTTGAGCATGGCACTTACTCCTCGAACCTGGGGTGGCGAGAGGGTCCTGCCACCAACGGGCGCACCTTTCCGCTCATCGCCAAGCCCCTCCCTGGGCGGAGGGCAGGGAGGTGGCACTCCGCCTCCCTGCCCTGTGCGGCTTGCTGGTTCATGGAGCCTCGGGGATGAACCCGTCGGCCATCATCGTCTTGGTCAGGTCGCGCGAGCGGCGGATAGTCTGCTCGGCGTTCTTGAGCTCTTCCTCGTAGGTGATCTTCTTGCGCGCCACGCCCTCCTCGATGGCCTTCATGGCCACGGCGGCGGCCTCGCGCGGGAACACCTCCCACTCGTCCATGTTGGGGATGATGTAGTCCGGCGTCAGCCCCTTCTCCGCGGCCATGCTGGCCAGCTCGTGGGCGGCTGCCATGCACATGGCGTCGGTGATGGTGCGGGCGCGCACGTCGAGGCTGCCGCGGAAGATCCCGGGAAAGCCGAGGGAGTTGTTGACCTGATTCGGGAAGTCCGAACGGCCCGTGGCGATGACGGCGGCGCCGGCCTCCTTGGCTTCCCACGGCCAGATTTCGGGCACCGGGTTGGCGCAGGCGAAGACGATGGGGTCGCTGGCCATGTTGCGCACCCACTCGGGTTGGATCACTCCGGGGCCGGGCGTGGCCATGCCGATGACCACATCGGCGCCCTTCATGGCCTCGGGGATGCCACCGTGCCGCCCGGCAGCGTTGGTGATCTGACACATCTTCCACTTGCTGGCGAACTCTTCCTTGCGAGCCTCGACGTCGCTGCGGCCCTTGTGGAGGATGCCCTTGCTGTCGACGACGTAGCACTTGCCGGGATCGGCGCCGGTAGCGAAGATCAAGCGGGCGCAGGCCACGTTGGAGGCGCCTGAGCCGACAAAAGCGATGGAGACATCGGGCAGCTTCTTATTGACGATCGTCAGCGCATTCAGCAGGCCGGCCAGGGTGACGGTGGCCGTCCCCTGCTGGTCGTCATGCCAGACGGGGATCTCGGCCCGTTCGCGCAGGGTGTCGAGGACGCGGAAGCACTTGGGCTGGGCAATGTCCTCCAGATTGATGCCGCCGAACCCCGGCTGGATGAGCAGCACGGTCTCGATCAGCTTATCGGGGTCCTTGGTGTCAAGCATGATGGGCCAGGCGTCCACGCCGCCGAGATACTTGTACAGCAGCGCCTTGCCCTCCATGACGGGCAGGCCTGCCTTGGGGCCGATGTTGCCCAGGCCCAGGACGCGCGTCCCATCAGAAACGACGGCCACGGTGTTCCACTTATGGGTATGTTCATAGACAAGTTCCGGATCCTCGGCAATGGCGCGGCAGGCAGCGGCCACGCCGGGCGTGTACCAGATGGCGAAGTCGTTGAAATCACGGATGCAGCACTTGAGCGCCACTTCCACCTTGCCCCTATAGAAGGGGTGGAGTCTCATCGCATCCGCTGATGGCTGCTTGGCCTTGGCGAGAAGCTCATCGACGTTCAGGGGGGCAGCAGGATTTGGCATCAGAGGGCACTCCTTGGTTGGCGCGCTGGGTTAGAGGCGCAAATAGGAATCGGTGTAGATGACCTTGTTGAGCAGGACCTGCACAGTCTTCCAGATTTCCACCTGCTCGCGATCCGACATGTCGACGTCTTCGGGCTGGAGTTCCTCGCCGGCGGCCACGGCATCGTGCAGCTTGAGGTAGAGGGCGCCGGCAGGAGTGGATCCATCGCGCGTCTCCACGATGCGGATGATGTCCATCAACTTGTGGTCGAGCGGGTCCAGGATAGCGGCGTCGAGGCCGGCGGCCATCAGCATCACCACGTAGACCTGGTTGAGGCGCGGCCGCATCTCCATCGGCACCTGGTTGGAGACGTTCGACAGGCCGACGACCGTCATCGGCGGCGGATCGGCCACCATCTTCAGCATGCGCACCGTCTCGATGGCCTGGGGGACAAACTCCTGGCAGCCGGAGACGGTGAGGATCAGCGGATCAATGAAGAGCTTCTCCATGGGGATGCCCACTTCCTGGGCGCGCGGGATCAGCTTCTCCATGGCGGTAGCCACCCGGGCGTCGGCACTGACCGGGATGCCGCTCTTCTCCATGCACAGGGCGATCAGTCCTGCACCGTACTTCGCCGCCAGCGGTGGTACGTTGGCGAGCCGCTCTTCCTCGGCCGAGGTCGAGTTGACAATGGCATTCGACCCGACCTTCTTCAGCCCGACCTCGATGGCGGCTAGGTTGGTGGTGTCGAAGGAGAGGGTCATGCCGGGGACGGCCTCCTGGACGCAGTCCACCAGCCAGTCCATGACTTCGGGCCCGGCCTTCTTCTGCGGCCCGATGTTAAGGTCGAGGGCGTCCGCCCCGGCCGCTTTCTGGCGGCGGGCCAGGTCGACGAAGAAGGCGCCGTCGCGATTGGCCAGGGCTTCCTTCACCCTCGGCGAGATGATGTGGATGTTTTCGCCGATCTTGATCATGATGACACTCCTCTGGTCTTGAGCAGGCTGAGCAGGCGGTCGGTCATGGCGTCCACAGCCCGCCAGGCGGGCGAATCTCCATCCAGGGTCACCAGCGGCTGGCCAAGGCTGTCGAGTTCATTGATGCGGTCATCGGCCGGGATCATGGCCGCCAATTCGAGTCCCAGGGCGTCGATGGCCCGCTGGAGCGACGGCGGCGGGTCTCCTGCCACTCGGTTGATGACAAGCATCGTGTGTCGGACGTTCACCTCCAGGTCGCTGGCGAGGCGAGCGATCGTCTCGGCCGCGCGCACGCCGCGCACCGTGGGGTCGGTCACCACCAGCAGGGCGTCCACGTCGCGCGTCGTGCGCCGACTGATGTGTTCCATGCCCGCCTCGTTGTCGACGACGACGTACTCGTAACTTCGCCCGAGGTCGTCGACCACCTGACGCAGCAGGTGATTCACGGCGCAGTAGCAGCCCTGACCCTCCGGGCGGCCCATGGCCAGCAGGTCGATGCGCTCGCCCTCCTCGAGTGCCAGGCGCACCTCGCGGGCGAGATACTCGTGGCGGCTGATGGCCACGCCGAGTTGAGCGGCCTGCGCCGTCTCAAACATCTCCTCCCGTATCTCGCCCACCGTGGCCGGCGCGGGCAGCCCGAGAGCCAAGTGGAGGTTGATGGATGGATCGGCGTCGATGGCCAGGACCGGGCCGGAAGTGCGGCGCAGCAGGGCCCGAATCAGAAGCGCCGCCACCGTTGTCTTGCCGGTGCCTCCCTTACCTGCCAGAGCAATCGTCGTCGTCATACCGTTCCTCCGCTACCATTATCCCAGGGTCTCAAGTCCCATGCCGCGCAAGGCGCGCAGCGCACGCAGGGTCACCCACTTGCTGGGCCGCCCCCTCCCCTCCAGCGTGAACCAGGTCTTGCCGTTGTAGCTGTACTCGAGGGGCCAGCGGCCGTCGGGGCGCCGCTTGGCGAGGATGAGGTCCCCGAGGGGCTTCAGCCGCCGGTCCCGGCCGTGGCCGAGGGCCACGAGCACCTCGGCGTTGCGCAGCGCGTCGCTGACATAACCGAGAGGGTAGCCGAACTGGAACCAAGACCGGGTCGGTGTGTGGGAGTAGCCCATCGGGTAGTTGGCGACGGCCGGGTCGCGGCTGAATAGGAACTCCACGCCGGCCTTGATCGCCCGGCGGATGGCCGGAGTGCGCGAGCCGGCCGGGACCTGGCTGAGAGCGTCCAGGGCCGGGATGGCACCCCAGGCACACGGCAGGTGGTTATTGGCTGAGCAGCAGAAGCCGGGGGCGCTGTTGCCCGATCGCAGGTAGCGCACCGAACCGGGCCCGTCGCCGGCTGGGGCGATGCCCTCGCCGGTGATGCTGCGCGCAAGCCAGTCGAGCGCCTGTCTGAGGCGGGGGTCGTCCGCGAAGCCCAATTCGAGGATTGCCGCAGCCAGGTTTCCTTGCAGGCAGTGAACCAAACCCGAGGCCAAGGCATTGACGGAGAAACCGCCCTGCGGTGCGCGGCCGTGATCGAGGACGTAGTGGACGGCGCGGCGAACGCGGCGATCGCGGCCGTCGGCTGCGAACTGGCCGAGGAAGATCACCTGCCAGGCTGTTCCCCTGTACTTCGGGCCATAGCCGGGGCCGGGCTTCACCCAGAATCCTTCGGGCTGCTGCGCTTCAAGAATCTCGCGCACCGGCGACGTGCGCACCGCTGCGCGGCGGGCAGCCTGGACTTCCGGGTCGTCATTTGGCGCGCCCAGCAGGTCGCGCAGGGCGAAGCAGCGCACCCCGGGGTCCTTCTTCTCCAACAGCCAGTCCATGACGTGGGTTGCTGTGCTCATACGGCCGCAACCTCTCCATACATCTGGCTGGGCGCGAGCATCTCTGGGTAGCGAGGGCGGAGCGCCTCGCGCGCCACGTAACACAGATGACAGGCATCGGCGTAGCCCTCTTCGCGCTCCAGGCCAAATGCCTCAACCAGCGCAGCCGGCCCACCCCGCAGCAAGGGGCCGATAATTGGATGGTCGCGCGGACGATAGGCTGCGACGATGGCATGCAGAGGCTCCTTCAGCAGGTTGCCCATCGTCAGGCCCTGGCAGACGTGCAGGTAGCCGAGAGGGTCGACGTGCACTCGGCCGGGATCGTCGAGCCGTTCGTGCGGGCACTCACGGAAGTCCTGCCAGGGTCGCAGGGGGGCCTTTGGCGCAAGTTCCTTGGCGGCCCGGCCGCGAAACATGATGGGGCCGCTTGAGACAGGGTCGCCGGCCGCTTGCGCAGGGTGCCCGGGGCTGGCCTGGGGCACCTCGCACACGATGGTATCGACGGGGATATCAAGTCCCTCGGCGGCCGCCATGGCGCTGCGCGCCTGTGGGCTGATCTTCTCGTCAAAGTGGAAGAGGTCAGTGGAAACCGTGAGGTCCTGCAGGCGCCCGGCCAGGGGGCGGAGCCAGGCGAGCGCATCTTCGACGCCGGTGGCCCAGTAGGGAAATGTCACCACGCCTACTTGGAATCCGAGGGAGGCCGCTTCCTCGACGGCCGCCACCAGGACGGGGTAGTACAGGAACGGCTCCCCGCCTTCGAAATAGACCCACTCGATCGTGCCCAGCGACTTTGCCTGGCGCAGGACCTCCCGCACGCCGGCCAGGGTGAACGTCCCTTGCTGCTGCGGGCTGCCCCAAACGAAGCAGTGGACACATGACGAAAGGCAGCGGTAGGTCAGAAGCAGGTGAAGGCCGGTGAGGGTCATCTCGCCTCCCCTGCTGCCTGGCGGCCGGCCTCGCGCTCCCACACCTCGGCCACACTGGGGAAGCGGGCGATCTCGGTGTGGGGGAGGAAGAGGGCGGCGGTGAAGGCTTCGTAGAAGGCGTTGTCGGCGGAGAGCTCGATGTAGGTCATCATGCGGGCGATCTGCTCCAGGCGCTGCTTGGCATCGCGCGAGAGCAAGGCCATGTAGGCACCCATGACCGCGGTGTTGCCCAGGAAGTGAAAGCGGTCCCACGGCAGGTCGGGCAGCAGGCCGATCTGGATGGCCTTCTCGACATTGATGTATTTGCCGAAGGAACCGCCGACCAGAACCTGCTGCACATCAGCCAAGCGGACGCCAACGCTGTTTGCCAGGACGGTGAAGCCGGCATAGATGGCGGCCTTGGCCCGGAGCAGGTTGTCGACGTCGACCTTGGAGAGGACGATGTCGCGGCCGGTCTGGGTTTGATCAGCCCAGGCGACGACGTACTCCGGTCCGTGGTCCCCCTGACGGACGCGCGGCGTGTCGAGGTTGATCTTGATGTTGCCGGCTCGATCGATGACGCCGGTGACGAAGAGCTCCGCCAGCAGGGAAATCAGACCCGAGCCGCACAGGCCGCGCGGCGGCCCGTCGCCGATGACCCGATAGGTGGGCTCGTAGGTCTGCGAGCTCACCCAGACCTCTTCGATGGCGCCCGCGGTGGCGCGCATGCCGTTGACGACGCCGGCGCCCTCGAAGGCCGGGCCGGCAGAGCAGGCGCAGGTGACCATCCAGTCGCGCGTGCCGAGGACGATCTCGCCGTTGGTGCCGACGTCGATGAACAATGTGAGGCCCTCGGCCTCGGCCAGTCCGCAGGCCAGAACGCCGGCGGTGATGTCGGCGCCGACGTAGGACGCCACGCCCTGCAGGCAGTCGACGGTTGCCGCCGGGTTGAGGGGCAGGGCGAGGTCTGCAGCCCAGTAGGTCGGGGGTCGGTTGGCGGTGGGGATGTAGGGGGCAAGTCGGATGCGTGCCGGGGGCAGGCCGAGGAAGAGGTGAATCATGGTGGTGTTGCCAGCCACTGTCACCTTGTGGATGCGTTCGGGCGGAACGGCGGTGCGCGAGCGGAGCCGCTCCAGCAGTGTTGTCAAGGTACTGCGCGCTGCCTGGCCGAGGTCGTCGAGGCCGCCATCCCTTCCGGCGTACACGATGCGCGAAATCACGTCTTCGCCAAAGGCGATCTGGCCATTGTATTCGGCGCTCGAGGCCATCACCTCTCCGCTGGCGAGGTCGACGAGATAGGCGGTCATGGTGGTGGTGCCGATGTCTAACGCCAGCCCGATCGGACGGATCGGCTCGGGGGCAAGGTCGACCATGCGGGCGGGTACGTTGCTCTGCGCGGGGACGTCCAGGGCGATCCAGGGCAGCCATTCGGCCTGGCGCAGCGCTTCGGCCAGGCGGCGCAAGATCGGCAGCGGGATGTCGACGTTCTCGAACCCCCGGGCGGCCAGGCCGCGCTGCAGGCGGGTGAGGTCATCGACATTGTCCTGGAGCGTCGGTGGTGAGAGCTCGAGGCGCAGCACGCGAATCGACTGATCAAGCGCCGGGTCGTAGGGGAAGGGTAGCTCGACTTTGCGGGCCGCCTTGTCCGTGACGAGGCGCCGCTCGATGCGTTCCGGCTCGAGAAGGCGGATCTGGACATCGCCTTCGATGACGGTCTGGCAGGCCAGGGCGTGGCCGGCGGCCAGGTCATCGGGCGAGAGGCGGATGGTGGAACGCCGGCGCGCTTGGCCCTGTTCGATGACGACAGCACAGCGGCCGCAGCGGCCTTGTCCGCCGCAGGGCTGAGCGAGGCCGAGTCCTTTCAGGCGGGCTGCCTCGGTGATCAGCGCGCCCGTGGGCACCTCAACCGTCAGGCCATCCGGCAGGAATGTGACCTTGTGCTTGGCCATCGTCTTGTGCTACCCCACCTTGCGGGGCGACGCATTCGCCCGGGCGCTTTGCCCGCGCCCGGCATCGTCGATGCGGTCCAGCCCGAGTGGGCCTTCTCGCCTGACGAGCGACCACGGCCCAGGGGCCTCTGTCCCGCCGCCGCGCCCGTCGGTCGAGAGGCATTGCAGTGCAGCCAGGGGCCTTGCGGGATGCTCGGCCCTCCCGGCGAAATCCTCCGGCGGGGCCGATTAGGCGCAGCGCGCCCCTCGAGGCGCTCAGGCACCGGGGGCATCCTGCCGCGGCCGCGGTGCCTGAGCGGGAACAGCCTTGGCTTCAAGGCCGCGCTCAGTTCGGCCACATCGCCTTGAGGTAGTTGGCGATGTCGACGGCCTCGCGCGGCCCGACCATGATGTGCCAGCCCTGCAATTCCTCTTCCAGCTCGCCGGAGAGGACGGCCACGGCGCCAGGGATGATAACGCGCTGATGGCCGATGCGGTCTTTCACGCCTGAAGACTTCACGGCCTTGGCGATGCGCTCGGCGTCGAACTTGCCGGCGGCCCAGGCGGTGAGCACGCTCATGCCTTCGGCGTCGGTGACGACCAACCAGGCCGGCCAGCCCGAACCCTCGACCTCGTTGGAGACGGCGAAGTAGGTGATCGAGAAGTTCGTGGTCACCATGACCGGCGACTTCTCGTTCGGCGCGTTGATTTCGTACAGGCCCGGGAGGACCTGGATCGGCTTCTGCGGATCGGTGTACAGGTTCTGGCGCAGGACCAGCAGCGGGTAGAGCATGGCGGGGTCGAAGGTGTCCAGCACGATCAGGCTGGCGTACTTGGCGATGTGCTCCGCCGCCAGCAGTGCCTCCGAGGCGCTGCCGTCGGCCCCGGGGAAGGTGATCACCGGGAAGCCGAGGGGGCGGAAGCTGCTCTTGAGGGCCAGGCGCCGGATCGAGGTCAACTTATGGAGCGTGTCGAGGTAGCCGCGAGGGGTGGGATCGAGCACCAGGTCTTCGATGCCCGCCTGGGTCAAGGATTGGGAGAGTTCGGCGAGCGCCTCGAGGGTCTCTGCGCGGACGGCCAACGGCAGTTTGGTTTCCTTGGCCACCTCGGCCATGGCCTGCCAGTTGCTGGCGTCGGCGGCGTAGAGCAGGGGGCGGATGCCGGCTGCTGCCTGGGCGCCGGCCTTGGCCATCTCGGGATTGGCGGCCATCAGAATGAGCGGCTTCTTGCTGACCGAACGGACGGCGCTGATGGCAGCGGCGAAGGTGGAGGCGTCCCCCGAGACGGCCTCGACGGCAAACCCATCCAGGCCGAGGCTGATGCCAACGTAGTCGACCTTGTAGGCGTCGGCTTCGCCGGCGCGCTGCTTGAGGGCATCGGCCCCATCGCTGTCGCGCAGGTGCAGGAAGAGGCCGGGGCGGTGGTAGAAGGTCTTCTCGTGGCGGAAGAGGACGGTTTCGTTGCCGACCTCGATTTGCGTCCCATCACCGGCAAGCGTGACGAGGCGGATTGGCGGGGCCGAGGCCGCCTCGAGCTTGGCCTTGGCCTCCTCGCGGACGTAGGGGCAGCTCTTAAGCTCCGCCTGCTTGGCGGCCAGTTTCATGGCGAAGGCCAGGCAGGTGGGAAAGCCGCATTCCTTGCAGTTGGTCTGCGGCAGAAGCTTGTAGATCTCGAGTCCCGTGAGCGGCATGATGCTCCTCCGCCTGTCAGCCTGCCGGCTTCGGGCTGCCCAGGGTTTCGATCAGGGTGCGCAGCGCGCGCAGGCTCTCTGGATGGCGCACGACGACGAGGTTGGCGCCGGCGTGGATCAGGCTGGCGGCCGTCGTAGTCTCCCAGTAGATGGCGCGGCGCGCCCAATCCCCCCACGCTGCCGGCACGCCCTCGCCGACCCGGGATTCCTTGACCTTCCAGCACTCCTCACCCGGTGTGACCATGATGGGCTGCTGAGTCATGCTGTCGCCCTGCAGGGCGGCCAGGCGCAGTCGCTCCATGACCGAGTAGCCGTACTCGATGCCGTAGCCAAGGGCTCCTGTGGTGGGGTCCATCACGATGCGGTCCAAAGGCATGCCCATGTCGTGGATGAGGATGATCATCTGCTTGGAGAGGTTCACGTCCATGGGGGTCTTGGACTGCACCAGGTGGTCGTTGGCCATGGCGGTGGCGACGATGGTGCGGTAGTTCTTGTCTTCGCAGGTGCCAAGCAGCAGGCGTTCGCCCTTGCCTTCTTCGGCCACGGCTACCAGGAGCTCGTTATCGAGTTCCGCCTGCCCCGGGCCGATGACGGCCAGTGGCAGGCTGGTGGAGTCCAGCACTTTGCGCACCACGGTTCGGGCGTTGGCGGGGGTGTTGGGTTTTCCGTCGGCGAGAGTGGCGCTGAGGGTGAGGAAAATGAGGTCGGCGCCAGCGGCCTCTGCCGCGCGCGCCCAGTCGCCCGGGTCCTGCATCGCTTCGCCCCAGGCCTGGTAGAGGAGGGGCGACCAATCCTCTGGCTTGCGGTCGTGCACCTGGATGGCGAGGGCCGGAGGATGAGGCAGGCTGCCTTCGTAGTGCAGGAAGGGCAGGGCGGCGTCGCCGCCGAGGGTGACCGTGCGCGTGCGTGTGCCGCCCTGGTCGCGCGTGGCGCCCAGGGAGACCTCGCGCACCTTGCCGGCCCACTTCTCCTTGGGGATGTCGACGGTGACAGGCATGACTCCTCCCGTTCCGGATGTCGGGCACCTAGAACAGCGGCGGCATGGAGAGGGCCGGGTGGTTCTTCTCGGTGAGGAAGCGGACCAGGCCCTCGACGTCGGTGGCGATGCGCTCGTCGCAGATCTTGTCGATCAAGTTCGGATCGCCCTCGCGGATGGCGACCTGCTTGAGCTGCTCCGCCATCTGCTCCTTGAGGATGGACGACATCCACACGACGCGTTTGAAGCCGCCGTCGGCGGAGATGAACTTCGGGCTGAGGATGTAGAACTTGCCGTGCCCCATGATGCCGGCGGTCTGCAGGCCGCCGCCGGCCATGCCGGCCAGGGTGGAGAAGGTCATTCCGGCCGGGCTCATGCTGGTGTCCTCACGGCTGAGGACCATGATGCCGTTGGCCTCGGGGATGACCATGGCGATGCACTCGAAGCAGCCGCAGGCCGTCATCGGGTTCTCCATGATCGAGTAGACCGAGACGTTGGTCACCTGCTGGTGGCTGGCCTGGTAGACGAAGTCGTTCACCCCCTGCCAGGCCCCCTTGACCGGATCGATCAGTGTTGCCTTCTTGATGGGTTGGTTGGGGCCGGTGGGGTTGATCTGGTTGGAGGCCTTGCAGTCCAGCCAGTTGTAGGCACCGCACAGGCCGAGGCGCTCGGGGCTGATGACGCAGACGTGGTTGGGGGCGAACGATTGGCACAGGGTGCAGGAATAGAACACCTCGACGCTCTCGTCGACCATCGAGCCGATGCGGATGTTGCGCTCCTCATAGGCCTGGCGGGCCTTCGCCAGCCATTCGGTGTGAAGCCTGGGGTCGGTGAGGATGGTTACCTGGACCTTATCGACGATGCTGCCGAAGTCGGCGTGGAAGCGGGCATGCAGGATATCGCCGAAGTGACGCAGGGCGAAGCCCTTGTCGGCGGCGGCCTTGCTGATGCGAATCCAGGCGATGTCGCGCTGGCCGATGTGCTGGATGCCGCTTGCACCGTTGACGAAGTAGTGGATCTGGCGTTCGAGCACCGGCTCGAAGTCCTTCTCCATCTTGCGCCCGGCAACGCGCACCAGGATGCCCAGGTCCATGGCTCCCTGTTCCTCGACCTTCTCGAAGC
Source organism: uncultured Anaerolineaceae bacterium (assembly GCA_964575425.1). Taxonomy (GTDB): domain Bacteria; phylum Chloroflexota; class Anaerolineae; order Anaerolineales; family E44-bin32; genus DATEAV01. The sequence continues at coordinate 19,311 of CAZNRD010000007.1, read as the reverse complement.
CGTCGCCGATGACCTCGATCTTGCCATCCTCGATTTCGTCGAGGCCGGTCATGAACAGGTATTCGAAGGCGCGGCTCTTCTTGCCGCCGAACTCGATGCGCATGTCGTTCTTGCGCACCACCTCGCCCTCGAAGGCCGAGCCGTACGGCACCGGGATCGGGACCTCGGTGACGCGCACCTTGACGCCGCGCACCTCGATGCACTTCTGGACGAGCTTCTCCGCTCGCTCCAGGTCATCCTTGCCCTCGATCTCGTGGAACGGCATGGAGATGACATGCTCGTAGGTGGTGATGCCGGTGGGCAGGATTTGCGGGATGACGGTGTCGGCGATGACGGGGAAGCCGAAGTTGATCGCCCCGGCGGCGGTGGCGTATTTGAGGTCGTCGACCTCGCCCAGGGCCAGGACAAAGGCGAAGACGCGGTTCTTGTTGTAGAGCAGGATGTTGCGCGCTTGGCCGCCCTTCATGCCGCCGAAGGTGAGGGCGGAGCGGACGGCGAAGCCGAGCGGGTAGATGGCGGAGATGGTGTCGGTGCCGAAGGGGACGGTGTAGGTGTCGTAGCCGAGCTCGACGCCTTCTTCCATCAGTTGATGGATGATGCTCCGGCCATTGACGTTGCCGCAGAGAAAGGTCAGGATGTTGCGCCGCTGCAGCTCGCGCACGATCTTGACCGCCACCTCGTTCGACTTGGCACACCCGACGATGGCGGCGAAGCCGGGCATGCGGCCGTCGACGAGCTGGATGCCCCACGAGCGCAGCTGGATGTCATCGATGGGGCCGTTGAGGTATCCCTGGCCGTTGAGGTTGCTGTAAGCGGTGCCGCCGGCCAGCTGCAGGCCGGGCATGGGCTCCGGCTGCAGACCATAGACGAAGCGGATGGCCTCGATGATTTCCTCGGCGAGGAGGGTGGCCATGCCGCAGTCAAGGGTCTCGCCCAGGTACGGCGTCCAGCGGCGGTCGGGGGGGACGGGATGGAGCAGCTTCTTGGCCTGCTCGATGATGGGCACGAGGTCGGCGATCTTGGTCACCTCGACGCCCGTCATGCCCAGGATCAGCGGCAGGTAGTAGGCGGTGTTGGGGAAGGAGACGGGCGTGTCGGGGCCCTTCTCGTGCAAGGCCCGCTCGAGCATGAGGTCGGCCTCGTGGACGATGGCGTTGGCGCCGCGAATGGCCCGGGTGGCAATGTAGCGTGACATGCTAACACTCCAGGTGCATGGTCGTGGGTATCGAGATGGAGGCGCAGGCGGGGTGCATGGTTGCGCGCTCCATCAGTCTCCGGTCGGGTTGCCGTACAACGCTTCTGCCCGAGCCTCAGGGCTGAGCTTCTCCAGCTCGAGCACGCGATAGTCGCCACTGCGCCCATAGCGCGTGGGATCGTAAGCGGGGAGTTTGAGGGCGGCGCGCTTCTTGTCGATGTGCTCAAGGGTGCGGCGCAGCATCTCCTCGGGTTCGACGACGAACTCGATCTTGCCGCCGACCAGGTGCTCCCAGCCCTGGCTGAGGATGTCGGTGACAACTGTGCTGCCTTCGACCGGGTTCTTGACGCCCATGATGACGTAGGCGCCTGAGCCGGCACAGTAGGAGGCGATGGCCAGGGCCTTCTCGCTCATCCATTCGGGCGCCAGGCCGACGGCGGGGATGTCGCTGATGTCATCCCCCAGTCCACCTTCCTCCACCATCTGAGTGAGGACCGTCAGGATGCGGCTGTTGTCGACGCACGAGCCCATGTGCAGGACCGGGGGCATGCCGGTGGCCTCGCACACCTCGCGCAAACCGGGGCCGGCCCACTTCAGCGCCGCCTCGCCCAAGAGGTAGCCGTACTTGCCGCTGGCGAGGGCGCCGCAGCCGGTCTGGACCATCAGGACGTCGTTCTGGAGCAGCTCACGAACCAGGTAGTCGTGGGTGTAGTCCTGGGTGACGCGGGGGTTGTTGCAGCCGACGTCGGCGGCCACGCCGCGGATGCGGCCGGCCATGATGGCGTCGTTGAGGGGCCGGAAGGACGAGCGGTAGGAGCCCCCCAGCATGTAGTTGATGTACTCGTGGGAGAAGCCGGGGACAACGTCCGAGGAGACGTCGGGGATGCTCACCGGCCCGCGGTTGGGGTAGTTGTCGATGGCGCGGCGGACGATGTCCTTGGCGATGTCGAGGGCGCGATGCTCGTCGAACTCGATGTGGATCGCCCCGCTGATCTTCACCTTGGGCGAGGTGGTGATGACCTCGGTGTGGAACTTCTTGGCCAAGTCGGGCAGGGCCTGCATGATGCACTGCACGTCGACCACCATGGCCTCGATGGCTCCGGTGACGATGGCCAGCTCCTGATGCAGGAAATTGCCGGCTGAAGGCACGCCCTGGCGAACCAGTGTTTCGTTGCTCGTGCAGCAGATGCCGGCCAGGGTGATGCCCTTGGCACCCTTGGACCTGGCGTAGGCCACCAGTTCGGGATCGGTGGCGGCCACCAGGATCATCTGCGAGAGCGTCGGCTCGTGCCCGTGGACCACGATGTTGACCTCGTCCTTCTTCAGGACGCCCAGGTTCACCTGGGAGACCAAGGGGCTGGGAGTGCCGAAGAGAATGTCGGAGATGTCGGTGGCGATCATCGAGCCGCCCCAGCCGTCGCCCAATGCGGCGCGCATGGCCTGGTGCAGAAGGTGTTCCGGGTCCTGATCGTCGCCCATGTGCGTCCGGTGGAGGATATCGACAATCTCTCGATCGATGCCGCGGGGCACGAGGCCGAGATCGCGCCAGAGCGCCTTGCGTTTCGCCGGAGCGCGTTCGACGTTGCACAATTCTCCCTTCTGCTGGCCGAACTGGGCGATGTAGAGGTTGGCCAGGTCCAAGGCGATGTCGCTCACCGGGCGGCCTTCTGTGGCAATGCCGTGGGCCTGAGCCAGACGCTCGAGCTTGAAGGGATCACGTATCTGATAGCCCTGGGCCTCTCCCTTGGCAACGGCTGCCAGGGTGAAGGCCAAGTCGCGGCCATGGTCGGAGTGGGCGGCGGCGCCAGCAGCAACCGCGCGCGCGAAGTTGCGGGCGGTGATGGTCTCAATCGTGGCGCCGCAAAGCCCGACCTGTCCGTCCTTCACCAGACGGCAGGGGCCCATGAAGCACAGGCGACAGCATGATCCGGTCGAGCCGATGGGGCAGGGGGCCATCTGTTCGGCGCGGTGAAAGGCTGTGTCGAGGCCGAGCTCTTCGGCGCGGGCCAGCATCTGGTGGGCGGCCGGATCGATCGAGCGTTCCTGCGGGCTGCGGCTTTTCTTCTTCCGTTCCTCAGACATGCTACTCTCTCCTTTGGAGCGTCACTCAACTGGATGGGGGCTGCGGACATCGAAGCCCGGGCAGGGCCAGAGCGGCCGCCCGTCGCGCACCTGCGTGTGCTCGGTGAACGCCAGGGCATCGCCGGCCCCGCCGATGAAGCTGGTGTAGCGGGCGGATTTCTCGAACTCGCTCGCCAGGCTGGCGACGTAGGTCGGCTCAGGAGTTCCGACCTCGTAGCCATGCTCGGCCAGTGCTTTCTCGATCGCTTCGGGGTTGATCTTCTTGGGATCATAACTGAGGGAGACCACGTGCTGGGCGGACGAGACGTAGAGATCGGAAACCCCTGGCAGGCCAGCCAGGATAGCGCGCACGGCGACGGTGTGGTGGTCTCCATAGAGGGTCGGAATCGCAAGGACCAGTTTCTTCATGGTGCGTTCTCCTGCTCAACGAGGTTGCTCGGGCGCAGATAGGGCACCGGCGTCAGGTGCGGCCGGAGACCTTCCTTGAGCGCGTCCTGCAGGAAATGGCCGGAGACGTGCATCAAGGTGTCGTTGTAGTCCGTGTCCTTGTTCATGCTGGCCAGGCAAGGGTAGTGGTGATGCAGCATGCCGGCTGCTTCGACGGCCTCGTCCACGGGCGTGCCGGCGACGCCCTCGGCCACATGGCGGGCGCAGCCGCAGGCGGCGTCGCGCACCACCTCCACCCGCTCGATCATCCCCTGCGCCACGGTCACCCGGAAGATCGGGCGGCCGAAGTGCTCGGCGAATCGGCGGATCAGCGGATCGCTGTAGGCGGTCACCAGCGGGGTCCGGTTGTAGCTCTCGCAGGTGAGGGAGCAGAACGGCTTGGGGAAGGCGGCGGCAACGCCCATCGCCTCCAGCCAGCCCTTCAACTGGCGGGCCAGGCCGGGGGGCAGGGACTCATTGCGGTCGATGGGCGCAATCACCGCCCGGGCCCCGGTCAGGCGCACCACATCAGGGATCAGTTGGGCCAGGCCCGGGACCTCCCCCAGGGCGAGGACCAGGTCCGCCTCGGGCAGGCTGGAAGGGAGGTACTCCTCTGGGTAGTCGACGACAGGGGGAATGAACGCCGGCGCTGCCCACGCCTCCATCACCCATTCGCTGGGCGCATGGCGGCGAAGGTTGGCTGCGATGCGCTCCCCCCACAGCCCCTGGGTGACAACCAGGAGGCGGAAGGGGGAGGCGGACAGGGCCGTTTCCCCGTTTTCCATACCAGTTCCCAGGATCACCTGCCTGCGTGACAATTCATCATCGCTGGCACAATCCAGACAGGGCCAGTGGGGAAAGTCACGCTTTGCCGTGGCAGTCCATCATAACTGAAATGAGGCTTTGCCAAAGGCCAGCCGGCGGGCACGTCGGCACCGGGGCGAGATAATAGGAGCGCGCCACTCGGGTTTCGTAGACCCGAAAGTGCAGGACCAGGATGCCTGTCACCCAAACGGGCTCGGCTCACAAGGCCTGGCGCACGGCGGCGAGGACCTCCTCGTAGTTCGGCTCGTGGCCCAGGGTTGGCATGTAGTCAGCGTACGCCACCCGCCCGTCTCGCCCAACCACGAACACCGCACGGCGCAGGATGCGCCGCTCCTTGATCAGGCAGCCGTAGCGAATTCCGAACTCCGTTTCGAGGTGATCGGAGAGCGTCGTCACGCGGTCCACACCGGCGGCGGCGCACCACCGCTTCTGGGTGAACGGCAGGTCGGTGCTGATGGCGAAGACGACCACGTTGTGGCTCAGGGCGGCAGCCTCGTGGTTGAAGCGGCGCGCCTCGCGGTCGCAGACGGAGGTATCGAGCGACGGCAGCGCCGCCAGGACGCGCACCTTTCCCCGCGTGCTCGCCAGCACCTGCACCGTCGACCAGTCCTGCGCTGTGGCGCTGAACTCCGGGGCCGGCTGGCCCACCGTCACATCAGGCCCGACGATAGTCACATCCTGGTCGTCCAGCTTGAGCAGGCCGATTCGCTCGATTATCGTGGCCTCCTCTGGTTGGAGAATGCGGGCGGAGGTGAGATGCATCCGCCGCGGGCTGATGTGGTTCATTGTACCACCGCCGGCATTTCGCCGGGCTGCAAGAAGCGGGCGGTTGCCTCACACCTGCCAACGGCTACAATCCCTGCTTGCGGAGGTGGAGCATGTGGCTCGATCCCTTCTTCGACGTGGATTGGCTCCAGGACGCTGCTGCCACTGCGATCACCTTCACCGTGGCGCTGCTGTGGCTGCGCCTGATGGATGGCCTGGCTCATAAGGGATGGATTGAGCCAGGCCTGAGTCGCAAGATCATCCACGTCGGCACCGGGCCACTCTTCGTGCTGTGTTGGAACCTGTACAGCGGTGGCGTCGGAGCGCGCTGGCTGGCAGCGCTTGTGCCGATGGCTATCACTGCCCAGTTTGTGCTGGTGGGGCTGGGTATGGTGCAAGATGACGCAGCGGTCCAGGCGATGACCCGACACGGGGATCGGCGCGAGATCCTGCGCGGCCCGCTCTACTATGGCATCGTCTTCGTCTTGTGCACCGTCCTCTTCTGGCGCGACTCGCCGGTTGGCATCCTGGCCCTGATGCTGATGTGCGGCGGGGATGGCCTGGCGGACATCGTCGGCCGGCGCTGGGGATCTTCCAAGCTGCCTCTTGGTGGGGAGAAGAGCTGGGTCGGCTCGATGGCCATGGCGCTGGGCGGGTTCGCGTTCGCGTTTGGCTTCGTCTGGCTGTTCAATGCCCTGGGCTACTTCCAGCCAGCGCTTGCGCTCGGGCGGACAACGGTTGTGATTGCAGTCATCGCTCTGGCGGCTGCTGTCGTCGAGGCGCTGCCGCTGCGCGACGTGGACAACCTCACCCTCACGCTGACGGGAGTGATCCTGGGGATGGTCTTGTTCTAGCCTCTCGAGGAGGAGAGAATGCCCGAGACCTATCACTACATCTCCGATCTGTCGGCGCAAGTGGGGGAGATCCCGCCGGACAGCATCCTCAGCCGCACGCTCGTCGACAGCGACCGTGTGAAGGCTGTGCTCTTCGGCTTTGCCACCGGGCAAGAACTGTCTGAGCACACGGCTTCCATGCCAGCCGTCGTGCACATCCTGTCGGGGACGGCTCGCCTGACACTCGGTGAGGAAACCCGCTCGGCCGGGCCGGGGACGTGGGTGCACATGCCGGCCTGGATGAAGCACAGCGTCTCCGCTGTGACGCCGGTGGTGATGCTTCTTCTGCTGCTTAAAGGCGGGAAGGCAGAGGCTGCTGAGTAACCAATCCCCTGCGCCTCGTTGAGGCCCAACCGCCGCCTTGACCTCCGTCCCGCCTCCGCCTTCTCTCCACCGTCGGGTCAGGTGGAGGCAGGGAGCCTGCCGGCGGTGAGGGTAGCGGGTGAGGCCGATCGAGGTCTCGATGTGCCTCCCGGGTCTGGACCGATCGGCTGGCTCCTGGCTGACAACCAGAGCCGCAGGAGAATCCGACGGTCTCGGCAGGGTGGGTTGATGCCGCGGGAAACTGGCTTCAGCGGGCTTCGTCGGACGAGACCAGCGGCAGGATGACGGTGAAGGTTGTCCCTTTGCCTTCCGCGCTGTGGACGCTGATCACTCCGTCGAACCGTTCCACCAGCCGCTTGACGATGCTCAGCCCGAGTCCGGTGCCGGTGATGCCGGAGCGCCGGGCATTGCTGGCTCGGAAGAACTCCTCCCACAGATGGGGCATCTCCTCCCCCGGGATGCCGATGCCAGTGTCGCGCACGGTGATCTCGGTCCGGGAGGGCTGAGCCGCCACGCGCACTTCCACCCGGCCGCCTGAGGGCGTGTACTTGATGGCGTTGCTGATCAGGTTGCGGAAGATCTGCGTCAGTCCGTCCGGCGTGCCGCGCACCACAAGCTCCTCGCTGGGGGCATGGAACTCCAGGCGAACCTGCTTCTCCTTAGCCTCTGGAGCCAGGGTTTCCACTTCATGCTGCAGGATCGGAAGCAGAGCGAGTGGACGAGGCGTTTCCTGAAGCTCGACCGTCTTGCTGGCGGCCAGGGCCAGCAGGTCGTTGATCAGCTCCATCAGGGCGTTCAGGCGCGCTTCGACGCGCGCGAGAATCTCTCGCTGCTGGCGGTTGACGTCGCCGCTCATGCCTTTCAGGAGGACGCGCGTCAGGCTCTGCGCGCTGCTGACGGGTGCGCGAAGTTCGTGCGTGACGGTGCGCACGAAAAGAGCGCGGGCCTGGTCGGCCTTGCGCAGGGCTTCATGAGCCATGGCGTTTTCGATGGCCACGGCGCCCTGACTGGCGATGGCCAGGCCGAAGTCGACGTCGGTGGGGGTGAAGCGGTTGGGCTGGTCGGCGTAGACGCGCAGCACGCCCATGGGCCCTGCTCTGCCGACGATAGGCACCACGAGGATGCTGCCGATGTCCTCTTCGGCGACGTGGCGCGGGTACTGGATGCGAGGATCGCCGACGGCATGGGCAACCACGATCGGGTGGCCGCTCATCGCCTCGCGGTCGAGCGCGCTGCGCGAGAGCAGCACCTCGCCCTTGTTCTGGTAAGCCTCGCTCAAGCCGTAGGCGGCAACCATGGGCATGCGCTCGCCAGTCTCATCCAGCAGGCGGATAGACGCCCGGCGGGTGGAAAGGGCCCGCGCAGCGCTGCGCGCCAGATGTTGAAGCACATCCGGAAGGCTGAGCGTCGAGGAGACGGCCTGGGTGGCTTGAAGCAGGGCGCCGATCTGGCGCTCGCGCTCGCGCAGCCGCCTCATGACCAGCGCAGCGAGATGGACCGTGGCGAAGGCCGCGATGGCAAAGAAAGACACTTGGGCCAAGATATAGAGGACATTGCGGTGCAAGCCCGGTGGGAGGACTGGCAGGACTGTATAGTGGGGAAGCAGCCCCTGCCGTTCCGCCAGAGCGATGGTTGCCAGAGCGACCGTGCCCAGGGCCAGGTAGACATACGGGGAGCGCCCCCGGACGAGGATGGTGACCATCAGCATGTGGATCAGGAAGAGGGGAATCGCAGGGCTGGTGATGCCGCCGGTCAGATGCAGGAAGACCGACATGCTTACCCAGTCGACTCCCACCTGGAGGACGACGAAGCGCCGCAGGCGGCCCAGGTAGTCCTCCGCCTGGGGCGAGTCGATGCGCCGCGCAAGCCAGGCCAAGACAGCGTTGTAGGCAAGGATGACGGCGCCGACGACATACAGGGGGCCCTCGGGAAGATCGACCCCGAGCAGGTGGACGCAGACGGGGGTCAGGATGAGCACGAGCAGGCCGGCGGCCCAGCGCGTGAGGATCAGGCGGGAGTTGGCTAACGCCACCTCTCCGGGCAGGAGAGGCGTGGGTGGGCGAAGGAGCTGCGGTTGTTCAGCCACGAGGCGATGCCTTTTCGGGCGTGGTAAGCCGCGGCGGCCGCGCTCAGCGCTTGAGCAGAGCCTCGACCTTCTTCACCAGGAGATCCGGATCGATCGGCTTGTCGACGAAGTCGTCGACGGGCAGGTAGTCCTCCTCAGGGCCGAAGCGAAGCGGGGTGGTCGAGTGGATGGCGGTGAGCATGAGGATGGGGATGTCGCGGTAGGCTGCCAGTTCCGATGCCGGGTCGCGGCTCCGCAGCATGAGCGCCAGTTGGAAGCCCTCCGTGGCCGTGTCCATCATGACGTCAAGGATGATCAGGTCTGGGCGGTCCGCCTTGATCTTCTCCAATCCTTCGGCTCCGTTGCTGGCAGCCGCCACCTGGTGGCCGGCCCGCTCCAGGCTGAGGCGGGTGGCGAGCACGATATCGGGGTCATCGTCCACAATCAGAATCTTGGCCATCGTCGTTCATTCCTTGGGATTTCGGACAACAAAAGCCGCGCCGATTTCTTCCAGGACAGCCCGACAGACGGCTGGCACGGCCTGTCTTACCGGTTCGCTCAACCCGGGGGTCCAGTCGGCTTGCTGTGGCTGAATTCCGATGACCATCAGGTTGCTAGGAAGGATACCTAGGGCCTCGCCCAAAGCAAGGGCCTCGGCCAGGCCGGCGGTGTGCAACGTGGCGCCCGGGGCTACGTTCGCCGGCTCGGCGGCAACCCATCTCCAGCTGCCGGGTTCGAGCCCCATGTCGGCCGCGTCGATGATGACCGCCTGCCGGTATCCTTGCAGCAGCAGGGCCGTGTCCAGGCCGGGGGTGCCGCCGTCCTGAAGGCGGACGCCTGGGGGCACAGCGCCGGAATCGGCCAGGGCCTTGATGACGGCCGATCCCGCCCCATCGTCGCCGCGCAGAGGGTTGCCCAGGGCCAGGATCAGTGTCTGCGCCTGCTCGAAGGCGGGGGCCGCAGGCGGCAGGGTTCGATCAGACGTAGCGGACATCGAGCAAGTGGGTGGAGCAGGAGATGCAGGGATCATAGGCCCGCACCAGCATCTCCAGGGACTGCGTGATCTCCTCCTGCGGTCGGTCGAGCAGGGTGGGGACGAGGGCCATCAGATCGGCTTCCGTGTTGGCCAGGTTCTGGTTGGTGGGGATGATGCAGTTGGCACCCACGACCACGCCGTCCTGGATGACGTAGTTGTGGAAGAGGATGCCGCGCGGCACCTCGCAGGACCCGACGCCTTCTCCCGACAGCCGCTGCGGCGCTGCCGGCTCCTCCCAGGCGATGCCCTTTTCCAGCAGGAGGTCGGCGAGGCGGATGGCGTCTTCGGCGCAGTGGACGATTTCGACAACCTGGGCGGCGGTGATCAGATAGGGGTTGACGCACTTTGGCTTGAGGTCCAGGGCGGTGGCGGCGGCTTTGGCCCTGGGGTGCAGCAGGTCGTAGTTGAGGTTGAAGCGGGCCAGCGCGCCTACCATGTATCCATCCCGCTTGTTGCGCGTGCGCTTGGCGGAGGAGTGTGGAACCAGGTACTCGTTAGTCACCTGGCGGTAGGCCTCGATGGGCCAGGAGCCGCCGTCGCTGCTGGCGATCTCGCCGTCGATGAAGGCATACTCGTCGGGCTTGCGCAGGGCAATGTACTCCGTCTCGCGTTCGAAGTTCGGGAACGACAGCTGGTGGAAGAGTTCGACGGTGGCGTCGATGTCGGCGCGCATCGCCTCCAGGCGCTGGCGCAGCTGGTCCAGCGTGTCGCTGGAGGGGTAGTGGGTGAAGCCACCGACGCACATGGCGATGGGGTGGGTGTGGCGGCCGCCGATAGCGGCGCACAGGTCGCCGGCCAGCTTCTTCATGCGCAGGGCGCGCAGGACGACGTCGGGCGCGCTCTTCGCCAGGGGGACGACGCTCGGCGCGCCGAGCAAGTCCGGCGCCACCAGCATGTAGGCATGCAGGATATGGCTGTCGAGGATCTCGCCGTGGAAGATGAGCTTGCGCAGCAGGACGGTCTGCTCGCTGGGCTCGACGCCCAGGGCCTTCTCGGTGGCGCGCAGCGAGGTGGTGGCATGGCCGACGGCGCAGATGCCGCAGATGCGCGAGGTGAGATGGGAGGCCTCGCTGTACGGGCGGCCGCGCAGCATAGCCTCGAAGAAGCGCGGCGTCTCGACGACCTGCAGTTCGCACTGCTCGATCTTTCCGTCGCGCACGTTGACCACAATGTTGCCGTGGCCCTCGACTCGGGTGACGTGGTGGACTTCGATCTTAAGGTTTGGCTTGGCCATCGCCAACCGCCTCCCTTGCCATCGTCTGGTAGGTCAGGAACAGGGTCATCTTGACCTGGATCTGTTCGTCGCGCAGCCCGTACTCGGCCAGCACGGTCTTGAGGGAGTCGAGGTTAGGGTGCGGGATCAGGCCCCGGCAGCCCTCGCAGCCGTCGCCGTAGGTGGGGCAGATGGCGTCGCAGCCGGCGCGCGTGATCGGGCCGAGGCAGGTGCGGCCGCGCAGATAGACGCAGACGTTCTCCTTGAGCTTGCATTCTACGCACACGGGGTAATCGGGGATGGTGGGCAAGCGTCCCTGAAGCAGGGCCTTGACGGCGCGCACGAACTCGTGGCGGTCTATCGGGCATCCGGGAAGGACCGCATCGACGGGGATGACGGCCTCCAGCGGGCGGGCGGGGTAGGTCTCGTACCAGTCCGCCTTGTCGCCGTAGACATAGCGGCGCACATCCTCCAGGTCGAAGCGATTGCGAATGGCGTTGACGCCCCCCAGGTGGGCGCAGGTGCCCAGGGCGACGACGATCTGGGCTTTCTCGCGAATGGCCTTGATGGCAGGCTCATCGCTGGGGCGGGTGCAGGAGCCTTCGATGAAGGCCACCTGGTAGTCGTCGCCCTTCTCGCTCATCGCCTCGCGGAAGCGGACGATCTCCACGGCGTCGAGCAGTTCGGGATGGGTCTGCAGGGAGTCGATGACGGTGAGCTGACAGCCCTCGCAGGAGGTGAACTCGAAGAAGGCGACCTTTGGCCTGGCTGCCATCACAGCGCCTCCTCCAGATGCTTGATCTCGGCGTAGCAGAACGACGGGCCGGACTGGCAGGTGTAGACGTTGTTGATCTGGCAGTGGCCGCACTTGCCCACGCCGCACTTCATACGGCGCTCGAGGCTGAGCCAGATGTTGCCCTCGGAGATGCCCTTGGCCAGCAGCTCCATCAGGACGAAGCGGTACATCACCGGCGGCCCAACCGTGACGGCCACGGTGTTGTGGGCATAGACCTCGATCTTGGGGAAGAGGGTGGTGATGACGCCGACGTTGCCCGTCCAGTTCTCGTCGCCGCGGTCGACCGTCAGATGGACTTCGGCGTCGCCCCGGGCCTGCCACTGGGCGATCTCGTCCAGGAAGAGCAGCTCGGAGGGGTTGCGCGCTCCGTAGAGGATGATGACCCGGCCGTAGCTGCCGCGCTCATCGAGCACCTGGTTGATCAGCGAGCGCAGCGGGGCCAGCCCGAGCCCGCCGGGGGCGAAGAGGATGTCCTTGCCGCGAAAGCGCTCGTAGGGAAAACCGCGGCCAAACGGGCCTCGCACGCCGATGGTGTCGCCAGGCCCGAGGCGGTGCAGCACTGAGGTCAGATCTCCAGCGCGGCGGACGCAGAGCTCGAACGATCCGTTGCTGCGGCTGGGCGAAGAGGAAATGCTGATCGGCGCCTCGCCCACGCCCAGGATCGAGACCTCGACGAACTGCCCCGGCCGGTGTGCGAGGGAGACCCCGCCCGGCAGCTCGATGCGGAAGAGCTTCTCCAGCCGGGTCATCGGGCGGACGTCGGCGATGCGGGCCTGGGTGGGAAGGTAGATCGAGGGTGACTTCAGGGTTTCCTGGAGGCTGACGGTCATCGCTGGGCCTCCTTGGTGGCGCCGGCTGCGGCGCGGCGGCGGAGTTCGTTGAAGGTGTCCACGGGCGTGATGTGCACCAGGCACGCCTGGGCGCAGCGGCCGCAGCCGACGCAGCCCAGCAACCCGAAGGCATCGGTTTGGTACTTGCCTTTGCGGAAGAAGCGGTGGCGCTGCCGCCGGGCGAAGGTGGCGCGAAAGTTGTGGCCGCCGGCGACGGTGGCGAACTGGTCGAGCTGGCATGAGTCCCAGTGGCGGAGGCGGCGGCCGGCGCTGAGGGTGAAATCGACCTCGTCGACGACGTTGAAGCAGTAGCAGGTGGGGCAGACGTTGGTGCACATGCCGCAGGCCAGGCAGCGCTGGCCAAGCTCCTCCCACAGCGTGCTGTCGTAGCTCACCGAGAGCAGACTGGGGAGTTCACTGACGTCGAAGTCGAGGCGCAGGGGAAAGCGCGGCCACTTCTCGCTCATGACGCGGTTGAGGCGGCGCGAGTCGTCGGGCGTCCCGGGTCGGGCTGGCTCCAGGCCTTCGAGCAGGGCCGCGCCGCGCTCGGTCCCGACGTCCACCGCGTATTCGTCCCCGAGGTCGGTCAGGTGCAAGTCATAGCCGTCGGTGACGCTGAGGGTCCCCATGCTCTTGCAGAATGAGTGCGGCATGCAGGGCTGGAGACACTCGATGCTCACCAGCAGGGTCTTCTCGCGGCGGGCGATGTAGTGCTGGTCGGCGTAGCCCTGGCTGAAGACGCGGTCGAGCAGGTGAATGGCGTGCAGGTCGCAGGTGTGCAGGCCCAGGACGACTGTGGGGACTGGCTCAAGGTCGGGCGCGACCTCATCCCCCCCGTTCCGGAAGCTGAGCAGCTCCTCGCGCTGGGGGAGCAGGTACTTCTTGGGAGGGATGACCGTGGTCGGGTAGGCCAGGTCGAGGTCGTCGGCGGAGCGGATGTCGCCGAAAATGTGCTGGCCATGCAGGGGCTTTGGGCTGACCACCCGGTAGCCCTGGCGCAGCCGCTGGATCCAGTCCGGCAGCGCGGCCTTGGGAAGCACTTTGAAGCTCATGGTCGCTCTGGCTCCATTCTCGCCCACACGCGCAGACCCGCTGCACGCGCAGCGGGCGCAGGCAGGTTGCATCTACAGTGTAAGCCAGCAGGCGGACGAGTAGACCTTACACACATCACCGACTTGCGGGGAGGGATGTCACCACAGCCCTGCCGAATGTCCTCCAGGCTTGACTCCCGCCCCGCCCGGTGGAGAATAGGCCTGCATGCACAGGAGCGGCGTCCGCCGCAGCGGAGCGTCGTTCCCACCAGGAGGCCTCGATGAAGGTTGTCCTCGTCCTGTCCGACGCCCTGCGCGACGACGTCGCTGCCCAACGCATGGGCTACCTGGAGCATCTGGTGGAGGCCAGGCTGGCCATGCGTTACACCGTTCGGGGGGAGCTGCCCACGCTTTCCCGGCCGATGTACGAGACGGTGCACACGGGCTTGCCAGCCCACGAGCACGGCGTGGTCAGCAATCAGATCGTCCGCCGCTCGACCGTGCCGAATGTCTTTCAGGCGGCGCGCGACGCCGGCCGCACCACGGCCGCTGCGGCCTACTTCTGGTTCTCGGAGCTCTACAACCGCGCCCCCTACAGCCCTCTGGATGACTCCGAGGTCGATGACGAGACGCTGCTCATCCAGCACGGCCGTTTCTATATGGAAGACGAGTATCCCGATAAGGCCCTCTTTGTGACGGCAGGCAGCCTGGTGCGTAAGTTCTCGCCCGACTATCTGCTGGTTCATCCGATGGGCATGGACTACCTGGGCGAGAAACACGGGGCCGATTCCCTGGAATATCGCAACAACGCCATCCGGCAGGACATGATCCTGGCCAATCTGATACCGGAATGGCTGCAGCGGGGGTACGCTGTGCTGGTGACGGGAGATCACGGGATCAGCAGCGACCGCTCCCACGGCGGCACGACCGACGACGTCCGCCTGGTGCCGCTCTATGTCATCCTGCCGCAGCGCGAGGGGAGGGGGAACACCCGGGCCACGGTCTCCCAGCTGCAGATTGCTCCCACTTTGTGCCGGATGCTCGATGTGCCCATTCCCAGCACGATGAAGGCGCCCCCTGTGGAGTAGCGTGGGCACACGGCGCGGGCGATGCCTCTTGAGCCTGGCCCTCGCGGCGCTGATGGCCGCGCTCGCCTGCTCCTTTGGCCCCCGGCAGGCAGCGACGGGAACGCCTCCTGCGCCTCTCGCGCTGCGCGACAGGCTGGTCCAGCACGGCGGCAAGCCCTGCCCCGACAGCGACTTCACCTGCCTGACGCTCACCGTCCCCCTTGATCACTTCGGGCCTTCCACCGGCGAGACAATCGACGTCGCCTTCGCCGTCCTTCCAGCCAGCGGCACACGATTGGGCACAATGGTGACCGTCGTAGGAGGTCCGGGAGGATCGGGCATCGCCGTCGCGGACTCGTACACGGCTGCGCTCGATCCCCGTCTCGTCGAGCACTACGACCAGGTGTATTTCGACCTGCGCGGGGTGGGCCTCTCTGGCGGGCTGGAGTGCCCCGAAGCCGCGCTGGCCTTCTACCTCACGGATGCCCGCGCCGACACGCCGGCGCGTGAAGCGGCGCTGATGGCCGCGGCCCGCACGTTCGCCTCCGACTGTTTGGCGGAAGCCGGCCATCCCGAGTGGATTCCCTATCTGAGCACGTGCCAGGCCGTCGAGGATCTCGAAGCCTTTCGACAGGCGATGGGGCTGGACCGGATGGTGCTGTACGGCGAGAGCTACGGCACGCAGTTCATCCAGACCTATGCAGCCGTCCATCCAGAAGGCGTACAGGCGCTGATCCTCGATGGCGTGGTCGATCTGGAGCTGCAAGCAGTCGACTTCTATCGCCATCAGGCGCTGGCTTTCGAGGAAGTCCTGGCAGCTACGCTCGAGGCGTGCAACGCCGATGCGGTCTGCGCCGCCGATCTGGGAGGCGATGCCTTCGCCGCTTACGATTCCCTGGCGGTCCGACTCGATGCTTCGCCGGCAGCGTACCGCTTTCCCCTGTGGCGGGACCGGGGGGCGAGCCGCGAGTTCACGCTGGCAAACCTCCAGGCTGTGGCCGCGGCGCAGCTCTACGATGAAGGGTCCCGCCACCTCCTGCTGCGGGCGCTGGCCGCAGCTGCGCGCTCGGACCTTGTCCCGCTTGCCCGCCTGCTGTACTCCGCTTTGGCCATCGATCCGGAAACTGGCGCCGTTGTGGTCGATCCCACCTACTCGGACGCCGTCTTCTACGCGGTGGAATGCGCCGACTACACCTTTTTCTCCGGCACAGCGCAGGCAAGGGCGGAGGCGTATTTGCGCGCGGGCGATGCGGTGGAAGAGGATGCGCCTCGGCTGGGTTCTCTCTTCTATGGGGACCTACCGTGCGCGTTCTGGCCCGCGCCTGCCGCGCAACCGCCGCGGCCGCAGGCGTCCATCGACGTTCCGACCTTCGTCCTGGCGGCCGAGGCCGATCCCGCCACACCGCTGAGCAACGCGCGGTCAGTCTTCGCCCGGCTTCCGGATGCATACTTGGTCATCAAGGAAGGTGGGCCTCATGTGATCTTCGGCCGCGGCGATGAGTGCCCGGACGCGCTGGTGACGAACTTCCTCCTGAGCGGGGAGCGCCCCGCCCAGCGTGAGGTTCGGTGCCCGGGCGCTGTCATCGATTCCTACTCCCCGCTCGCGCCGGCCGATGCAGCCGACCTCTCCGACCCCCTTCAGGTCCTGATCGCCTTCAGCAGCGAACTCAGTCTGCTGCCCGAGTACTACTACTGGGATGGCCTTTCCCCCGTCTTCGCAGGCTGCCCCTTCGGCGGCTGGCTCACCATCGAGGTTGTCGACGAAGGCGATCGGTTCACGCTCAGCCGCTGTGCATTCTCTCAGGGCTTCGCCCTGAGCGGAAGCGGCGTCTGGGATGGAAGCAGCTTCACCCTCGATGTCGACGTCGGCGGGCTGGCCGAGGGAAGGTTGCACTTCGTGCAGGACGAGCAGGGCAGGAGCCGCGTGCGCGGCATCTACGGCGGCCAGACGATCGACCTGAGCGATTGAGCCTCGTTGCCCTCAGACGTAGTGGTCCTGATAGCGGCAGGTTTCCCGCAGGCTGCAGTAATCGCACGTTCTTCCCTGCATCTCGACGTTGCGGCCAAGGCCAAGAACCAGCGAGATCGACTTGCGCGGGACCATCATCCCGCCACTCGTCAACCGGACGCCGATCGAGGCAGCATCGACCAGGGCGAAGACCTGCGGCTGGCCCTGCTCGACCGGCCACCCCACCATCCCCGGGCTGATCGGCAACGAGGCGCGCCAGCCGCGCGCGGCCGCCTCGCTTTCGAAGTGGTTGCTGGCCAGCGCGGCCAGCGCTTCGACCGCCGCCGAACCGAGGCCGTCGAGGGCCAGGCCGCGCACCGGGTCCTCGGGCAGCGTCTCCGAGATCAGGTCGTCGAGCTCGGCGCCAATTGTGCAGACCATGGCCACGACTTCCCCGGCGCCGGCCAGGTGCTGGGCGATCAACGGGCCGGTGAGCGAGCCTTCCCCTTCGAGCT
This sequence comes from uncultured Anaerolineaceae bacterium, assembly GCA_964575425.1. Taxonomy (GTDB): domain Bacteria; phylum Chloroflexota; class Anaerolineae; order Anaerolineales; family E44-bin32; genus DATEAV01. Next base: position 2,300 of record CAZNRD010000007.1, on the reverse strand, counting down.
CGAGTCGCTCGTGGCGCAAACGCCGCACCGCCGCTCGCTGGTAAGCCACCGCAGGGGAAAGGAGGGGAAGGCCATCTTCCAATGCCTGCGCCGCGGCCTTCACCAGCCTCGGGTTTCGGGCCCGGACGGCAGCGGGCTCGGCGCCCTGGCCGCGGAGGACCTGATCGACGTCAAGAGTGAGCGACCAATCTCGTAGGACCGGCATCGACCGGACTCAACAGGCGGGGCGGTCCGTGTGCGCTCCCGGCCTCACGCCTGGCCCCCGCGTGTTCCTGTGGCGCTACTTCATTGTATCGCCGGTCCACCGCGCCCCGGGCCGTCGATGGCCTCCGGGAACAGCTATGCGAGGTGCGGGCCTGATGAGACGGCGGATTGCCCCGCACCTCGCCCGCAAGCCTTCAGGCTGCCGCCGGGACCCGCTTTCGCCAGCTGTCGGGAATGAGCAGGCTGACGAGGTTGTCCCGACCCAGGGTGATGAGGAGGTTGGCCAGGAACGCGACGAAGCCCACCGTCATGAGCAGGCTGCCGGCCAGGGCCCAGGCCATGTGGGGTTCGAAGACGGGTGGGTCGTAGAGCGTTCGTCGCAGCATGCCGCGCGCGCCGGCCATCCCAGTGGCGTAGTTCATCACCATGGCTCCGAGCAGCCAGGTCCAGAAGTGGATGTCCGCCAGGCGCTGGCTGTGGATGTCCAGCCCAGTGAGCATGGGGAGGAGGGCGTACATCACGGCGAACAGGAGCATGCCCAGGCCGATGAGCAATTGCGTGTGGGCATGAATCCCGATCACCCACTGCGTGTTGTGCAGGACCAGGTTGAATGCGGTGTTGGCCTGGATCAGGCCCGCCACTCCGCCGATGGCGAAACCGAAGATCGAGCCCAGGACGAACTTGAGCGGCGGGCTGAGCCGGACGGGTCGCGCCAGCCAGATGGTGGCCAGGGCGGCGAAGACTGACAGGCCCATGGTGAGGAACTCGCCCCAGGTGATGAACTGGCCCGAGAGGACGCGCATCAGCATGGGCTGTGGCTGATCGGAGAGCAGGTGGTGGCTCCAGACGCCCAGCGAGACAAGCAGGTCGGCCAGGATGACCGTCCGCACCACCTTCTCACCGAACAGACTCCGCCCGACCAGCAGCGGCACGAGCAGGTACCACACCCCGGCGGAGTAGATCAGCACGTTGCCATCGGCGACCATGTCCAGTCCCCACCAGAACCAGTTCTTGTAGACCAGGGCGTCGACAGCCGACGGGTCCAGCGGCGTCTGCAGCAGCGCGGCCAAGCCATAGACCAGGATCAGGCCACCCGCCGTCAGTAGCACCACGGCGTTGATCACGGTGTCCACCGAGCCGCGTGCCACCGAGACGATGAACACGGGCAGGTCGTGCAAGGAGGGCGCCGGGTTGTCCGCCTTCTTCCATCCCAGCCGCTTCAGCAGTGCCGAAATGCCGAAGGCGCCGAGCAGGAACTGGCCGAAGCTGTAGGATCCGGGGTTGCTCTTGCTCAGCACGGTGCTGAAGATGTTGAAGGAGAAGAGCAGGACGTTGATCATGATGCCGGCGGCGCCGACGGCGAACACCAGGCTGCCGGCCAGGGGGATGCGGTCGTAGGAGACCGGCAGCGGCCAGTACAGCGTGTAGAGCGAGTTGAAGAGGAGGAAGAAGCCGGCACCCCAGGCGGTGATGACCGAGAGGTTCTGCAGCCAGAAGTTCAGGGACACCAGCCGGCGGTGGCGGATCTCCTTCTTCAGCAGGAAGGGGACCAGGTAGTAGAAGGCGCCCATCACTGCCATATACGCGAAGCCGTAGATGCCGCAGATCGGATGGGCGGTCATCATCGAGTAGAAGACCTCTGCCGTCGATGGCGTGTGGGCCACCGGGCGCACCAGGGCGAGGGGCGCCTCCACGGCCTCCAGCACGGGGGAGTGCGGCGCCAGCAGCTGGGTGCGCATCAAGACGCCCTCAAACCCGTTGATGGCTAGCCAGACGAGCGCGACCACGGCGTAACGCAACGTCCATTTCTCGATCCAGCCGATGCGGTTCATTAGGACACCTCTCAGGGCAGGACTTCGATGGCACCCGGCACAACCATCTCGGGGTGCTGCACTCCGGAGTACTCGGTGGAGCGGATGTCATACGCGCCCGGCGCATCGAACTTCCACACCAGACGGTTGACATGGCCCGGGATAACCTGCATCTGGAACACCAGTGTGCCGTCGGCGCGAAAGACGCCCAACCCGTACGTGACATCACGCGACGTCGCCGTGAATTCCACGAACTCGCCAGCTTTCAGCTGGATGGGCCGGGCC
>CAZNRD010000006.1:0-108523 GCA_964575425.1 uncultured Anaerolineaceae bacterium | reverse complement strand
TGGAGTTGCCCCGTTTTGGTGGACAGGTAGGGACTTGCGCGACTCAGCCTGGATAAGCATGGACCATCTCGTATCTGAGAGGCGATGCATAGCCGAGGGATGAGTGCCGACGCTGCGGATTGTACCAACCCTCGATGTATTCAAACACAGCCCCGCGAGCCTCTTGACGCGTGTGGAACCGATGTCGGTCTATCAGCTCGCATTCCAGGGTGGCGAAGAAGCTCTCGCAAAGCGCGTTGTCGTGGCAATCGCCCACCGTTCCCATCGAGGGCCGCACGCCCGCCTCCCGGCAGCGCTTGCCGAAGGCGATCGACGTGTATTGCCCTCCCTGGTCGGAGTGGTGGATCACAGTCGCTGGATGGCCATCTCCAGGGCGTCCAGCACCAGCTCGGTGCGCAAGTGGGTAGCCATGGACCATCCCACCACTCGTCGGCTCCAGGCATCCACCGCGACGGCCAGGTAGAGGAACCCACTCCAGGTCGGCACGTACGTGACACCTGCACTTGCAGCGCAGGTGCAAGTGTGTCCGCGACCCACAGCCGGTTCGGCCCGGTAACGGCAAAGTTTCGCTCAACCAGATCGGGTGCTGGCTGGGCTCCAACGGCTCGCACGGTCGTCTGGGGCCGCCTGCGACGGCTGACGCCCTGCAACCCCGCTATGCGCATCAGGCGCGCTACCCGCTTGCGCCCCACCCGCATGCCCTCATCGGCCAGCTCAGCGTGGATGCGCGGCGCGCCATATGTACCTCGCGAGCGAAGGTGGATCCACCGGATCCGATCGGCCAAGATGGCATCCCCTCGAGCGCGCTCCGACCGGGAGCGCTTGCGCCACGCCTGCAGCAGCCGCAGCCGCTCCTGGGCCTTGGGGCTCAGTTCGACCGGGGCATGCCGGGCAACGCACCAGAACGATCGGGGATATGATACGAGTTGCATCGGGGCTTCTCCTTGGTTGTGGTAGCACACCCCAAGGATGGCCCCGATGCCCCGTTCTCGCTACCGCCGTTGTCTCACATGTGTATGAACTTGCTCACTTCACCTGGTCAGGGAGAGGAATGAGATGACAGTGGGGCGCAAGCGCAGGGACCTGATGCCCTTCCACGACTGGCCGCTTTGGAAAGTGGTGGTTCTGTATCTGCCTTTCACGGCGGTCTGGTGCGCCTTTCCGCTTATTGTGCCGCCGTATGTGCCCCGGTGGGCGATTGCCGCCTCGGCGTCGTTGTTCGCGGTGACCTTCGGTTCTGTTCTATGGCTGCGCTTCCGCGACAATCCCTGGGGGCGCGGCGTACTGCATTTCGCCATGGTCCCCGCGATGTTCGGCCTCGTCGCCGTCCGCGCGTGGATGGTGGCGCTGCCCGACGATCGGGAGTGGACGCTTGTCTTCCTGGGGGCTGGGATGGCTGCCGCCGCCGTGCTGCCCTTCGTTGCTCCCAGACTATCCGACTTCCTGTGGCAGGAGCAGACCGTGCCCCGGACGCGCATCGGCCGGGCGTTCTTCGCCTTGTGCCTGGCGATCGCTCCAAGCGCCGGGGTGATGGGAGCGTCCTACGGCATGTGGACGCATCGATGGTACGGGATAGAGGCGGCGATGCTTCTAGGCGCGATCCTCGCGTCAATCATCGCCGTTGGGCTGGCTTTCGTTCCCCCCTACCACGTCACGCAGTGGCTCAAGAAGGGGCTGGTCGAGTTCTAGCCGGGGGCCGGGCGGCGGATGGACTGGTCCAACTTCTCCCTGATGGTGCTGGCCGGCGTGGTGGGCGCCTGGCTGGGCTCGGTGGTTTCCCGCTACCTGCGGCGGAGGCGGCGGGGCAAATAGCGGCCGAAGCTGCGAGTTGAAGGCCAGGGGGAGGCGTCTGCGCCGCTGCGGCGAGGAGCCGCCCTTGGTTGCTGCGCACCGCTCGGCGTTGTGATGCGGGCTTCCTCGACCGGCGGCGGTGAAAGCGCGACCAGCAGGACAGAGGGTCGCCCAAACTTCAACCGGTCGAGAGGCAGGAGAATGATGGAAGATTGGATGCCGGCGGTAGTGGTCATACTATGCATGACCCCGGTCTTCGCCTACTGGGTGAAGCTCTTTCGCTCCAGGAGACTGCGGGTCAGGGTCATGGCCGTGAGCTCCGCCCTCGGCATGTTTTCAGGATTTCTTGTGATAGGCTTCTGGTACTGGCTGTTTCTTTCCATCCCGCTCACTCTGGAGTCTCTGGCGATGGCCTTCACTGCCTCCATCCTTCTCGGCAGTACGTTCCTGATGTGGTGGCCCTTGTTCAAGAAGAGTCTCACCGAGCTTGGCATCGGCTGGTAGTCGGCGGGCTGAGACGGTTCCACGTTCGTGGCGCTTCGCGTCCGGATCAGCGCCAGGGGCTTGAGGTGCGGCATTCACTTAGCGACCACAACCCGTCTCTTCTCTCCCCTGAGCCGCGCCGCATCCCACCCCAACTGCACCCCCCTCATGCACGCCATCCACTTCTTGGTTCGGCGGCCTGCCGCCAGTGCCGATGGGCGTGCACGGAGGCATGCCCGATGGGTCGAGCCCGGGTGGAGGGAGTGCATCTGCCGATCCCCCAGGTGGTTCCTCATCAGGCGTCTTGTGGGGCGCGGCAGCGGCGCTGATCGCCTTGGCGACGGCCCTTGCGCTGGAGCCTGCCAGGAGGAGGAAGAGCGGCGCCGGGCGGAAGTGGCGCGCAAGAACGCCGAGGCGGAGGCGAAAGAGGCCGAGCAGCGGCACCTGGCGTGGCTGGCGGCGCTGGCGGCAGCCGCGGCCGCCGCGGCGGCAGCGAAGGCAGCGAAGGATGAGGCTGGGGGCGAATGGCCTTCTGAGACACGCTTCACCGAGATACAATCGCCGCAGGCGGGAACGTCGGGACAGTCGCCGCCGTTCGACCTCGCGAAGTGGAAGCAGCAGGAGAACACCAGCGCCCCATCCGGCACAGGCCCGGTCACCCGCGAGCATATGACCAGGCCACCGGCCCGAACGGCTATGCGCACAATCCCACCCTCCATCTACGGGCGGCCTTACCGGGGCCCGATCCCATCGGACATGCACGCCCTTCGCGATCATGTCCCCTCACACGTGGTCGACCGGGCGCGCCTCTCGGTGGGCACGTGGGAGGCCGGCTTGATCACCAATATCTTTGGAATCTTCTCGAGGCCCCCAACTCCACCTGATGCTGTCACGCTTGGACGCACGATTTATGTTCGGGATTCCGGTGAGTTCCAACCAGATCTGCGGGGGCAGGCATTGCTCGTGCACGAGTTGACGCACGTGGAGCAGTGGGGAACCTGGCTGTGGCAGCAGGCGTGGTTTGCGCTTCGATACTTGGCAGAGGCCGCCAGCAAGGCCCGCCAGAGAATAGGCACTCACGACAAGGAACACGGGGTGTGGGCTGAGGTGGAGGCCTACAGGGAAAAAGAGGTATTTGAGGTTACCGCGGGAAGGCATCTGCCAGCAACAGAATTCCGAACATTGACCGCCGCTGCTCCAGCACCGTCAGCGCCGGCCGCAACAGCAACGCCCTCCCAGGCCACATTACCGGAGAACGGGCCGTCTCCGGGCACACCGCCAGGCACCCCTCAGTCGGAGTGAGGCAAGAAGGAGGAGGTGTGCGGAGGGCTCTGGGCAAGATCGGGCTGGGAGTCCTTTTCGCCATGAGCCTGCTGGTCCTGGCGCACATGGTCGTGACCCTGGCTCAGTTAGGCTGGGCGATCTTCTTCATCCCGCCGGGTACGCTGGTTCGGCATATCGAGTGGAGTGACGTATCGCGTCTGATGTGGCTGTTTGTCGCGCTGGTCGTGGTGATCCTGCTGGTCACATCCAGTCGATGGCTTGAGCCGGGGATTCCCTTGGCGAGGCATTGGGTGGCGGGCGCCTTGATGATCGCCATCGCGCTTCAGACCTGTGGGGCGAGTATGGGAATCGCCGACCCGGCACTCTCTGCCGATGAGGCTGTGCGGAGGATGGGGATCGGCGAAGCGGAGCTCGCCGCGCTCCCGCCCTGCGAGCAGGTCCGATGGCTGGTGCGGCTAAGCCCCTATGTCAACCCCTACGCGGGTCGGCCCCTTATTGGCGGTTGAATTCTGAGCAGTGAGCTCGGTATGTTTGCCGGAAGCTCGACCAACCATTTGGCCGATTGTGCGGTGCAGGAGGGCTTGGCCTTGCTGGAGCAGGCCGACGAAGCCCGAGCGGAAGAGAAACGCCGCTCGTGGGCGCGGCCAATCCGCCTCCGTCGCCCACCTGAACCTGATCGCAGCGAGGCCTTGACCGGGTTGCGGGCCGAATTGACAACCTCGCAATCGCAGGCGCCGCCATGGCTGGCGATGTCATATCAAACCGCATGGCGACTCCCCCACTTCACAATCACGCCCTTGGCCAGCAGCCGAGGTGTCAGGCCCGGGCTCGCAATCGCCTGGAATGCCTCGCCTAGCGGATCGTGCGGTAGAACAACGGCAGCGGCTCGACCGACTGACGGCAGAGACGATGAGCCTGGAGCAGGCGCTCGATCGCTTCCGAGGCCCGCACTCGATGGGAGGCATGGACGGTGAACAGAGGCTCTCCCTTTCGCACCCGATCGCCCACTTTGTGGTGGACGACGACGCCCACCGCGTGATCGATCGCATCGCCCTTCTTCGCACGCCCGCCGCCCAGCGCCACCACCGCCTCCCCCACAGCCCGCGCGTCCACAGTGGCCAGGTAGCCGGCTTGCGGCGATGGCACGGTCTCGATCCACGAGGCGCACGGCAGCCGTTCCGGATCGTCCACCACCCCGACATCGCCCCCTTGTGCCTGGACCAGCAAGCGGAATCTCTCCCAGGCCTGGCCCGAGTCGAGAATAGATGCCGCTAGGTTCTTCGCGGACCTGAGCGTAAGCGCGCGGCGAGCCAGCAGCAGGAGATGAGCTGCCACGTGCAGGCAGTGCTGCCGGAAGTCCTGCGGACCTCCGCCTTGCAGCGTCTCTATGGCTTCCCGCACCTCGAGGGCGTTGCCCACGGCGTGACCCAGCGGCTGATTCATGTCGGAGATCAGCGCCACGACTCGGCGCCTCGCTCTGCGGCCAATCTCCACCATCAGGCGGGCCAGGCACACCGCGTCGCCCACGGTGGGCATGAACGCTCCCCGTCCGGCCTTGACATCCAGCACGATCACATGAGCACCCGAAGCGATCTTCTTGCACATCACCGATGAGGCGATCAACGGGATCGAGGGAACTGTGCCCGTCACGTCGCGCAGCGCGTAGAGCCTGCCGTCCGCCGGCGCAAGGTCGGCCGTCTGACCACACAGCACCAACCCCACCCCCCGCAGCTGATCGAGGAACTCCTCCCGACTGAGGTCCACGCGAAAGCCGGGGATGGACTCCATCTTGTCCAGCGTGCCGCCCGAATAGCCCAGGCCGCGACCAGACATCTTGCCCACCGCCAGGCCGGCCGCAGCCACGAGAGGCTCGACCACGAGCGTCGTCTTGTCGCCCACGCCTCCGGTGGAGTGTTTGTCCACGGTGATGGGCGCAATGCCACTCAGGTCGATCTGCTCACCGGAGGCGGCCATGACCTCGGTCAGATACCACGTCTCGCGCGGTGTCATCCCGCGCCACAAGACGGCCATGGCCCAGGCTGCCGCCTGGTAGTCGGGGATGTCGCCGCAGGCGAATCCCTCGACGAAGAACGCAATTTCCTGGCGGCTGAGCTCTCCCCCATCGCGCTTCTTGACGATCACGTCGACGGCCCGCATGGTTGCCTCCGCCAGCATTGTGCACGCCGGGAAAGCCGGCGCCTGGCAGTATAATCCCAACATTCGCCAGCGAGGGTCAATCGTGGAAAACGTCGACTTGATCCTTCGGAACGCCTTCGTCGTCACCATGGACGATGCTTATCGCCTCTTTCCCCGCGGCGCCCTGGCTGTTCAGGGGGCAAGCATTGCGGCCGTCGGGGACCAGGCCGATGTCATATCCCGCTTCACCGCTGCCGAAATCATCGACTGCGGCGGTAAGGTCCTCATTCCCGGGCTGGTCAACGCCCACACGCATGGCCCGATGACCTTGCTGCGAGGCATGGCTGACGACCTGCGCCTGGACGTGTGGCTCCTCGGCTACATGATGCCCGTCGAGCGCGAGTTCGTCACCCCGGACTTCTGCCGCCTGGGCACCAAGATTGCCTTAGCCGAGATGATTCGCTCCGGCATCACCTGCTTCGCTGACATGTATTACTTCGAGGACGCCGTGGCATCGGCGGCGGCCGAGGTCGGCATGCGTGCCCTCTGCTCTCAGACTGTGGTGAAGTTCCCGGCCCCTGACGCCGCCTCGTTCGAAGACTCACTGGCCCTGGCGCGGGGCTTCATCACCCGCTGGAAGGGCCACCCTCTGATCGTCCCTTCGGTGGCGCCTCACGCGCCGTACACCTGCACCGCCGAAATCCTGCGCGCCTGCGTCGACCTCGCGCGGGAGTTCGACGTTCCGCTGCACATCCACCTTTCGGAAACCCTGGACGAGGTCCACCAGTGGCGCGAGACCTACGACATGCCGGTCATCCCCTGGGTGAAGAAGCAGGGCCTGTTCGAGGCCAAGGTGCTGGCAGTTCACTGCGTCCACATCGATGACGGGGAGATCCACACCCTCGAACACGCGGGCGCTGGTGTGGCCCACAATCCCACCAGCAACCTCAAGCTCGCCTCGGGCTTCGCGCCGGTGGTCGCCATGCTCGAGGCTGGGTTGAACGTCGGCGTCGGCACCGATGGTCCGGCCTCCAACAATGACCTGGACATGTTCGAGGAACTGCGGATGGCGAGTTTCATTGCCAAAGCCGTCAGCGGCGACCCCACCGCGCTCCCCGCTCGCCTCACCCTGGCCATGGCCACCCGCCTCGGTGCCCGGGCCCTGCACCTCGGCCATCTCACCGGCTCCCTGGAGCCCGGCAAGCGCGCCGACCTTGCCCTCGTCGAGCTGGACACCCTCCACAACATGCCACACTTCGCGCGCGATCCCAACGCCATCTACTCGCGCCTGATCTACTCCGCCAAGTCCAGCGATGTGACCGACGTCATGGTCGACGGCAGGTGGCTGATGCGAGAGCGACAATTGGAAGGCCTCGATGTGAACGCCCTGCTGGCCGATGCCGCTGCCTACGCCTCGCGGATCGATGCCTTCCTCGTGAGGCGCGAGGGATCGATCCTCACGAAGCTCCTGGCCATCGAGGGCGCTCAGCGCGAGGAGAGCTACGAGGTCCAGATCAAGGTCCGCCTCGACGATCCGCCAGCGGTTCTGAGGAAACTGAGCGACGGCTCTGTCGAAATCGTGCGTAAGGCCCACTACCTCGAGTACGACACCTACTTCTCCTTCGACGATCCGTCGGAAGGCAGGTTGCGCTATCGCGAGGATGAATTCCTCGATGACGCCGGCAACGTGTTCAACGTTCGCTACCGCCTCACGCTGACCGAACCGGCGCGCATCTACGAGCACGCGGTGCCGCTGTCGCGCTCTCGCTTCATCGCGCCAGCCACGCACAGCCTGCGCTTCTACCGCGAGTACTTCAAACCAAAGGCCGAGACAGAGGTTGAAAAAGACCGCAGGCGCTGGCTCGTGCGCTTCCAGGGCAAGGAATTCTTCGTCAACCTCGACCACCTGCTCAAGCCTGCCGGCGATCACACCTACCTCGAGATCAAGAGCCGCACCTGGTCGCGCGGCGATGCCGAAGAGAAGGCCGGGCTGATCCTGCAGCTCCTGCAGGTGTTGGGCGCCGCCGAGGCCGAGATCGTGCCGCAGGAGTACGCGGACCTGACAGAGAGCTGACGCCGCCTTTGCTCCTTACGCCCTCATCAGGGGTCGTTCCCCGTGAGGGCCTCCGGGGCAGCGACCAGGCTTCATCGGGCGCACACAACGATGCGACGCACCCTGCAATACGGACCCGAGCTTCCCAGGACACCCCCGTTCACCCTCGGCGACGCCCTGGTTGTCCTAGGGTTGGCATCGGTCCTGTACCTCGGCGCCCGCCTGGCCTTCCGTGTCCCGTCCGTCCTCACCGGCCCGACGATCTCCCTTGCCTATGGCGCGTTGCCTTGGTATGCGCTTCTCTCCAGCCTGCGCATGGCCGCCGCCTACTGCCTCTCTCTGCTCTTCAGCCTCGTCTATGGCTACGCCGCCGCCCATAGTCGGACCGCCGAAAGAACGCTCATGCCTCTGCTCGACGTGCTGCAGAGCGTGCCGATCCTCTCGTTCCTTCCCGTAGTTCTGCTCGGACTGAGCGCATTCCTGACCCAGGACCTGGCGGCCGAGCTCGCCGCCGTCGTCCTGATCTTCACCTCGCAGGCCTGGAATCTCACCTACAGCTTCTACCAGGCCATCCGAACCCTTCCCCGCGAACTGATCGAGGCCGCCGGCGTGTTCCGCCTCAACCCCTGGCTGCGGCTGAAGATGCTTGAGCTGCCTTTCGCGGCCATCGCCTTGCTCTGGAACAGCATCATGAGCTGGGCCGGAGGGTGGTTCTTCCTCATGGCAGCCGAGTCTTTCCGGGTCGGCGAGCGCGACTTCCGACTGCCCGGCCTCGGCTCCTACCTCCAGACCGCCGCCGACGAGGGGAACCTCCACGCCGTGATCGCCGGCCTGACGACCCTCATCCTCGTCATCGTCCTGATCGATCAACTCCTCTGGCGGCCGCTTCTGGCGTGGGCAGAGAAGTTCAAGCTCGAACAAGTGACCGGAGAGAGAATCCCCCAGTCCTGGTTCCTCGATGCCCTCTCCCGCTCACGGACGGCCGAGTTCCTCGATCGCCGGATCACGCGCAGAGCTTCCGAGTCCATCGACAGGGCGCTGGACCATTTCTTTCAGCATCGGCCTCGGGCGTTCGGGTACGGCCCGGCCCCGTCTCGCACTCCTTGGCTGGCCTGGGTGATCGGCGTCGCCCTCGTCGCCACGGTGCTGACAGGCGCGTGGCAGGCTGGCGGCATGCTTCTCAGCCTGCCCGCTGCCCGGTGGTGGGACATCGCCCTCGGACTGCTCGCCACCTTCACCCGGGTGACAGTTGCGGTCGCCCTTGCCCTGGCGTGGACTGTGCCGCTGGGCGTGGCCATTGGCACCAACCAACGCCTGGCAGCCGTGCTTCAGCCGATCGTCCAAATCCTGGCTTCCATCCCCGCCACAGCCCTCTTCCCCGTCTTGCTGCTTTTTCTGCTCTCAGCACCTGGTGGCCTGAACTTGGCTGCCATCCTGTTGATGCTGATGGGCTCGCAGTGGTATCTTCTCTTCAACGTCATCGCCGGAGCATCGGCCATCCCGCTTGACCTGCGCTACACGGCCAACCTCATGGGCCTGACGCCGCTTGACCGCTGGCGCTACCTGATCCTGCCCGCCCTTTTCCCTTACATCGTCACCGGCGGGATCACAGCCAGCGGAGGGGCGTGGAATGCCAGCATCGTCGCCGAGTATGTCACCTTCGCCGGCCGCGTCCACGCGACTCGCGGGGCCGGTGCCCTCATCGCCCAGGCAACCTCCGGCGGGGACTACGCGCTGCTACTCGGAGCCACCTTGGCCCTGGTGATCGCTGTGGTCGTTCTGAATCGCACGTTCTGGCGGTGGCTGTATCGTGTGGCGGAAGATCGTTTCCGCCTGGAGTAGGCATCCGGGGCCAATCCCCAATGCGTGAGGTCTGGTCATGAACGAGACAATCGAGGCGAACGACTCCCTGCTTGCCCTCCGTCACGTCACCATGGCCTATCGCAGCAATGGGCGACGCTTTCTGGCAGTCCGCGATGTCAACCTGGACATCCAGGCGGGGGAGTTCGTGTGCCTGCTTGGCCCAAGCGGATGCGGCAAGTCGACGCTGCTGCGCATCATCGCCGGGCTGACGCGCGCCAGCGAAGGCACCGTCCTCTACCGCGGCCAACCCTTTCGTGGCATCAATCCCCACACCACGATCGTGTTCCAGACCTTCGCCCTCTTCCCCTGGCTGTCCGTCCTGGAGAACGTCGAACTGGCTCTGAAGGCTCGGGGCATGGAGCCGGAAGTCAGGCGCCAGCGGGCCATCCAGCTCATCGACACAGTCGGGCTCGACGGCTTCGAAGATGCCTACCCGCGCGAGCTCTCCGGCGGGATGCGCCAGAAGGTCGGCTTCGCCCGCGCTGTGGCAGCGGAACCAGAACTCCTTTGCCTCGACGAGCCCTTCTCGGCCCTCGATGTGCTCTCCGCCGAAGCCCTGCGCGGGGAACTCATGGAGCTCTGGTTGACGAAATCGCTGCCCATTCAGGCCGTGCTCATGGTGACGCACAACATCGAAGAAGCGGTGCTGATGGCCGATCGCATCATCGTCATGGAGAAGGAACCGGGCCGCATCGTGGCCGAGGTCCCGGTCACTCTCCGGCACCCGCGCCAGCGCAAGGACATCGCCTACCAGGCCGTGGTGGACCGCGTCTACGCCGCCGTCGCCGGGCAGACGCAGCCCGAAGAGGTGCTCGGCGCCCCCACCGCTGCGCAGCCAGGCGCGGCAGCCAAGCTGCCTGCCGCTCGCATCAACGCCCTGGCCGGTCTCGCCGACACGCTCAACAGCCGCGGTGGCCGCGCCGACCTGCCGTTTCTCGCCGCTGACCTGAACATGGAACTGGACGACTTGCTGCCCGTGGTCGACGCGGCGGAGATGCTCGGCCTCGCCGAGGTGAGAGAAGGCGACATCATGCTCACGCCCCTCGGCCAGGCGTTCGCCGACGCCCGCATCCTGGCCCGCAAGGAAATCGTCGCCGGCCGCGTCCTGCGGCACCCAACCATCCGCTGGATCTACGAGACGCTCCTGGCGGACAGCGATCACCGGGTGGCGGAGGAGTACTTCGCCGACAGGCTGCGGCTCGAGTTCGGCGATTTCGCCGAAAGCCAGCTCGACACGGCCATCAACTGGGCGCGCTACGCGGAGATCTTCGCCTTCGACGACGACACCGACGAGCTGTACCTCGAGTCTTCGTGACCTGATCCGGACCGCACGTGCACGTGGAGGTTGTTGGATCATGGAGACGGGTGCCGTCGCACCCGTCGTTCATCCCCGTCCCGCCGCAGGCCCGGGCATGGAAATTGAAGAGGGCATCTCAGCATGCTCCGAGGAGCAAGTCGCGGGCCACGGACCCCCCACTATCCCCGCGCTGTTCCGTGTGCAGGTTCTCACGCCTGGCGACGCGCGGGCCGGGCATATCCCCACCGAAAAGCACGTGCGCGCTCGTGGTCTCTGCCAGGGCTCCCGCCTCTAGCGCTGGGCTGCGAAGCGCCGCTGCCACTCGTAGAGTTTGTTCAGCGCCTCGAGGGGGGTCAGCGAGGAAACGTCGAGCTGGCGCAGCTCCTCCAGCATGGGGTGCGTCAGGGGGAAGAGCGGCAGCTGGCGCACGATAGCCCATTCGGCTGACTGAGGCTGACGCGAATCCGCCTCAAACTGGACCAGGATCTCCTGCGCCCGGTTGATCACCGGGCGCGGCAGGCCGGCCAGCTCCGCCACATGGATGCCGTAGGACCTGTCGGCACCTCCGGGCACGATGCGATGCAGGAACACGACCCTGCCGCCTTCCTCCGAGACCGCCACGTTGTAGTTGCGGACGCCGGGCAGAGTCTCGGCCAGCCGCGTCAGCTCGTGGTAGTGAGTGGCGAAGAAGGTCCGGGCGCGCAGGCGCGGGTGGTTGTGCAGGTACTCGACCACCGCCCAGGCGATCGAGACGCCGTCGTAGGTGCTTGTGCCGCGCCCGATCTCATCGAGGATCAGCAGGCTGCGGTTCGTGGCGTGGTGGAGGATGTTGGCCGTCTCGACCATCTCCACCATGAAAGTGGATTGGCCAGCGTGAATCTCGTCCTGGGCGCCGATGCGGGTGAAGATGCGGTCGCTCAGGCCGACGCGCGCTGCGCGCGCTGGAACGTAGCTGCCGATCTGTGCCATCAAGACGATAAGCGCCACCTGGCGCAGGTAGGTCGACTTGCCGCTCATGTTCGGCCCGGTGATGATCCGAATGCGCTCGCCCTCTTCCAGCACCGCGTCGTTGGGCACGAAGCGCTTCCCGCTGAGCATTTCCTCCACCACAGGATGCCGGCCCTCGCGAATCTCAAGCACCGGCTCCTCCACGACCTCCGGCCGCACATAGCCCTTCTGCGCCGCGACGTCAGCCAGCGCCGTCACCGCATCCAGCACCGCCAACGCCTTGGCGGCTCCAAGCAAGCGCGGCGACGCTTCGGCTATGCGCCGGCACACCTCTGCGAACAGACGCCCCTCAATCTCCCGAATCCGCTCCTCGGCACTCAACACCAGCGCCTCGTACTCCTTCATCTGCGGAGTGATGTAGCGCTCGGCGTTCACCAGGGTCTGCTTGCGAATGTAGTCCGCCGGCACCAGGTCCGCGTTGGGTTTTGTCACCTCGAGGTAGTAGCCGAAGACCTTGTTGTAGCCGACTTTCAGGCTCCTGATTCCCGTGCGCTGCCGCTCGATGGATTCCAGGTTGGCAATCCACTCACGCGCCTCGGCCGAGGCCCGGATCACCCCGTCGAGCTCAGCGGAGAAGCCCGGGCGGATGACGCCGACGTGCGCCAGCGTCGCTGGCGGGTCGTCGCTGATGGCCTGTTCCAGCAGTTCCCGGATGTCGCTGCAAGGATCAAGGCCTGAAACGACCGGCTGCAGAGCGGCGCACGGATGGTCCTCGAGCAGACGGCGCACTTCGGGCAGGTGCTGAAGCAGGTGGCGCAGCGACGTCAGGTCGCGCGGGGTCGCAACGCCCGCACCAGCGCGGTTGGTCAGCCGTTCCAGGTCGCCCAGGGGGCGCAACCCCTGTCGCACCTCCGCTCTCCACAGTCCATCGACGACAAACTCCTCCACCTGGTCGTGCCGTGAGCGTATCTGCCGCAGGTCGAGCAACGGCTTGGCAATCCACTGCCGGATCAGGCGCCGTCCCATCGGTGTGACGCAGCGGTCCAACACCCCCAGCAGAGAACCACGAACTTCGCCGGTGCGCAGTGTCTCGGTGAGTTCCAGGTTGCGGCGAGTGGCCGCATCCAGTGTCATGAACTCGCTCAGCGAGTAGGTGCAGAGGCGGGTGAGCAAGGCGAGGGAGGCGCGCTGCGTTTGGGTCAGGTATTCGAGGATGGCGCCCGCGGCTCGAATCGCCTGGGGCGCTTCATCCAGCCCGAAGCCGTCGAGCGTGACGACGCCGAAGTGCGAGTGCAGGGTCTCGGCAGTCCGGTCCAGCTCGAATCGCCAATCTGGAAGAGGTGTCCGATGGCCGGGCCAATCGGCATCGGCCGGGAGCGACTCCGGCAGGAGCACCTCGGCCGGCTGCAAGCGGACCAGCTCGTGTCGCACCGCTCCGATCGGGTCTGCCGATTCGAAGTGGGTCGCCGCGAATTCGCCGGTGCTGACGTCGGCGTAGGCCAGGCCGACGTGGGTTCCTTCGACGACAACGGCGGCGAGGTAGTTGTTGGCCTCACCCGGCAGCAGCCCCGCCTCCACCACCGTCCCGGGGGTCACCACCCGGACGACCTCGCGCGGGAAGAGGCCGCGCTGCGGCGTCTCCCCGAGCTGCTCGCAGATGGCGACGTGGTAACCCTTCTCAATCAGCCGCGCCAGGTAGTTCTCAGCGGCGTGGAAGGGTATGCCGGCCATTGGCACGCGCACGCCCTTGGCCACGTTGCGCGACGTCAGCACGATGTCCAGTTCGCGCGCGGCGATCTCGGCATCGGCGTCAAACGTCTCGTAGAAATCCCCCAGGCGGAAGAAGACGATCGCGTTCGGGTACTGACGCTTGATCTCGAGGTACTGCTTTCGGACCGGACTCGCGCTCTCGCCCATGCCGTCTGCATTCTAAGGCGCGCCCTGCCAAACGGCAAGCGTGTGGTATACTGCCGGCCGTGCCAGACCTGATCGCCGTCGACCTTGGGGGCACCAGCATACGGGCGGCACGCTTCAACCCCAGTGGACCGCCTGCACTGGCTCAAGTGAAGACCCCCACGCAGGCCTCGGAGGGACCCGAGGCCGTCGTTCGCCGCATCATCCAGGCCATCGAGAACGTGGTGGCCGCGGGCGCCACCGACCTGCGCATCGGCATTGGCGCGCCCGGCCCCCTCGACCCGCGCCGCGGCATCATCCTCGACGCCCCGAACCTGCCGGGCTGGATCAACCTGCCCCTGCGCGACATCCTGCAGGAGCGTCTCGGTTTCCCGGTTGCGGTCGGAAACGATGCCAACCTCGCCGCCCTGGCGGAGTGGCGATTCGGCACCGGCCGCGGCACGCAGGACCTGCTCTACCTGACGATCAGCACGGGCATCGGCGGTGGCGTGATCATCGACGGCCGCCTGCTCATCGGCCACAGCGGCCTTGCCGCCGAACTCGGCCACATGACGGTCGATCCCGACGGACCTCTCTGCAGTTGCGGCCATAGAGGCCATCTGGAGGCGCTTGCCTCCGGGCCTGCCATCGCCCGCCGCGCGCGCGACATGATCGAACAGGGCTGCCCTTCCGGCCTTGCCGAGCGCCTGCGCGCCGGCGAGCCAATTACCGCAACGGCGGTAGGCGAGGCCGCCAGCAGCGGTGATGCGCTGGCCCGTCAGGTGCTGGAAGAGGCCGGCGAAGCCATCGGCCTCCATCTGGCCAGCCTGGCCCACGCATTCAATCCCGAGATCATCGTCCTCGGCGGCGGCGTGATGAACATCGGACCTCTCGTGTTTGAACCTATCGAGCGCTCGTTTCGCTCTCACATCCTGCACCCGGCCTACCTTCAGGACCTCCGCCTCGTCCTCGCAACACTGGGGGACGACGCGGGTCTGATCGGAGCCATGGTCCTGGCGAGTCAACTATGACACAACCTGCACACTCCCGAACTTCGCTGATTGCCATCCTCCTCCTCACCGTTGCGCTGTGTGCCGGCTGCGGGCGCGGACCCTCCGCCGCCCACCTGACCTATGGCCTCACCCTCGCCCCGACCGGCATCGACCCGCACCTCAACGCCTCCGCCGAGCTCGGCATCCCGCTCAGCTCGGTCTACGACACGCTCGTCTTTCAGGATCCGGAGAGCGGCGAGTTCGTGCCCGGCCTGGCCGAGCGCTGGGAAATCTCCCCCAATGGTCGGACGTACACCTTCTTCCTGCGAAGCGGCGTCGTCTTCCACGACGGCACGCCCTTCAACGCCGAGGCGGTCCACGCCAACATCGACTACGTGCTCAACCCGGACCACCACTCACAGAAGGCCGCCTCCATGCTCGGCCCTCTGGAGAGCGTCGAGGTCGTGGGCGAGTACACCGTGTCACTCCACCTCTCCGAGCCGTTCGCCCCGTTGCTCGACTCCCTCTCTCAGGTCTACCTGGGAATGGCCTCCCCTCAGGCTCTCGAGGCCTGGGGGCCGGCCGAATACCAGTTCCACCAGGTCGGCACCGGGCCGTACCGGTTCGTCGAGTACGTTCCCAACGACCACCTGACGCTGGAGCGCAATCCCGACTACGCCTGGGCGCCTTCGGTCTATCGCGAGGCGAGAGCCGGCATCGAACGCATCACCTTCCAGTTCTATGTCGATCCCCCGAGCCGGGCGCTCGCACTAGAGAACGGCGAGGCGCAGGTTATCGGCGAAATCCCGCCGCGCGACGCCGCTCGCCTGGCGCAGAGCGGTTTCACAGTACACCCGATCCCCATCCCGGGGCAGCCGCTGCAGCTGTTCTTCAACACTCGCCTCTTCCCCACCGATGACGTGCACGTGCGCCGGGCCTTGACCCTCGGCGTCGACCGGCAGGCCATCGTCGAGACGGTGTTCGGCCCGTATTCGCCCGTGGCCCGGGGCCCGCTGTCTGCGTCGACACTGGGCTTCGCGCCGCAAGCCGCGTTCCCCGACTTCGACCCGCAGGCGGCGCGAGAAGTCCTACGCGCGGCCGGCTGGATCGACGACGACGGAGACGGGGTGCGCAGCCTGAACGGCCAACCCTTGACGCTGCGCATCGTGGTCCCGACGTGGGGGTCCAACCCTGAGGTGGCACAGTTGGTGGCCGCCGCGTGGGAGAACCTGGGCGCCGAGGTCTCTCTCTCTACCGCCGCCGGATTCGGCATCCTCAAGGAGGCCCAGGCTGCCGGCGACTACCATGCCATCAGCATCAACTTCTTCGGCACCGACCCCGACCTGCTGCGCAGCTTCTACACCGCCGACGGCCTGTACAACTGGTCCGGCGTCTCTGACCCTGAGATCGACCGCCTGCTCATCAAGGCCTCCGGCCTGACTTCCGATCCGCTGGCACGCATGCAGGCATACGCCGAATTCGCTCGGCTGGTTCGGGACCGGGCGCTGCTGCTGCCCATCCGTGACTACGTCAACCTGGTGGTCACCGACCCACACGTCGAAGGGTTGCGCTTCTCGCCTCAGGGATGGTTTCCCTACCTGATCGACCTGCGTCTCACACCCTGACGGCGCTGGGATGGCGTGTCGTCACCGGGCTGGCCACCGCCTGGGCGGCCGTCAGCCTGACCTTCTTCGCCTTGCGCATCGGGGCTGGCGACCCGGTGTCAGCGCTCCTGGCGCAGGGCCTCGCCTCTCCGGCTCAGGCGGAGGCTCTTCGCCGCCAGCTCGGCCTTGACCAGCCACTCGTCCATCAGTACCTGCATTTCCTGGGCGAGTTGGCGCGCGGCAGGCTTGGAGACTCGCTCTACACCTCTCAGCCCGTGGGCACGGTGATCGCCCAGCAGCTGCCCGCGACCGTTCAGCTGGCCTCGGTGGGGCTGTTGCTAGCCGTCGGGTTCGGCCTGGCCCTGGGGGTCATGGCCGCATGGAAGGAGCCCCGGCTGGCGGGGCGTGCGTCCGACACCCTGGCAGGTCTGGCCACAGCGCTTCCAGTCGCCTTCACCGGCATCCTTGCCATTCTGCTTTCCGGTGTCCTGCGCAGCGTGCTGCCCGCTGAGGCGTGGACTGTGGCCCGGCGGCTGCTGCTCCCGGGGCTGGTGCTCGGCTTTGCCTCTTCAGGAGCCATCGCCCGAGTGGTCCAGGCCGGTCTGCGTGAGAGCCTGCGCGCGCCGTACATCATCGCGGCACGCGCCCGCGGCCTGACATCAGCCCGCCTGCTTTGGCATGTTCTGCGGCCGGCGCTACCCCCGGCTATCTCGCTGAGTGCACTCGAGGCCGCCTACCTCTTTGGCGGCACGGTCGTCACCGAGACCGTCTTTTCACGGCCCGGCCTTGGCCGTCTGCTCGTGGGTTCGATCCTTCAGGGCGACTACCCGGTCGCTCAAGGAATTGTGGTCGTTGCCGCGCTGCTCTACACGTTCACCCAGGTCGTGGCCGACGGCGCCGCACTGCTGCTGGACCCGCGACTCCGGAGGCAGACAGCATGAGGCTGCGGTTCAGCGAGGGACTTGCACTGGCATGGTGGCTGACGGTCATCGTGGTGGCGGTCCTCGCCCCGTGGTTGGCAGGGAATTCCCCGACGCAGCCGATCGCGCCGGCCCTCACCGCGCCCGCTGCGGGTTTGCTGCTGGGCGCGGACGATCTGGGCCGCGACTTGTGGTCCCGGATGGTCTGGGGGAGCCGGGTCAGCCTGGCGGCAGCCGTCAGCGCGGCGACACTGACCGTTCTCCTGGGCGGCACTGTCGGCCTAGCGGCGGCTGTGCTGCGCGGCTGGGTTGAGAGGGGCAGCCTGTGGCTGGCCAACGCAATGTTGGCCGTGCCGGGGCTGCTGTTGGCGTTGGTGTTGGTGGCTGGGCTCGGCCCGGGTCTGCCTGCCGTCATCCTGGCGGTGGGGTTGGGTGGTGCGCCCGGATACGCGCGCCTGGCACGCACGGCCTTCCTCCAAGTCAGCGAAGAGGGCTACGTTGCCGCCGCGCAGGCCCTGGGCGCCAGCAGGCTGCACATCGCCCTGCGTCATCTCGTCCCCAATGCGAGTGCAGCGCTGCTTTCGATGGCCACCGTCCACGTGGCCTGGTCGTTTATGGGCACAACCACGCTGACCTTCCTCGGGCTGGCCGGCGACCCTTCGATCCCGGAATGGGGGGCCATGATGAATGCAGGGCGCACTGTGCTAACCACCACACCCTGGCCTGCGCTCATCCCGGGGCTTGCCATCAGCCTCACCATCCTCTCGACCTACAGCATCGGCGGCTACCTGGCCCGACGCTCCCTGCCCGGCGCCCGGGGCTCCTGAAAGAGACGCCCCACCTTGGCGTGGCCGGAAGGGCCGATCTCACCGTGCACATCGGGCCGCGCGGATGCCCCAGCGCTCTCGTCCCTTCACACGCGGAGCTTCGACCCCCGGCCCCGCCGGCCCACCGCAGGATTCATTCCCCGGCGTCGGGTCTAGGAGAAGTGTCAGCTCTGCCAGCGAAAGGGCTGGGAGGTCAGGCCCGGGAGACCCCTTCGGATTCCTCCCACAGGGTGGGTCGCCTCTGCGCGCAGGCGCCGAGTCAGGCTCTGAGGACGTTCTCGCCGCGGCGCGATTGACATCGGGTTCCATCGGCTGGTATCCTTGCGCCCATTCTGCCTCCATCGGATTGAGCCGAGATGCCGATGTTCTACGCCCTGATCGCCCTTGCCCTGATCTTCGATTTCCTCAATGGCTTTCACGACAGCTCGAACATCGTTGCGACGGTGATCACCTCAGGGGCTATGCGCCCTCGGCTGGCGCTGATCACCGCCGCCATCTGCCACTTCATTGGCCCGTTCCTCTTTGGCGTTGCCGTTGCCACGGCCGTGGGCGAGGGGCTGCTTCACGACGAGGCCATTGACGTCGCGGTCGTCACGGCCGCCCTGGCCGCAGCCGTCCTGTGGAATCTTGCAACCTGGTACTTGGGTCTCCCCTCTTCCTCATCCCACGCGCTGGTGGGCGGCCTGCTTGGCGCGGCACTGTTGGCCAACGGGTTGGGCGTCGTCCGCCTCGCCGGTTTGCTCAAGATCGTCCTGGCCCTGTTCATCTCTCCCCTGATCGGCCTGGCCGCCGGGTTTATCCTGATGCGCCTCACCCTGTGGTCCTTGCGGAGTGCCACCCCGGCGGTGAGCGCCGTCTTCCGCCGTCTTCAGATCGGAACGCTTGTGGGCCTGGCTTTCAGCCACGGCACCAACGACGCTCAGAAGACGATGGGCGTCATCACCATGGGGCTGTTGGCGGCCGGCTACATCGACCGCTTCCATGTGCCGTTGTGGGTAATCACGATCAGCGCTGCCGCCATCGCCCTCGGCACGGCTCTGGGGGGCTGGCGCTTGATACGGACCCTGGGGGCGCGCATCATGCGCATCCGCCCGGTGCACGCATTCACCTCGCAGCTGGCAGGGGCGGCTGTCATCCTGGGCGCGGCGCTGGTCGGGGGCCCTGTCAGCACCACTCAGGTGATGAGTTCTGCGATCATGGGCGTCGGGGCGGGAGAACGGCTGAGCAAAGTCCGGTGGACTGTCCTGCGGGACATGGCCACGGCGTGGGCGCTGACCATCCCCGTGTCCGGCGGCTTAGCTGCCCTGTTCTGGCTGGTGCTGCGGCGCTTCTCCGGCTGACGCGGTTTCGCGGCCCTCCGAGACGAGCCATCGGCGAATCAGGCTCTCGATCGCTTCCTCAACGCCGTCACGCGACTCGAACCAGCAGATGCGCGGATCCGACGGCTTGAACCAGTTGGCCTGTCGACGGACGAAGTGCCGCGTCGCCCGGCGCATGCGCCGCACGGCCTCCTCCAGAGGGATCTCGCCCCGCAGATAGGCAGCCACCTCCCGATAGCCGATGGCCGAGAAGGACGGCGCAGACGGAGACAGGCCTCGGTCGAGAAGCCGACGGACTTCCTCCACCAGGCCGCCACCGAGCATGGCGTCAATGCGGGCGTCGATGCGGGCGTAGAGTTCGGGCCGCGGCAGCGTCAGGCCGATGCGCAAAATACCGAAGGGAGGCGGCTTTCTGCCGCGGGCCTGGCTCATCGGCACGGCGGTGGTCTCGTACACCTCGAGGGCTCGGATCACGCGCCGGACGTTGCGCGCGTCGATCGTAGCTGCCGCCTCGGGGTCCACTGCTCGCAGGCGATCGTGCAGCGCCTTGGGCCCGTATTCGGCAGCATAGCGCTCCAGCGAGCGGCGCAGCGTCTCGTCGGGCGGCCTCGGTGGCGGGGCCCACCCCTCGAGGATGGCCGTAACATACTGCCCCGTTCCTCCGACCAGGAAGGGCAGTCTGCCCCGACCATGGACCGACCAAATGGCCTCGAGGGCGGCCACGCGGAACTCCGTCAGACTGCAGGAATCTTCGGGCTCCGCGACGTCGATCAGGTGGTGGAGCACGACGGCACGCTGCTCGGGCGTGGGTTTGGCGGTTCCGATGTCCATGCCGCGGTAGAGCAGCCGCGAGTCGGCGGAGACGATCTCCCCACCCAGGCGTAGTGCCAGCGTGATGGCGCGCTCGGTCTTGCCGACCGCAGTCGGCCCAACGATCGCCACCAGCGGCCGGAAGGTGCTCACGGCTTGGCGTCCTGTTCGCCCTCGACGGCATCGGGATAGTGCTCCACGCGCAGCGGCGTTCCATCGGCTGCAAGCTCAAGGGCCACAACATCAATCCGCCACGGGGAATCACCCAGGCCGTGGTCGTCAAGGTAGGCCAGACCGGCCTGCTGCAGGCGGCTGCGCTTGCGCCGCGTGATTGCTTCTTCCGGTAGCCCGAAACGGCGAGAGGTGCGCGCCTTCACCTCAACGAAGACGATGGTCTTTCCGTCCTGGGCCACCACGTCGATCTCACCTTCTGGCGAGCGCCAGTTCGTGTCCAGGACAGAGTATCCCAACGACAGCAGGTGTCGGCAGGCCAGCGCTTCGCCTCGGCGACCGATGCGCCGGTTGTTCATGTCACACGGTCGACCCAGCGCCGCCAGGCCATCTGCCAACGGTTGACGCGACGGTGAGGCCGCTCTTGCAGCAGGCGCAGGTACCGCTCCTCGAGGAGATGACTGGTTCGTTCGATGGCGTACTGCTCCGAGGAGCGGCGCGCCTCCTCCGACATGCGCCGCCGGGTCTCGCCCTCGCCCACCATGCGAGCCAGCTTGGCCGTGTACGCCGCCAGATCATGGGGCGCGAGGTATCCGTTGACCCCATCGACGATCGTGTCCGCGACGCCCGGCCCGTCGACCCCCATCGCCGGCAGGCCCGCAGCCAATGCCTCGATCAGCGAAAGGGGATGGACCTCCGTGACCGAGGCGGTGACAAACGCATCGCATGCTGCCAGATAGCGCGGTAGTTCAGCGTATTCCACCATTCCGGCAAAGAAGACCTTCCCCTCCAGCCCGCTCTGCGCTACGCGGTCTTCCAGGTTGTCGCGCTCGGGCCCATCACCCACGAGCAGCAGGCGCGCGTGAGGAAAGGCCGCGGCCACGCCCGCAAACGCCCGGATGAGAAAGGTCAAGTTCTTCTCCGGGCCAAGCCTCCCCACGTAGACGAGCACAACGTCTCCGTCGGAGAAGCCAAATCCCTGGCGCGGCATGCGTTCGGCCGGATGACGAAATGGAATCAGATCGATCCCATTGGGGATGACCTCGATCGGCGCGTCCACGCCGAAGCCGCGCAGCACGCCCATGAGTCCGGCCGAGGGAGCGATCACCAGATCGACCTCGCGACAGAAGGAAACCAGATAGGCCTGTAGGAACGCGTTGCCCAGCTCGTCGGGCAGGACGGGAAAGTAGGCCTGCGCGTAAAGGTCGTAGCGAGTGTGGTTGGTGAACACAACCGGGATGTTGTAGGGGCGGCAGTAGCGCAGGGCAAGCCGTCCGCTGAGAAAGGGGTGATGGACGTGCACCACGTCCATCGTCTGCAGCTTACGCCGCGCGTGTCGGGGATAGCGGAAGTTGAAGTAGTAGCCCGTGTCCGAGAGCGGCAGCCCGGGCGAGCGGACCACGTTCAGTTCGTCGTCCCCATGCTCGAGGTCCCCGAACGTGAAGACGAAGACCTTGCGGCCTGCCGCCTCCAGGGCGCGCTTGGTCAGGCTGATGTGGCCGGTCACGCCGCTGACGTGTGGTTTGTAGACGTCCGCCATCATCCCGATGCGCATCGATCGGCTCCCCTGCCGCGAATGGTAGCCGGCTCGCTCGGGGGCGTCAAGGCGTGGCGGCGCAACCTCCATTGAGCTGTGGTGTTTCTATGCTAGAGTCGGAGGTGGCCGGACAGGAAGGTGGTCGACATGAGCACCCTCGGCGTGCTGCAGCAGGCAGACATCTTCTATGGGCTATCGCCCGAGCAGCTTGGGCTTGTGGCTTCCCTTTGTCAGGAGCGGCAGTTCAGCGGCGGCGAGATCATATTCAGAGAAAACTCCTCCAGTGACGAGCTCTTCATCATCGCCCGCGGCGAAGTGGAGATTCTGGTCGACCCGGCGCTGGTGAGCGACCGCCGCGACACCCCCAGCCGGCCCACCACCATTGCCACCCTACGCCGGGGGCAGTCCTTCGGCGAGGTGGCCCTGGTGGACCAGGGGCTCCGCTCGGCGACGGCGCGCAGCGCCAGCCATGACACCCAGCTCCTGGCCATCGCCCGCAGCGGCCTGCTGGGCCTGTGCGACGCCGACCCGCTCCTGGGCTACCGCCTGATGTTCAACCTTGCTGCCGACCTGGCACTCAAGATTCGCAACACCGACTTGCGCGTTCGCGAGCAGCTACTTTATGGGGAACGTCGGCGAAGCTGATGCGCGGCAAACCGTCTTGACATGGTACCCAAATCCTGCTAATCTCTCCCTATCTGGACGGCAGGGCTGGGGGGAGTGGTATGGCCGATTGGAGGCCATCCCTGGCAGCCTGCCTCTCACGCCAGGAAGGAGGTAAGACAGCACCACCCCTTGAGACCAACCCAGAATTGCGCTGTGATCCGCCTGACTATGATTGCTTTGGAGGAGAGAACGTCATGCGCAAGTTGACCTTGTCCATGCTGGCGCTGGTGGTTGTGGCTTCGCTGCTGCTCGGCGCGTGCCGTGCGGCAACCCCAACCCCGGCTGCCCCCGGTCCGGCGCAACCAACGCCCAAGCCGGCGGAGCCGACGCCCGTTCCCTTCGAGCCGCCGACCGATCCCATTGCTGTCGTGGAAATCCCGCCGGGCGAGCCGATCCACATCGCCTACTGGCTGGTGGTCGCTGGCCCCGATGCGACCCTGGGTGAGGACTCCAAGCGAGGCATCGAAATCGCCATCGATGATCGCGGCGGCACGCTCCTTGGCCGGCCGATCCTGCTCACCGGCGAGGACACCGGCTGCAATGCCGAGGGCGGTACCACAGCCGCCACCAAGCTGGCCACCGATCCCACGATCGTGGGCTTGATCGGCTCCAACTGCTCGAGCGAGGCTGCGGCGGGCGTGCCTATCCTGACCAAGGCCGGCTATGTGACCATCTCACCGTCCAACACCCGCCCTGCGTTCACCGACCCTGCGCAGCGCGGCCCCGGCGGCCCGCTCCATGTGGACTTCGCTGGCTACCTGCGCACGGCCCACAGCGATGCCGTTCAGGGAGCGGTGGCGGCCCAGTTCGTGTGGGAGGTGCTGGGGGCCAAGAAGGCAGCCACGATCCACGACGGCAGCCCCTATGCGGAGGCCCTGCAGCAGGTGTTCGCCGACAAATTTAGGGAGCTCGGCGGGACCATCACCTCTCAGGAGGCAGTCAGCCCCACCGAGGTCGACTTCCGGGCGGTGCTGACCAAGATCGCAGCCGACAAGCCCGATTTCATCTACCTCCCCATCTTCATCGCAGCGGGTGCACACATCACCAAGCAGGCAAGAGAGATCCCGGACCTGGCCAACACGCCCCTGATGGGTGCGGACGGGGTGTTCTCGCCCGACTACGTCGCCGGAGCCGGCGCCGCGGCAGAGGGCGTGTACCTGTCAAGCCCTGACTTCACTGCTTTCGCCGGTGGTTACGAGGCGTTCCGCCAGAAGCACAGGGAGAAGTACGGCGAAGACGTGCTGAGCATCTTCCACGCCCATGCCTATGACGCGGCCAATATCCTCATCAACGCCATCGAGAAGGTCGCCGTCGTCGGGCCGGATGGCACGATCTACATCGGGCGGCAGGCACTGCGCGACGCCCTGTTCGCCACCAGGAATCACGAAGGCCTGACCGGGGTGATCTCCTGCAACGAATTCGGCGACTGCAGCGTCCCGATGATCGCTATCTACCAGGTGACGGCCCGCGAGGTGGGAGGGCAGTGGCCGCCAGAGGCACCCATCTGGAGACCGTAGGACGGGCTCGAGACATCCCACTCGTGTGAGAGGGTGTATCGCCGGGGATGAGGACGGGCCCAGAGCCCGTACTCATCCCCCATCTATGTGTGAGAGACGCTGGAGATGCGCACTGGCATAATTGAAAGACTCACCGACTGGTCCATCACCGCCTTCCTCTTCGGCTTCCGCGCCTTCGTCATTCTTGTCGTGGTCGTGGGTTCAGTGCTTGTCCTGATGAAGGGCAAGTATGCACTCACGCACTGGCTGGAATTCATCATGTTTGGGCTAGCCCAGGGCAGCATCTACGCGTTGATCGCCCTGGGCTACACCATGGTCTACGGCATTCTTCGGATGATTAATTTCGCTCACGGTGAGATCTTCATGAGCGGAGCCTTCAGTGCCTATTTTGTGGCGGATGCCCTGGCGAGATCTGGCTACCTCGACAGGAACCCAGTCGTCGCCCTGCTGCTGGTGATCCTCTTCGCGGCGACCGTCTCAACGACTCTGGCTCTGCTGGTCGAACGAATTGCCTATCGCCGCCTGCGCTACGCACCCCGGCTGGTGCCGCTGATCAGCGCCATTGGGGCCTCATTCTTCCTGCAATACACCTTCCGCGGTCTTTTCGGGCCGGGGCTGTACGCCTACCCGGATGTCCAGGCACTGAGAGGCGACTGGTTCATCCTGGGTCTCCGGATTCTCAAGGTGCAAGTGGTGGTGATTGTCGCGGCCGTGCTCATGATGCTCAGCCTGTACGCGATCGTGATGCGCACCAAGATCGGCAAGGCGATGCGCGCCGTCTCGGAAGACAAGGAGGTGGCGATGCTGATGGGCATCAACGTGGACCGCGTGATCGCGACGACCTTTGCCATCGGCGCAGCCATGGCCGGCGCGGCGGGCGTGCTCTATGCGCTGGCCTACCGGCAGGTGAATTTCTTCATGGGTTTCGTCCCGGGCATCAAGGCCTTCACGTCGGCCGTGTTGGGCGGCATCGGCAACATCCCTGGCGCGATGTTGGGTGGTATGTTCCTTGGCCTGTTCGAATCGCTTGGGCCGGCGCTGTTCCTGGAAGGACTCGGCATTGTCGCTCCCTACCAGCTGAAAGACGCCATCGCCTACACCATGTTGGTGTTGGTGCTGGTCTTCCGCCCGCAAGGACTGATGGGCGAGCGCCTTGCCGCCAAGAAGGCCTGATTGAGAGGGCTTCGCAGGATGTATGGACGACCTCGCCTAGGAAGAACCCTGCAAATTGGCCTCGTGGGGGGCCTGGTTGGCATCTATCTCAGTCTTGTGGGCCTAGTGGGAGCTTTCGCCGAGCGCGCTGTGATCGCCGGCTTGATCTCCCTCGGCCACACGTGGCTGCTGCTGGCCATTGTGGGCACAGGTTACGTGGCAGCGCGCCAGTACTTGCGGCAGGCTGCGCCGCCAGCCATCGTCATCGCGAACGCCGCGATCGCCGGCCTGGTGGCGGGGGGAATGCTGGCAGGGCTGGTCGTCATTGGCCAGACGGTCAATCTGCGCGCCGTTCTGCTCAACGCCTCCCCCGTTCTGTACTCGGTGCTGACCTTTCAACGTGGTCTGGCGGGGGCCTGGCTATTGCCGCTCGTCGGCGCGTCCGCAGCAGGGATCACGGCCGGCGCCTTGATGCTTCCTCCGCTCGCCCGGCGATTGCTGGCCTGGAACCTAGCCTGGCTGCTGGGCCTCGGCCTGTTCGCCGGGCTGCTGCGCGGCCTGCTGGTGGGCCGTGGAGGTAGCGTGGCGAGCACGGCTCGTCTTCTACTGCAATCGGAAGGCCTGACCATAACAGGCGCGCTGCTCACGGTTGGCATCGTCACCGCCATCGTCCTGGCCATGGCCCTCGGAGGAGCGGCGCGACGCAGCCGCGCCGAATCCCGACGACCGCGTGAGCGCCGGGCTTTGCGCGTGGCAATCCTCATACCAGCCCTGATCGGCATCCTGGTCCTGCCCCATATCTCCGGCCCCTTCATCGCTCAGGTCATTGTCTTCGTCGGCCTGTACGCCTTGATGGCGCTGGGGCTGAACCTGGAACTGGGCTTTGCCGGCCTGCTCGACCTGGGCTTCGTCGCCTTCTTCGCCATCGGCGCCTACACGGTGGGGCTGCTGACCTCGGTGGGCGATCACGGGATTGCGCACTGGTCCTATTGGGCGGCGGTGCCGGTCGCGGTCCTCGTCTCGCTGTTTGCTGGGGTGCTGTTGGGGATTCCGGTGCTTGGGATTCGCGGCGACTATCTGGCCATAGCCACGCTGGGCTTTGGCGAGATCACCCGCCTGCTGGTCCTTTCCGATTTCCTCCGTCCGTGGCTTGGGGGCTCCCAGGGCGTCCTGGCAATTCAGAAACCCTGTCTCGGCACACTAGGCCCGTTCACAACCGTGGGAATCCCGATGGAGTGCAAGGGTTTCGAGCTGGCCGGCCCCCAGGAGATTTACTATCTGATTGTCATTTCGGCGGCACTCGTGGCATTTGTCGCCTGGCGGCTGCGCGACTCGCGCCTGGGCCGCGCCTGGATGGCCATCCGCGAAGACGAAGACGTGGCCGAGGCGCTTGGGGTGACCCTGGTTCAGACGAAGCTGCTCGCCTACGGGCTGGGTGCCGCCTTTGCCGGCTTGAGCGGGTCGATCTTCGCCGTCCTGGTCGGATCGATTTTCCCTCACAGCATGCAGCTCATGGTCTCCATCAACGTGGTGGCGGTGATCGTGGTGGGCGGGATGGGCAGCATCCCCGGCGTGATCGTGGGGGCAGCGGTGCTCATCGGCCTGCCGGAGCTTTTCCGCGAGTTCGCCGAATACCGCCTGCTCTTCTATGGCGCAGCGTTGATCGGAACTATGCTGGCCCGACCGGAAGGACTGTGGCCCTCACCTGTCATCCGGCGCGAGCTGCGCGCGGCCCGGGAGAACGCGGCCCGCACCGTCCCTGGCAGCCCGGGGTCGAAGTAGCAGTCAAGGAGTGGCTGTGGCATCTCAACTGCTCATTGCTCGCAAGGTGACGAAACGCTTCGGCGGCCTGACAGCCGTTCGCGCCCTGGATTTTGAACTCGAGAGCCAGGCGATTGTCAGCATCATTGGCCCCAACGGCGCTGGCAAGACCACCTTCTTCAACTGCATCACCGGCTTCAACCAACCGGATGAAGGCGAGGTCCACTTCGAAGGCACGCCCGTCCACCGTCTGCGGCCCGATCAGATCGCCCATCGGGGCATTTCGCGCACCTACCAGAACATACGCCTGTTCAGCGCCATGACCGCGCTGGAGAACATCCTGGTGGGGCAGCATTACCACCTGCGCTCGTCCTGGGTCGGCGCGGTGTTGGGCACCGCGAGCACCCGCCGGGACGAACAGCGCGCCAACGAGGAGGCCGAGCGCCTGCTGCACCTCGTTGGCCTCCAGAGAAAAGGCGATCTGCTGGCCCGAAACCTGCCCTACGGCGACCAACGCCGCCTCGAGATCGCGCGCGCCCTGGCGAACAAGCCTCGGCTGCTCCTGCTCGACGAGCCCACGGCAGGAATGAACCCGGCTGAGACCGACGAGATGATCCGGTTCATCCGACGCCTGCGGGACGAGCTCGGCATCACCATTCTGATTATCGAGCATCAGATGCGCGTGGTCATGAGCATCTCGGAGAGAATCACCGTTCTGGACTATGGTGAGAAGATCGCGGAAGGGCCGCCGGCTCAGATTCGGAACGACCCGCGCGTCATCGAGGCCTACCTGGGTCGAGGAAGTGCTGACGTGAGCTCCCAGCCCCAACTTGCCGCCAGGCCGGCGCCGGCTTGAGGCATCATTGAAGGTGATGGGCATGGCGTTCCTGGACGTCGAAAACATTCACACCTTCTACGGCAACATCCATGCCCTCAAAGGCATCTCGCTCGCCGTGGAGAAGGGCGAGATTGTCACCCTGATCGGAGCGAACGGGGCCGGCAAGAGCACCACGCTCAATAGCATAAGCGGCCTGCTGCGGCCGCGTGAGGGTGGGATCCGCCTGGAGGGCGAAGACCTGAGGGCCTATCCGGCGCACGAGATCGTCACCAAGGGTGTGGTTCTGGTTCCCGAGGGCCGGCGCGTCTTCAGTCGCCTGACGGTGAGCGAGAACCTGGAAATGGGCGCCTTCAGTCGGTCCAACAGCAAGGGGATCGGCCAATCCATGGAGCGGTGCTTTGCGCTCTTCCCCGTCCTGCGCGAGCGCCGTCATCAAGTGGCCGGTACGCTCTCCGGTGGCGAACAGCAGATGCTTGCCATCGCCCGCGGCCTGATGGCCGAGCCGCGTGTCCTGCTCCTCGACGAGCCCTCCATGGGCCTGGCTCCCGTGCTGGTCGACAGCATCTTCGAGACCATTCAGGAGCTGAATCGCATGGGGACGACGATCCTCCTCGTCGAGCAGAACGCCCGCATGGCGCTCCAGGTGGCCAAGCGGGGGTATGTCTTGCAGACGGGCGAAATTGTCCTGAGCGGGACGGCCGAGCAACTACGCAGCGACGCGACGGTGCAGCAGGCCTACCTCGGGATGTAGCCCCAGCCTGGTCCTACGGAGGCAGCTGGACTGGCCGGCAACTGCCAGAGTTTCCAGGGGGCCAGTGAGAGCGCCACCGGTTCGTCGTTCCCCTCCTTGCTTTGACCCAACACTAGCCCGACCCGCGCACTCACTCGTCGCGCGCCTCGGCTCGCTCCTGGCAGCAGTGAGGCCTTCCGTCAAACGACAAGCTTGAGTGGCTCTGTGAACCGTACCCCTGCTCCGCGCACCCACCAAACCTGGCGGCTCGCAACCTCTCCGCCAACAACGTCAGGTCGATGCCATTCCTGGAGAGGACACATCGCGGCCAGACGACCCCACCACTCGGGTCGCGGGCTTCCAGCAGACAGGGGACGGCAAGCCACACGCGCCGAGGTATACTCTTCGTCGACAGATACTCTGCTGCTATGGAAGCCCTTCCCCAACCCATCCGATTCGCCCGGGGCCAACCGATGGAAGCATGAACCTCCCACCGATGGACAGCCTCCATCCTTCACCCCCTCCTTCTGCTGACGTGGTCATCATCGGCGGCGGCATCAACGGCGTGAGCACCGCCTTTCACCTTGCCAGGCACGGCGTCCGGGTAACCCTGTTGGAGAAGCGCTTCATCGCCGGCGGACCCAGCGGGGCCTCCAGCGCCATCGTGCGCCAGCATTACTCGAATCCCGTCACGGCACGCATGGCCCTTGAATCACTGCGCTTCTGGCAGAACTTCGAGGACCTGGTCGGCGGCGATTGCGGCTTCACGAACACAGGGTTCTTCGTTGGCGTTGGGCCGGAAGACGTTGACGCCCTGCAGGCCAACATAGCTCTCCAGCAATCCGTCGGCATCCGAACCAGCTTTGTCGCTCCTGAGGAGACCCGCGAGATTGAGCCGCACATTGACGTCGGCGGTCTGGGCGGGGCCGCCTACGAACCCGAAGGTGGTTACTGCGATCCATCCTCCGCTGCCAATGGCTTCGTCCGGGCCGCTCTCCGCCTGGGTGCCACGGTGCGCACCGGGGTCACCGCGACAGGGCTGCGTCTGCAGGGAAGCCGCGTGTCCGGCGTTGAGACCGACCAAGGCTTCGTGGCTGGCGAGAAGGTCGTGATCACTGCCGGGCCCTGGACGAACGCCCTGCTCCGGAGCGTAGGGGTGCAGCTGCCAATGATTGTCGCGCGAGTCAAGGTCGGTGTGTACCGTCGTCCCCCTGGCTTTGAGCGACACTGCGTCTGGGGCGACTTCACCACGCAGATATACCTGCGGCCCGAGACGGGCGGCCTGATGCTTGTGGGTTCAATCTCCCCCGACGAGAGCAAGGACCAGGTGCAGGATCCCGACAGGTACAACGAGAGGGTGGCATGGGAGATACTCGCCGACTTCGCTGAGCGCGCCGCCCGCCGCTTCCCCTTGATGCGCAACTGCCATCTGGCGAGCAGCTATGCCTCGCTGTATGACATCACCCCGGACTGGCACCCTGTGCTCGACGCCGTTCCGGCCTGTGAAGGCCTGTACGTATGCTCCGGGAGCAGTGGCCACGGTTTCAAGTTGGCCCCTGCGGTGGGCAGGATGATGGCGCAGCTGGTGCTGGAGGGCAAGAACCCCGAGGATGACATCAACCTGTTCGCCTGGGAGCGCTACGCCCGTGGCGATCTGGTCCGGGGGCAGTATGCCTACAGCATCCTCGGTTAGCATCAAGTTACCGAAAACAGCCGACATCCTCATCATCGGCGGCGGCGTGATGGGTGCCAGCACGGCCTACCACCTGGCGCGAGCGGGTGCTGGGAGCATTCTGCTCCTTGAGCGAGAACCCTACCTCGGCCAGGGAGCCACGGGCCGCTGCGCCGGTGGAGTGCGCTACCAGTTCGCCACCGAAGTGAACATCCGCCTTTCGATCGCCAGCCTCGCGATGCTCGAGCGCTTCCGAGACGAGACGGGCGTCGACCCTCAGTACCGGCAGTGCGGCTACCTCTTCGTGCTGACGAAACCCGAAGACCTCCCCACTTTCGAGCGCAACGTCGGCCTACAGCGCAGCCTGGGCATCAAGACGGAATGGTGGACAGGCGATGAGGTCCGCCAGCGTCTGCCCTTGATGCGTTTCTCCGACGCGCTCGCAGGCACCTACCACGAGAGGGATGGTCTGGCGGACCCGCACAGCGTAGTTCATGGCTATGCGAAGCGGGCGAGGGAGCTTGGAGCGCAGATAGCAACCGAAATCGAAGTCGTCGGCCTCGAAGTGACCCACGCCAGGGTGCGCGCTGTCCAGACGACCGCTGGCCGTGTCGCCTGTGGCGCCGTCGTCAACGCTGCCGGCCCCTGGATGGTGGTCGTCGGCAAGATGGCCGGGGTCGAAATCCCGCTGACACCTCTGCGCCGCCAGATGGTCACGACCACGGCCATCCCCTCTCTGCCAGAGGACTTTCCCTTCGTCATCGACTTTGCCCAATCGCTCTACTTCCACCGCGAGGGCCAGGGAATCCTCACAGGGATGTCGAACCCCACGGAAAAGCCCGGCTTCGACCAGTCGATCGATGAAGCCTGGGAGCTGGTAGCCCTGGAAGCCGCGGCGCAACGCATGCCGATCCTGGAGCAGGCTGGGCGACTCGCCCGCTGGGCAGGCCTTTACGAGGTCACGCCCGACGCTCATCCGATTTTCGGCCCCACCCCTGTTGAGGGTTTCTGGCTGGTGGGGGGTTTCTCGGGGCACGGCTTCATGCATGGACCGGTCTCAGGGCTGCTCATGGCCGAGTTTCTCTTGCAGGGGAAGGCCAACACCATCGATGTCTCCAGCCTCGACCTGACGCGCTTCTCCGAAGGTCGGCTGGTGCGCGAGTACAACGTGGTGTAGCCGGTGAACGCTGAGGTCATCGCCATCGGGACCGAACTCCTTCTGGGCGAGATTGCCGACACCAACACCCAGGCCATCGCCCGCGTCCTGCGGCAGCTAGGGATCGACCTGTTCCGGACGACTGTCGTGGGGGACAACCCCCGACGCATCGCCGATGCCATTCTGGAAAGCCTGACTCGCTCGCAGATCGTGATCACCACGGGAGGGCTCGGACCAACCGTCGACGATCCCACCCGTGAGGCTGTGGCGCTGGCGCTGGGCGTGCCCACGGAGTTTCGGCCCGAGCTGTGGGTAGAGATCCAGGAGCGCTTCGCTCGCTTCGGCCGCACGCCCACAGACAACAACCGTCGGCAGGCGTACATCCCGAGCGGGGCAGACGTGATCGAGAACCCGGTGGGAACGGCGCCTGCCTTCCTGGTTGAGCGTGGACAAAGATGCATCATTTCCCTTCCTGGCGTCCCGGAAGAGATGTTGACACTGCTCGAGCGGTCCGTCGTCCCCTACCTGCGGAGTCGTTTCTCGCTACACGAAGTCATTCACAGCCGTGTTCTTCGTACCGCAGGTCTTGGCGAGTCGGCTCTGGATGAGCACATCGCCGATCTCGAGGCGCTCACCAATCCGACGGTGGGCCTCTCCGCCCACCCCGGGCAGGTGGATATCCGCATCACTGCGAAAGCGCAGAGCCAGGAAGAGGCCGAGGCCATGGTCCGGCCCGTCGAGGCAATGCTGCGCGAGCGGCTCGGGGCGGCGGTCTATGGTGCCGACGAGGAGAGCCTCCAGCTGGTCACGCTTCGCCTGCTGGCAGAACGCGGTTGGCGCCTGGTCGTCGCGGAATCTGGCACGAACGGCGCCATCAGCGCTGCTCTTGCTGGCCTCGGGCATCCGTACGTCGCAGGCGAAGTTCTTCCGGCGGGCGCCGAAGCCCCGTGGCTTGAGGCGCGTCTGGACCTCAGGATGGCGGAGTTCGAAGCGCAGGCAGGATTGACTGCACGGCTGGCGAGCGAAGGCCCCCGCCACACGTTGACCGTTTGCCTGCGGCTGCCAGGGGGCGTGATCCGACGGGAGTGGTCGTACGGCGGCGCCGCGCGCAATGTGCCTCGCTGGGCGATGAGCCTTTCCCTCGACTTGCTTCGGCGCCAGGTGGGGGAAGCCTCGCGCTCGGCCTGAGTCATTGCTGCCCTGCGTGAATGCCGGCTTCGCCTCTGCGGTCTGCTTGACATTGCCCTGCCCGCTCCTTATAATCCGACCGCCTCTGCGGGTGTCGCCAAGCGGTAAGGCAGTAGCTTCCCAAGCTACCATTCGTGGGTTCGAATCCCATCACCCGCTCTCGGGCAACCGGGATACGGGCAGGCCGAGGTAGGCCTGCCTTCGCGTTCCGGGCAATTCGCACCCCTGGTCCTTGTTGGGAGTACCACAGTACCAACCCATCATGGGGACGCAGGCACGCGCATTCGCCGCGCCTGCAATGCTTCCTTAACGCGCCGCCCCTCGAGCCCTGCATACAATGATGAGGCCTTCAGGCGGGCAATGCCCAGGGATGGACACGGGTGCACGAACGTCCGTACACCGTCCTGTACGTTGAGGATAACGTCGACAACCGCGTCCTCGTCCGCCGCATCTTGCAGGCCGAGGGGTACATCGTCCTGGAGGCCGGCAACGCAGCGGAGACCTTTCGGGTCATCGATGGTCACCGCCCGGATCTCATCCTGGTCGACATCAACATGCCCGGGGTCGACGGATACACCCTCACCTCCCGGCTCAAGGCTGATCCGACGCTGGCGGCAGTACCCGTCATCGCCATCACCGCCAACGTCATGCGGGGCGATCGCGAGCGCACGCTGGCAGCCGGCTGCGACGGCTACATCCAGAAACCCATCGATGTGGACTACCTCCCCAGGCAGATCGCCCGCTTCCTGCACCGTCCAACCTGAAGGGGAGAGCCAGTGAGGGCCTCGGTGAAAGACGCCACGATCCTGATCGTCGAAGACAATGTCGCCAACTTTGTCCTTATGGCGCGCATGCTCGCCCATATGGGGATCCGCTGCGAGTGGAAGACCTCTGGCTACCAGGTCGTGGAGTACGCCGGCGCGCTGCCTCGCCTCGACCTGATCCTGATGGACATCCGCCTGCCCTACGAGGATGGCTACGATGCGCTGCGCCGCATCCGCGAGTCGCCCAGCCTCAAGGACATCCCTGTGGTGGCCGTGACGGCCTACGTCAGCGATGACCAGATGGCGCGAGCCCGCGCCTCCGGCTTCAACGGCTTTCTGGGCAAGCCTCTGGACCCCGATCGATTCCCCGACCAGATTCGCCGCGCGTTGACGGGCGAGCCCGTGTGGGAGATGGAGTGACCATGCAGCGACAACGTGTCGACCCCGCCCGGCTCCAGCCTCAGGAGCGCCTGGGCCGCAGGATGGCGCTGGCGCTGCTGCCGCTCATTATCCTGCCCATTTTGGTTCTGGGGATGGCCGCCTTCTTCCGTGCCCGCGCGCTGCTCCGCCAGCAGGTGGTCACCCAGATGGAGCACAGCGTCGACGCTCAGGTCAACACCCTCGAGGAATGGCGCCGAACCCACGAGCTGCGAATGATGAGCGCCAGCCAGAACCAAACCATCCTCACATTGGTGCCCCGCCTCCTCCAAGATGACCAGCGAGGAACGGCCGCCTCGGTCCTGCCGGCCCTTCAGCAGGAGCTGCAGACCCTGAACAGCGGATCCCCCCGCGACTGGTATGCCGGGATGATGGTCGTCCGACTCTCCGATGGACTGATCCTGGCGTCGGTTCCGGACCAGTGGCAAGGTCTCCGCGTGAACAACATCGCCGCGATGCCACCCTCTGCCACCCACATCACCACGTCCGCAGCCTTCCCCGGGGCCCCGGAGGTTTCTCTCCTGACGCTGATGCCAATACCCACCGGCGAGGGAGAGCCCAAGGCCGCCCTGATCGGCATCGCCAACGATTTGGAGATACACCGCCTCACCCATGAGGAAGCCCCCCCGATCACGTCCGACAGTGATCTCTACCTGGGCCTGCCCCCAGACAAGATCGTGGGGTTCGTGAGGGCTGCTGCCGCCTGGCCCTGGGTGGAGATGCACTCGGCCCACCATCCAGTCTTCGACGCGCTCAACACCGCCGAGACGGGCCAGATCGAGCACACTGGCCTGAAGGGCGTACCCGTGATCTCGGTCTACCGCTGGCTCCCCTCGCTCGGGACCGCCGTCATCTTGGAAATTCCCCAAAGCACTGTGTTCGCCGGCCTGAACACGCTCACCGGCTTCACCGTGGCCTTGATGCTAGGGGGGGTGGTGATGGTGTTTGTCATCGTTCCCTGGGCCATCTCGCGCGCCATCCGGCCGCTCGCAACCCTGGCGACGGTCGCCGAGCGGTTCGCCCGCGGGGAGTGGGACCGCCGCGTCCCGGTCGAGCGCCCGGACGAGGTCGGGCAGTTGGCCGCCACGTTCAATCGCATGGCCGAGGACTTGAGCGGCCTCTACCGCACGCTCGAAGCGCGCGTCGAGGAGCGGACGCGGCAGGTGCGCACGGCAGCAGAGGTCGCCCGGGCGGCCACCTCCGTCCCAAACCTGCAGGAGCTTCTGCGCCGCGCGGTGCAGCTGATTTGCGAACGCTTCGGCTACTACCACGCGGGCATCTTCCTGCTGGATGAGACCGGCAAGAACGCAGTGCTGCGAGAGGCCACCGGCGAGGCCGGAGCCGCTCTTGTCGCTCGCGGCCACAACCTGCCCGTGGGATCACAGTCCATCATCGGGTGGGTGACCGCCAACGGCCAGCCGCGAGTCGCCTCCGATGTCAGCCACGACCCGATCCACCTCAAGAACGAACTCCTGCCGGGCACGCGCTCCGAGGCTGCCGTTCCCCTTCAGGTGGGCGGGCGCATCCTCGGCGCCCTCGACGTGCAGAGCCTCGAACCGCACGCCTTCAGCCCGGAAGACCTTTCCATCCTGCAGATGCTGGCCGACCAGTTGAGCGCCGCCATTCAGAACGCCAGGCTGGCCGAGAGATCGGCGCTCGCCGCTGAACGCGCTCGCCTGATCAGTGAGGTGACGACAGCCATGTCCGGCCTGACCGATGTCGATCGGGTGCTGGAGACTGCAGGCCAGTTCGTTCACCAGGCGCTTGGGCGGCCGGACGTTGTCGTGCGTCTGGTAACGCTCGAAGACGGCAGGCAGGCGCCAGAACCGGTGCCAGCCGACGAGGAGCCGGCATGATGCACCGGCACCTGTCAGAAGGATTGGCATGACGATGCGAGTCCCCTTCGAACCTTTGCTTCCTCAATCGCCCCTGCTCCGTCCGCGCCTGCTCAGCGGCCTGATCCTCGCCGTCACGCTTGTCGGTCTTTGGACCCACGCGGGCCCACTCCAAATCGCGGTGCAGAGTCGCCAGTGGCTCGTCATTGGCATGGTGGGCGCGGCTGTCGTGTGGTTGATGGTCGCCACTTTCGTGCCGCGATTGCCCTACGGCCTGCGCGCGGGAAGCCTGCTCGGGCTCACGTTGGCCTTGGGGCTGGCGGGGCTGGTCACCCAGGGCTTGGGCGGGCCAAGCGTCGGGTGGGTTGTGATTGGGCCGATCATGGGCGCCATGCTGTTTGGACTTCCGGGCGGCCTGGCTTCCCTCGCGGCTGTCATGGTGGGTCTCGCAGCAGTCGCCGCGTGGACTCCGGCAGCCGAACTCGCCCGCTGGATCACCCCGGTGGTCGCCCTGGTGTTGATCTCGACTGCCCTGACGCTCACCGTCGCGGGGATCGTGCGCGCGAACAACAGGGCACTGGAAGAGCAGCAGAAGCGACTGGTCGACCTGCAGGATGAGAAGCGGGCCCTCGAGGCGCGCCCCGGCGGCGGCGGCGAGACGCAAGCCAGGCAGCGGGCCCGGATTGAGGCGGCGGCAGAGGTCGCCAGACTGGCGACTCAAACCCCCGATGCGAACGATCTGATGACTCGCACCGTCGAGTCGATGCGCCAGCGTTTCGATTTCCATCATGCCTCGATCTTCCTGCTCGACGCCACGGGGCTGTGGGCGGAACTCAGCGCAAGCACGGGCGAGGCGGGACGACAGCTCTTGGCCCGCAAGCATCGGCTGGCAGTGGGCAGCGCCTCGATCGTCGGCTGGGTGACCGCCAATCAGCAGCCCCGAGTCGCCCAGGACGTCGAGAAGGACCCGTTCTACTTCAAGAATCCGCTGCTGCCTGGAACCCGGTCCGAGGCCGCTGTTCCGATCCTTGCGGGCGGTCGCCTGCTCGGGGCGTTGGATGTCCAAAGCACTCAGCCCGAGGTTTTCGCCGACGAGGATGTCAGCGCCCTGGAGGCCATCGCCTCCGAGCTGGCCGTCGCGCTGGAGTATATCCGGCTGCTTCGCGAGGCCAGCGCCGGCCTCGAAGCCGCAGGGGATGTCCGCCTGGCGGCATCGTGGCAGCGCCTGGCTCGTTCCGCTGAGGCGGCTGAATTGCACCTGCGTGGCGCGGCCCCGGATGGCCTTCCACCGCGCCCGGACGTGTCCAGAGAAGCGACCGAACTGGGGCAGCCGGTGCTGGCCGAGGGCGGCCATGAGGTGGCTGTCCCGGTCTTCGTTCGAGACGAGGTCGTGGCTACCATCGCCGCGCGCAAGGCCGATGCCGAACCCCCATTCGATGAGGAAGACGTCGCCGTCCTGCAGGCCGTCGCCAGCCAGGCAGGCCAGGCTCTGGAGGCGGCGCGCCAGTATGCGGAAGAGCAGCGCCGCCTGGCTGAGTTGGAAGTCGTCAACCGGGTGAGCCAGGCCGCCTCCCAGCTGCTCAACGTCGGCGCCCTCTACCGCGTGCTCCACAACCAGGTCCGCCAGGTCCTGGGCGAGGCCGACCTCATCATCGCTCTGTTCGATGAGGAGCATCAACGCGTGCAGTTCCCCTACACCGCCAAGGGGGGCGAGATACGCGAAGGAGGGGAAATCGACCTGGCGAACGACCCCATCGCGCACGTGATCCGCACACGCCAGCCTCTGCTCCTGACGGAGGACGTCGAGGCCCAGGCCGCGGCACTCGAGTTGACCCTTCCGGAGAAAGGCATCGCCTCCTGGCTGGGCGTCCCCATGCTTGTGGGTGAGACCAACCTTGGCGTGCTTGCCGTGCAGGACCGGGAGCAGGAGCGCCGCTTCACCGATGACGACGCTGCCCTGCTTGCCACGATTGCAAGCCAGGTGGGGACGGCGCTTGAGAACGCCCGGCTGCTGGACGAGGTTCGCCGGACGGCGCGCCGCCAGCGGCTCATCCATGAGATCACGACGCGCGTGAGACGCGCGGCCGACATCGACACGATCCTGATGACCGCGGCGCGCGAGCTGAGCGAGGGGCTGGGCGCGGCTCGCGCCTACGCTCGCCTGGCGGAGAGCCTGGAGGCGCCTGCCGCAACCAGCGAGCTGGAGGACCTGCGATGAGCACCGATTCCGCCTCTCAGGGTCGGATCAGAATCCCGCGCGGTCCGCGTGCCAGCCTGGGGGCGCGGCTGACGCTGACACTGCTGCCGCTCATCATCCTGCCCATCGTCGCTCTGGGAACGGCTGCCTACTTCCGTGCCCGTGAGCTGATCCGGCAGCAGGTCATCAGTCAGATGGAGCGCGGCGCCGAGGCCCAGACTACCGCCTTCCTGGAGTGGCGGCGCGCCCGCGAGCCGCTTCTGCGCAACCTCGCCCGCGATCCTTCGCTCGCGGAAGACATCGCGCGCTTGCTGGAGCCGGGAGGGCCGGAGTCGGAGGAGGCTCTCGCCCGTGTCCAGGAGCTCCTCCGCTCCAGCAACGCCAATACCCCGCGAGACTGGTTCACCGGGATCATGGTGGTGCGGCTCTCCGACGGCTTGATCCTGGCCTCGCACCCCGCGCAGTGGCAGGGCCGGCACGTGAGCGGCATCAGCCAGCTCCCCTTCAACGGCACCGCCTTGACCCACACCCGGCTGTTCAGCGGGATCTCACCTGTCTCGCTCGTCTCCGTGACGCCCATGCCCGGAGCCGTGCTGGTGGGCGTCTCCAACAGTGAGGAGGTGTACAACCTGGTCAGCGGAAACCGGCGCTCGCAGATGCCCGGCAGCGCCCTCTACCTGGCGCTGCCGCCGCAGACGCTGCTGAGCTTCCAGGCGATCTTCCTCGATGTGCGAACGATGCAGGCCGAGTATCACCCGGTCTTCGCCGCCCTGGCCACCAGCACGGCAGGCGAGGCCGAGTTCGTCGACCCTGTTGGCAACGCCATGCTCTCGGTGTACCAGTGGGTCCCGGAGATCGGCGCCGCGATCGTGGCCGAAGTGCCGCAGAGCGCGGCCTTCGGCGGCCTGAACACCCTCACCACCTTCACCATCGCGCTGATGCTCGGCACGGTGGTGCTGGTGTTCCTCATCGTGCCCTGGGCCACCTCCCGCTCCATCCGGCCGCTTGGAACGCTGGCGGCGTTCGCCGAGCGCTTCGCCCAGGGAGACTGGGATCGCCGCGTGCCGGTCGACCGACCGGACGAGGTCGGGCGATTGTCGGCCACCTTCAACCGCATGGCCGAGGACCTGGCCAGCCTCTACCGCTCACTGGAAGCGCGCGTGGACGAGAGAACGAAGCAGATCCGGACCGCGGCCGAGGTCGCCCGCGACGCCGCCGCCACACGCGACATCAACCGCCTCCTGAACGAGACTGTCCATCTGATCTCCGAGCGCTTCGACTTCTACCACGCCGGCATCTTTCTGATTGACGAAACGGGCGAATGGGCTGTCCTGCGCGCCGCTTCTTCCGAAGGCGGGCAGCGGATGCTCCAGCGCGGGCACCGCCTCGGCGTCGGCAAGATGGGCATCGTGGGCTACGTCACCGGCACAGGCAAGCCGCGCATCGCGCTGGACGTGGGGGCTGACGCCGTCCACTTTGCCAACCCCGACCTGCCGGAGACGCGCTCGGAAATGGCCCTGCCGCTGCGCATCGGAAACCGCATCATCGGCGCCCTCGACGTCCAGAGCCGCGAGGCCAACGCCTTCGAAGAGGCCGATGTCGTCGTCCTACAGACGATGGCCGATCAGCTGGCAGTGGCCATCGAGAACGTCAGCCTGATCGGGGTCGAGACGCGCCGCGCCGGCCAGCGCCGCCGCATCATCGAACTGTCCCGCCAGCTCAGCGAGGAGCTTGGGCTGGGTCAGGTGATCATCCAGGCTGCCTCCGCCATCCAGCAGGACTTCGGGTACGACCGGGTGAGCATCGCCCTCGTCGAAGGCAAGGAACTGATCATCCGCGGCGCCGCTCGGGCTCCCGGCATCCGGCCCATTCCCGTGGGCCAGGCCCTGCCACTTGGACAGGGTGTGCTCGGCCGGGCCGCCGCCCTCAAGAGCCGCGTCCAGATCCCCGATCTCTCCGCTGACTCTATCCTGGGGGCGCGCCTTGCCCCGGGAGATCCTCTCGCAGTCCTTGCTGTTCCCCTCCTGAGCCGGGGCCAGGCCATCGGCACCCTGTCAGTCGAACGCCTGCTGGCAGGCGGCCTCAGCGACGACGACATCGAAATGATGGAAATGCTCGCCGGCCTGGTGGCCGTCGCGCTCGAGAATGCCAGACTCTTCGACGAGATGCAACAGAGCCTGCAACACCTCGACGCCCTGTACCGGCAGCGAGCTGAGGAATCCTGGACTCAGCTCTTCGCCGCCCGACGCGCCGGCGCGGCCAGGACGTACTTCGAGTACCTGCAGAAGGGGCGCAGGCGAGAGGACCTGCCGCCCTCCATGCCCCTCGAGACCGCGATCTCGCTGCGCGGCGAAGTGATCGGCAGGCTGGGGATTGACGCTCCGCAGCCCATTCGCGATTGGAGCGAAGACGACAGGCTTGTGCTGGATGCGGTGGCGGATGAGGTGGCAAACGCCCTCGAGCAGGCGCGGCTGCTGGAGGAGATCCACCGCCGCGCCGCGCAGCTGCGCATCGCCGCCGAGATCGCACGCGACGCCACAGCGCTGCTGGACGTCGACACGCTGCTGGCGCGCGCCATCAGCCTCGTGCGCGACCGCTTTGGCTTCCACCATGTCTCTATCTTCCTTGTGGACGACAAGGGCGAGTACGCCGTCCTGCGCGAGGCCACTGGCGATGCCGGGCGT
The DNA here is from genome assembly GCA_964575425.1 of uncultured Anaerolineaceae bacterium. Taxonomy (GTDB): domain Bacteria; phylum Chloroflexota; class Anaerolineae; order Anaerolineales; family E44-bin32; genus DATEAV01. Next base: position 67,997 of record CAZNRD010000006.1, on the reverse strand, counting down.
GAGATGAAGGCCAGCGGACATCGGCTCGCTGTCGGCTCGCAGTCAATCGTCGGCCAGGTCACTCAGACCGGCCAGGCCTATGTGGCCCACGATGCCAGCCAGGATCCATACTTCAAGCCCAATCCACACCTCCCCGACACTCAAACCGAGCTGGGGCTCCCCCTCCGCTCGGGTGACCGCGTCATCGGGGCGCTCGACGTCCAGCACACGCGTCCCCACACCTTCACCGAGGACGAGATCGCCGTCCTGGAGGTTCTAAGCGACCAGCTCGGTGTGGCCATCCAGAACGCTCGCCTGTACCACGACGCCCTGCGCCGGGCCCAGCGTGAAGAAGCGCTGATGGAAATCACGGGCAAGATCCGCTCCACCCGCGACGTGGATGCCATCCTGCGCACCGCGGTGACAGAGATGCGCCGCGCCCTCGGCGCGCAGGAAGCCGTCATCCGCCTCGCCGCTGACTTCCACCGAGGTCCGCTCGAGACGTCCGGCGATGGCTCAAAATCCGGGACGAACATCCCGTCTGGAGGCCCGCAATAGCTATGCGCGCATCGGCGGGACACTCTAGGAAGGACTCTCGGGAACGGAAAGCATCACCATGAACCAGAACCCTGCCTCAAACAGACCGCATGGCAACTCCCAGGGCGCCCCATCCCAGTCCCCCACCTCCAGCCCACCCAGGGCGGCGCGCCCTCGGGAATCCCCACGCGCCTGGATGTGGGAGACTGACCTCCAGGGCAACGTCACCTGGTGCAGCCGCGACATCGAAGCCGCTTTCGGAATGCCTTCGGCCGACCTCATCGGCAAGCGGCTCGACTTCCTCGGATTATCGGCCGGCTCGTCAGCAGCCCTTGCCCGCGCCCTCGAAAGCGGCGACGAGATTCGCGGCCTAATCCTCGATGCGTCCACCGAGGACGGCGACCAGGTCTCACTCTGGCTGGGCGCGGTCCCGCGCCTCGACGGATCTGGCTTGAGAGCAGGATACCGTGGCGTCATCCGAGTTCTCGAGCGCCGCAAGCACGCGGCCGCACCTCCGACCCCTGCCAAATTGCCTGCAGTTGCTGAGCCGCCAGCATTCGCCCCGCTGGCTTCGGCCCCCAGAGCGGCCCAACCGGAACCCGCTCCGCAGATCACCGCCGAGGCCGCACCGACCCTGCCGGCACGGCACCTCGCCGGCTATCGCGCCGACGCCCGGTCGGTCCAGCCGCTCGACAGCGACATAGTGTCCACACCCAGCGACTCCCGCCTGGTCATCCCCGTCCTCGACCGGGAGCGCCTGCTTGGCGTGCTGGAGCTGGGGCCGCGCGAAGATGGCCGGGGCTGGAGCGAGGACGATCGCCTCCTCGCGGAGGCGGCCGCCCAGCAGCTGGCCCAGGCTCTGACCGACGCCCGTAGCTACCAGCTCACCCGCCAGGCCCTGGAGGAGATGCGCGAGGCGGATCGCCTCAAGTCCCAGTTCCTGGCCAACATGAGCCACGAGCTTCGCACACCGCTCAACTCCATCATCGGGTTCTCGCGCGTCATCCTCAAGGGAATCGACGGCCCCATCAATGAGACCCAGGCACAGGACCTCACCGCCATCTACAACTCGGGCCAGCATCTCTTGGGGCTGATCAACGATATCCTCGACCTGTCGCGCATCGAGGCCGGCAAGATGGAGCTGGCCTTCAGCGAAGTGGATCTGCTCGAGATCATTCGCAGCGTCATGTCGACGGCCGCGGGGCTGGTGAAGGACAAGCCCATTGAGCTTGTCCTCGATCTCCCCGAACACCTGCCGCCCATCCAGGCCGACAGCATCCGGGTCCGGCAGGTGCTCCTGAACCTGATCTCCAATGCCACGAAGTTCACCGAACGGGGACAGGTGGGGGCGACGGCGCGCCTGGATCAGGCCAACGGTCGCCGGGAAATCGTGGTCTCCGTGTTCGACACCGGTCCGGGCATCGCTGCCGAGCACCAGGCGAAGCTCTTCGAGCCTTTCTCCCAGGTCGATGCCTCTCCCACACGCAAGACCGGAGGCACCGGGCTCGGCCTCTCCATCTGCCGCCACCTTGTCGAACTGCACGGGGGCCGCATCTGGGTGGACAGCAAGCTCGGCGAGGGCAGCACGTTCTCCTTCTCGCTGCCGGTCGAGCCTCCGCAAGGGGCCGCAACCGAGGCGCCCCCCTCCTCCCTGGTCGTCATCATCGACGACGATCGCGGGGTTCTCGATTGGTACCGCCAGCATTGGTCTGATCCGCATTACCAGCTGCACTCCGCGGTTAGGCCCCAGGAGGCCATCCCCACTGTGCGCGGCAGTCCGCCGGGAGCGGTTGTGCTGAATCCGCTTCTGCCGAACAGCGTCGCGTGGCAACTGATGGCGAGCCTGAAGGCCGCCCCCGACACGCGCTCGACCCCGGTGGTCCTGGCCAGCCTGCGGCGCGACCGCGAGCAAGGCGCCTGCTTCGGCGCGGTGGAGTGGCTCACTCCGCCTGTGCGTCAGGATGACCTGGTGGCGGCCATGCTCCGCCTGTGCTCGCGCGAGCATCCACGACCCCTCGTGCTGGCCATCTCCGATCAACCACAGGCGCACCAGGAGCTGCGGGCGATGCTCGAGCATCGTGCCGAGATCCGCGTCGTGTTCGCCGCCGATGGCCAGGAGGCGCTGCAGGTTGCCCAGGCGCAGCCCCCGGACGTCGTTCTGATCGACCTGACCACTCCCACTACGAACGGCCTGGACGCTCTTGAGGCAATCAAGCACGACGAGCGCACTGCGAAAGCGCCGCTGGTGCTGCTGGCACCCCTGGCCTTCACCCCAGAACAGCAGGCCGACCTGTTTCACCGCTGGACTGTCCTGCTGGAGCAATCCGGCCTGGCCCCGGCCGATATGATGGCCGAGGTGCAGGGCTGGCTCTCACGCCTCCTTCGGCACCCCACCGTGTCTCCATGAGTGGCCCCAGGCGGCACCAAAGCGAGATGAATCATGGCCCTGCACTGTGACGTGGAATGTCTCGACTGCGGACACCGGGAGCCGTATCATCCGACCTCCCTTGAATGCCCGCGCTGCGGCAGCCACTGGCGCGAGGCCCGCTACGACCTGGCCCCGCTCATGCGCACCCTTCCGACCCTTGTGGCCCGCCGTGCGTTCGACCTGTGGCGCTACTTGGAGCTACTCCCGGTTCGCTCCGTCCCGCCAATGCTTCCCATGGGCGAGGGTGGCACGCCGCTCTTCCCTGCCCGCAACCTGGGAGCGATCCTCGGCCTGCCACACCTCTTCGTGAAGGACGAACGTCAGAGCCCGACGGCCTCTTTCAAGGACCGACAGGCCGCCCTCACCGTGGCCGTCTTGAAGGAGGCTGGCCTGAGGGAAGCCGTCGTCGCCTCGACGGGAAACGTCGCCATGTCGTATGCGGCCTACTGTGCGCGCGCCGGCATCCGCCTGTGGGCTTTCCTCACAAGCCTGGTTCCGGCAGAGAAGATGCGCGAAGTCGCGCTGTACGGCACACAGGTGATCAAGGTCACCGGGACGTACGACCAAGCGAAGCGGCTGGCGGCAGAGTTCGCCCAGCAGCGCGGCCTGTACCTCGACCGAGGCACACGCAGCATCGCCGCCGTCGAGTCCATGAAGACCATCGCCTATGAGATTGCGGAGCAGCTCGGGGGGTTGGCCGCCCCCGAAGCGCGCGGCACCCGCCCGGTCACCCCCTGGCGCGCCCCCCACTGGTACATCCAGTCCGTAAGCGGCGGGATCGGCCCGATGGGCGTGCTGAAAGGCTTCGAGGAACTCGTTGCCCTCGAGCTCGTCCCGAACGTCCCCGCCGTTGCCGGCATTCAAACCTCTGGCTGCGCCCCCATGGCCGACGCCTGGCATCGCGGTGCCGCCAGCGTCACCCCAGTGGAGTCGCCCCGCACCCACATCGCCACCCTGAGCACCGGCGATCCGGGACGAACCTACACCCTCCTCCGTGAGCGGATGCTGGAAGGGCCAGGCGGCACCTTCGAGAGCGTCAGCGACGAGGACGCGTTCCGCGCCATGCACATCGTGGCCAAGACCGAAGGCCTTTCGCTCGAACCGGCCGCAGCTGTCGCCTTCGCCGGGCTGATCAAGCTTGCCCGCGGCGGCCAGATACGGCCTGACCAGATCGTGGTCGTGAACTGCTCAGGACACACCTTGCCGGTGGAGGAGAGCCTGCTCGGCGAAGGCTGGGCGCAGGACGTCGCCGTGCCGACGGCCCTGACGCGCGAGACGCCCCGCGAGGGGCTGCTGGCAGCCCTGGCGGAGCTCGATCAGGAACACGTTCAGCGCATCCTGATCATCGACGACGACGCCGGAACGCGACGCCTGCTCCAACGCATCCTGCAGGCCCACGGCCATTTCGCCATCCAGGAAGCCGCCTCGGGCGACGAGGCCCTGGCCGAGGCGCGCCGCACCCCGCCCCACCTGATCTTGCTGGACCTGATGATGCCCGAGATGGATGGCTTCGCGGTGCTCGACCACCTGCGCCAGCAGCCAGAAACTGCCAACATTCCCGTGATCGTCGTCACCGCCATGGACCTGACGCCGGCGGAGAAGAAGCTTCTGGAAGGGCAGATCGCCCGCCTCATCACCAAGGGCGAGTACCTCGACGAAGATCTGCTGCAGGAAATCGGCCGCGTCCTGGGCTAGAGAGGACGCGCTGGATGAGTTCCTCTCCGGCTCACACGCGCGGACTTCGCTTCGCCCTGGCCTCCGCCCTGCTGATGGGAACCACACCGGTCTTCGGCAAGCAAGCCCTGGAGGCCGGTGTGCCGCCGCTGGCCGTCGTCGCCATCCGCACGGCGGGGTCAGCAGTGCTGCTCTTGCTCGTGCTGGCCCTGTTCCGCAGGCGGGATCTCTACATCTACCCCCTCGGCCTCGTCGGCTGCCTGCTGGCAGGCGGGCTCAACGGCCTGGGGTCTCTTTTCTTCTACTCAGGGCTGGCCCGCCTGGACGCCGGCCTGGCTCAGCTCTTGTTCTCGCTGTACCCGGTGTTTGTTGCCCTGATACTGTACCTGGACGGCCAGCGGCAGACCCCACTCACGGTGCTGCGCCTGCTCTTGAGCGTGCCCGCCGTGATTCTGCTCACCCGTGCTTCCCCCAGTGATGTGGACCTGCGCGCGGCACTCTTTCTGCTCCTGGCCAGCCTGTTGTACGCGCTCCACATCCCCATCAACGAGCGCATCCTGTACGAAGCCCCGCCGCCGACCGTCGCCTTCTACACTCTGGCCGCCATGGCAGCCATCGTCATCCCGGCATACGCCTTGTTCTCGCCGCCACTGGCCACCCTCACCGCCTCTGAAGCCTTGCCGCTGGCATGTCTGACCGTCGTCACCTTCCTCTCAAGGCTGTTTCTGTTCGCCGGCGTCAAGCACGCTGGCAGTATGCAGAGCACGCTCCTGGGTCTTGCAGAGCTGCTGGTGGCCGTCGGCCTTTCCCGACTATGGCTACGCGAAGCTCTGGCCCCCGGACAGTGGCTCGGCGCTGGTCTTCTCGTCCTGGCCCTGCTCTTGACCGAACGCCACGCCGGCCTCCGCCTGCCTCGCCGAGGCCGGGGTTGGCTCCGTTGGCTCACCCCTCCGCCCGCCTAGCCCCGCCACCTTCACTCATCAGGTAACCGCTCCCGCGCACGGTCTCGATCCATTCTGCCGATCCGCCGACCTGCCGCAGCTTCTCACGCAGCCGGCTCACCACAGGCCGCACCATCGCGGGAGCCTCCCACGTCTCGACTTGATAACCCTGCACCTGGTCCACCAAGTCGCGGAACCCCACCACCCGCCCACGCTGCCGATAGAGCGCCAGAAACAGCCTCAGCTCCGCCGGCGTGAGTTCCACGCTTTGCTCGCCCCTCTCCAGCCTGCGGCGCGACACGTCGAGCCGCACCGCCCCCACCGTCACCACGGGCGCATCGCTCGTGTCTTCCACCGCCTGAAGCTCGCGCACAGCCTGCTCCAGGTGGGCCAGCAACCTTTGCTGACGAACCTGCGCTCGGCGCTTCTCGACGGCTCGGCGCACGCAGGCCAGAATGTCCCTGCTGCTCAGCGGCTTGAGCAGGTAGTCAAAAGCGCCGTGGCGGACTGCCTCGATCGCCGACCCCAGTGATCCGTGCGCGGTGAACACGACGACCTGCGCATCCGGCGCCAGATGGGAGGCGGCCTCGAGCACGGCCAGCCCGTCCACATCGGGCATCTTCAGGTCCAGCAGCACGACGTCGAAGTCCGCTGCTCCCAGCGCCTCGATCGCCGCCCGCCCACCTTCAGCCTCGACGACCTCAAAGCCCTCCAGCGTCAGGATCTCGGCCAGCGTGCGGCGGCCGATGTTGTCATCATCGACTACCAGCACCCGATCGGCCACCTATTCCCCTTCCCCGATAGGAAGTTTGACGCGAAAGGTGCTGCCCGCGCCCACATCGCTCTCCACCTCGATGACGCCTCCGTGGGCTGACACGATGCCGTAGCTCACCGCCAGCCCCAGCCCGGTGCCGCGAGCCTTGGAGGTGAAGAATGGCTCGAAGATCCTGGGCAGGTCCTGTCGAGGGACTCCAACGCCGGTGTCGCGGAAGGTCACCACCACACTCTCGCGACGCGCCTGGGTGCGAATCGAAAGCTTGCCGCCTTTCGGCATGGCCTCGATTGCGTTCAGAACCAGATTCAGCGCCACCTGCTGGAGCTGGAAGCCAACCGCACGGATGCGAGGCAGGTCCTTGGCCAGGTCCAGGGTAAGCTTGACCCCCCTCGACTCACATTGAGCCGCCGTAAGCATCACCACCTCCCGCAGCAGCTCATTGAGGTCCACCCACTGGCGAGCAGCAGCCTCGGGGCGGTAGAAATCCAGCATCTGCCGCATGATCCAGCTGAGGCGATCGAGTTCCTTCTGCGCCAGCCTGAGATACTCTCTCTGCTGACCCTCTTCCAGCCCATCCCGGCCAGCCAGGTCGAGACAGTTCCGGAGCGACTGCAGCGGATTGTTCACCTCGTGGGCGATCGACGCGGTCAGGCGTCCGATGGCTGCCAGCTTCTCCGATTGGATCAGGCGCTGCTGCGATCGCTCGATCTCCCGCACATGGTCACGCAGCGCGCCGTAAAGTCGCGCGTTTTCCAGAGCCACTGCCGCCTGACGCGCCAGCAGGATCAGCAGTTCTTCCTCGCTTTCGCTGAACGCCGCCTGGCGCTCCTCACGAACGGCCAGGAGAATGCAGATTCCCTGCGTGCGCCTCACCGGCACCACTAGCCCCGACCCCAGGCCACGCGCCGCCAGCCATCGATCCACGCCCGGAGCAGGATTGCCCCCGGGCCCAAGCCGGGTGACGACCAAGGGCTCCCCCGTGGGCATGAGGACCGACGCTGCGGCCTCTTCCGGTTTCGGTGCCTCGCCAAGGCGTGCCAACGAGCGGGGAGAGGTGCCAGCATCGTCCCGCCAATAGACCCCCACGGCAGCGCAGCGAAGCTGGGCTCGCACCGCGTGGGCCACCCGCGTCGCGAGACTGGTCTCCTCGGTTTCCCCGAACAGGCTCTCCGTCAGGTCGAAGATCGGTTGCAGCGCACGGCTACGGGCGGCCTCGCGGCGTGCGCGGTTGGCTTCGATCGCCCTGGAGACCTGACGCAGAAGCGTCTGGTTCGACTCGAACGGCTTCACGACCAATCCGCTGGCGCCCTCTTCCAGCGCCCGGATGGCCATCCCCAGGCTATCCCCGCCCGCCATCACTACGACTGCCATGTCCGGCTGTAGCGCGGGCACCTGCCGCATCAACGCGGACCCATCGGCCCCGCTCATCCGGACATCGACAAGCAGGAGATCGAAGGCGTCGCGCTGCAGGTGGCGCAGCGCCTCCTCGGCGCTTGTTGCCGACGTCACCTGGTAACCGGCCCGAGGCAGCAGCCGGCGGCACAGCGCGACCGTCCCCCCGTCGTCGTCCAGGAGAAGAATGCGCCCTCCGCTCACCGCCCAGCCCCCACGCCTTCAGAACGACGCCTCGGTTCCCGACATCGCCCCAGAACGTCCGCCCACCGCGAGCACTTCTCCCGGTCAGAGCCGAACCACGCCCTCCGGCTCGCGCATGATTATAGAGCGAAGCGCCGGGTGACGAAACCCAGAAGACCGCCTCGCCGTGCTATACTCACTCACCATCAACTGTGAATCCTGCCACGGGGAGCCTGCTGTGACACGACATTTCCTTTGTCTGGCCGACTTTCGTCGCCATGAACTCGAGGCCATGCTCGACCTGGCCGTTCGCCTCAAGGAGGAGCGGCGCGCCGGGGGCAACGTTCCGCTGCTCGCCGGCAAGGTGCTGGCCATGGTCTTCCAGAAGCCAAGCCTGCGCACCCGCGTCTCCTTCGACATGGCGATGCGCCACCTGGGCGGCGACGCCCTCTATCTCTCGCCAGACGAGGTCGGGTTGGGCAAGCGAGAGTCCATCGCCGACGTGAGCCGGGTTCTTTCTCGCTACGTCGATGCGATCATGGCGCGCGTCTTCGCCCACGAGCACGTGCTCGAGCTGGCCCGCCATGCTTCGGTGCCGGTCATCAACGGGCTGAGCGACTTCAATCATCCCTGCCAGGCTCTGGCCGATATGCTCACCATCCGCGAGCACTTCGGCAGGCTGGAGGGCCTGCGGCTGACGTTTGTTGGCGATGGGAACAATGTGGCCGTGTCGCTCCTGGTTGCCTGCGCCAGGCTGGGTCTGGATTTCACCATCGCCTCGCCGGAAGGCTACGAGCTGCCGGCCCAGGCTCTCGATCTGGGCCGCAGGCTTGCGGAAGAGACCGGCATCAGCATCCGCCTGCTGCGTGATCCCCGCGAGGCCGTCCGCGGAGCCCACATCATCTACACGGACACCTGGACCAGCATGGGCCAGGAGGCGGAGGCGGAGCAGCGCAGGAAGGCCTTCCCGCCATATCAGGTAAACGCGGGCCTCGTGGGCGAAGCGGATCCCTCCGCCATCGTGATGCACTGCCTACCCGCGCACCGTGGGCAGGAGATCACCGATGAGGTGATGGACGGGCCGCACTCCGCGATCTTCGATCAGGCCGAAAACCGTCTGCACGCACAGAAGGCGATCCTGGTGAGCCTGCTCAGCTGAGCCGGCGCGCCAGATCCGCCAGATCAATGGAGACATACCATGATCATCGGCATCCCCCGCGAACGCAGACCGCATGAACACCGTGTGGGCCTCCCCCCGAGCGGCGTGGGCCTCTTCCAGGAGAATGACCACGCGGTCTTTGTCGAGCGGGGCGCCGGTGTGGGCGCCGGCTTCGGCGACGACGACTACGCTCAGGCCGGGGCAACAATTGCCTACAACGAGGAGGAAGTCTACCGGCGGGCGGACCTGGTGCTCAAGTTCGCGCGGCCCCTGCAGGAGGAACTGGAGATGATGCGCCCAGGTCAGACCGTGATGGGCTTTCTCTACCTGGCCGCCGCACGCCACGACAAGCTGACGGTCTTTCAGGAGAAGAAGCTCACAGCCATCGCCTACGAGCAGATCGAAAAAGACGATGGCTATCGTCCGGTGCTGGCCCCCCACAGCCAGCTCGGCGGCCACATGGTCGTCCAGGTGGCTGCCCGCCTGATGCAGAACGACTTTGGCGGGCGGGGCATCCTGCTCGCCGGGCTGGTTGGCGTTCCGGCACCGGAGGTGGTGATCATCGGCGCCGGCATGGCCGGCGGCACGGCCGCCACGACCTTCGCCGCGCTCGGCGCGCATGTCACCGTCCTCGACATCGACCTGCGCAGGCTCCAGGACCTGCAGTCTCGCACGCCCTGCCACCTGGTGACGATGCTCGCCACGCCCTACAACATCCGGCGCGCCTGCTCCTATGCCGACGTCCTCATTGGCGCTGTCTACGTGCCGGGCGAACGGTCGCCAATCGTGGTGACGCGCGACATGGTGTCGCGCATGAAGCGCCGCTCGGTCATCATCGACATGGCCATTGACACCGGCGGCTGCATCGAGACGTCGCGCCCCACCTCCCACGGGTCCCCGACCTACACCGAGGAAGGTGTGATCCACTTCTGCGTGCCCAACATGCCGGGCGTGCTTGGACAGACCGGGTCGTACACGCTCTTCAACGCCGCCTTCCCCTACCTGACCGCCATCTCGCGCATGGGCATCGACAAGGCCATCGAGAACCTGCCTGCGCTGGAGAGGGGCGTCAACACCTACCGCGGGAAGATGCGGCATCTCAAGCGCTTGGTCGCCGTAGGGAGTGAAGAATGATGAGCTGGCAAGCCGGCAGTAAAGCCAAGGTGACGACCGCCGACGAAGCGGTGAAGGTGATCCAATCGGGCCAGCGGGTGTTCCTGACCGGCAACTGCTCGGTTCCCCAGCAGCTGCTGGGCGCGCTCGTCGCCAGAGCACACGAACTGCATGATGTCGAAATCATCCAGGTCCTCACCATCGGCCCTGCGCCTCACGCTGCTCCCGAAATGGCAGGGCACCTGAACATCAACACCCTGTTCATCAGCGACAATGTGCGCCAGGCCGTGCACGAGGGACGAGTCGATTTCACCCCGGTCTTCCTCTCGCAGGTGCCCCTGCTGATGCGCTACGGGCCGCTCAAGCCAGATGTCGCTCTCATCCACGTCGCTCCCCCCGACGAGCATGGCTTCTGCAGCCTCGGCATCGAAGCCGGCCTCTCCAAGACGCCGGCGCAGGTGGCCAAGACCGTCGTCGCCGAGATCAACGAGCGTATGCCTCGCACCCTGGGCGACTCCTTCATCCACATCTCCAAGATCGACTACGCCGTCCCTGTGGAGTACCCATTGGCGGAGATGCCGATGGGGGAACCCAACGAGCTGAGCAAGGCCATCGGCAAGCACGTGGCGGACCTGATCGAGGACGGCTCCACCCTGCAGCTCGGCATTGGGGCTATCCCGGACGGCGTGCTGCATTTCCTGGGCGACAAGCGCGACCTGGGCGTCCACACAGAGCTGTTCTCAGACGGGGTGATGATGCTGATTCAGCGGGGGGTGATCACGAACGAACGCAAGACGCTGCACCCGGGGAAGGTCATCGCCGGCTTCATGCTGGGGACGCAGCTCCTCTACGATTTTGTCGACGACAACCCGATCATCGAACTCCATCCAACGGAGTATGTTAACGATCCCTTCGTGATTGCTCAGAACGACAAAATGGTCTCCATCAACTCGGCCATTGAAATCGATCTGACAGGGCAGGTCTGCGCCGACAGCATCGGGCCCAGACTGTACTCGGGGGTCGGCGGGCAGGTGGATTTCGTCTACGGCGCTGCGCGGAGCAAGGGCGGAAAGCCCATCATTGCGCTGCCCTCAACCGCGGTCCTCAAGGACAGCAGCCGCGTCAGCCGCATCGTGCCGATGCTCAAGCCGGGGGCCGGGGTGGTGACCTCGCGCAACCACGTCCACTACATCGCCACCGAGTTCGGCGTGGTCGATCTCTTCGGGAAGACGATTCGCCAGCGTGCGCGCGCCTTGATCGAGATCGCACACCCAGACTTCAGAGAAGAGCTGGAGCGTCAGGCCGCGGCGCTGAACTATCTCTAGGCCAAGGCACGCGCATAGACCTGTCGCGAATCACGAGCCAACGGCACTCGGAGGGACAACGCCGAGGTCTCGCTTCCGTCGACCCACGACGGCGCCGGAGAGGATCAAGCCGCTGGAGGCCATCGTCAAGACCAAGAGCTGCCAGAAAAGCCGACGCTGGGCTTCCTCGACCAGCCCGCCGCCCATCCCCTTGACAAGCAGCGCCAGCAACTCCGAGGCCTGTCGCTCCGCCATGCGCTCGATGGCTTGCTCCGCCACTGCGCCACCAACCAACAGCAGCGCCAAGCCCAGCAGACCCCCACCCAAGAGCGGAATCCCCCACCAGCGCGCGAGATCGGGGTAGGAGCGGACAGCCAGGGTCATGATCAGGCCGAGGAGGGAGAGCGGCAGGAGCCAGCCATGGGTCAGGAGCAGACGCACCAGGCGCATTTGCTCCTTTAGGGCCATGACTTGTTCGGCATCGGTGCCGGCAGACACACCGCTCAGGCGAAGTTGCCGGGGCATAGCCTCCACCTGCGCCAGGAGCGCCGTCGCTGCGAAGTCCATGAGCGCGGTCCGATACGGCTCCGGTGGCTCACAGTACTGCACCGACACCCTTCCCCTGCGCGCGGCCTCGACGAGCATCTGCTCCACCTGCTGCAGGCCACACGCCGGCCATGAATCGACAAGGGTCTCGACGAACTCATGTGCCCCGCCGCTGCGCAGCCAAGCCGCCACGGGACGAAGGTCAAGGGCCAGCCCGGGGGAGGGTTCGTCATTGTCCAGCCAGGCGTAGAGCTGGCGCATGATGGAGGCGATCTGCTCCTCCACCCAGCCGGGCGGGAAGAGCGCGTCGCCGATTTCATCGAGTTCAGCAGGGGTGAGATAGCTTGAAGCGCGCGCCATGTCGAAGCCCTCGGCGTCATCCTCTGCCGATGCCCCTCCGCCCAGCAACCGGGCGACAAGCAGTCGACGCAGCTGCCCATTCTCAACGACGCGCGACACGATCAGTTCGCTCATGCTTTCTGGGGAGAACAGAACTCGGCCAAGGTCATGCGCAGCCAAGCTGAAGGGCAGCGAGATGGCCAGCAGGATCGCCAGCACAAGCGCCATGCTCCTGGCAACGCCGGCGAGACAGTTCGAGGCCCGTCCCATCGCAGTGATCCCCCACCGCCGCAGCGGGCGAGGTCGCAGCCCGTTCCTTCGGCCTGCGCGCTCGGGAGGCAAAGATCCCCGGGATTCGCAGGCGCGCCTCTGCCGCACCGGGCTCAGCGCAGCTCGACCAGCACCTGGTCGAGAGAGTGTCTCGGCGGTCGGAGTTCGTCTTCCGTCAGCCGCGCCAGCGGCTTGTCCACGATGCTCAGCACATCGATGAGCGTCGGTGCGGTTGGGTCGAGGTGGATCAGGCCGGTGATCAGCAGCTGCTTGGCGCGCGCTTCCTCCAGCAGCGCCAAGGCCGCCGCGCGGTCTGAGGGATCGTAGTCGCGGGCGAGCTTCTTCAGGAGCACCAGCGAGCCGTCGTGCAGCTCGACAGTCCTCACCTGCCCGGGCTCATACTCGATCACGATTTCCTCTCGCCGCGGCACCAGGGTGACGTCCTGAAGCGGGTCTGCGTGCTCCTTTCCCCAGGTGTAGCTCTTGGTCGATTCGTCGCGATTGTTGAACGTGACGCACGGGCTGATGATATCCAGGACGGCTGCGCCACGGTAGGCAAGGGCGGCCTTGATAAGCTCCTTCACCTGCTTGGGGTCGCCGGCAAAGGAGCGGGCAACAAAGCCGCAGTTTGCCGCCAGAGCCTCCATGCAGACATCGATCGGTAGGAACGGATTCTCTCCCTGGCTCTTGATCACTTGCCCCTTGTCTGCCGTGGGCGAAAACTGCCCTTTGGTGAGACCGTAGACTCCGTTGTTCTCGACGATGTAGACCACCGGCACATTCCTTCGGACGAGGTGCTTGAAGTGCCCCAGGCCGATGCTGGCCGTGTCGCCGTCGCCGCTGACGCCCAGGCCCTTGAGGTCGCGGTTGGCCACTAGAGCGCCGGCAGCGACCGGCGGCATCCGCCCATGCAGGCCGTTGAACGCATGGGAGCGGCTCATGAAATAAGCCGGACTCTTGCTCGAACAGCCGATTCCAGAGAGCTTGATCACGCGCTCCGGCGGGATCGACATCTCGAAGCAGGCGGTGACGACCTGGTTGGCAATGGAGTTGTGGCCGCAGCCCTGGCAGAGGGTTGTGGCCAGCCCTTTGTAGTCGGCCCTCTCCAGGCCCAGCAGATTGGCGCCGGCGCGTGCGGGGATGCTTTCCGCGTGTGCGGCCATCATAACCTCCCCTCTTCCGCCTCGATGCACGCCGCCGCCCACGAAGCCGCCAGCGGCAGACCGTCGATCTTGGTGATTGAGCGCAGTCGAGTGGCCAGCGCCGAGTACTCGAGCTGCAGCAGTTGGCGCATCTGGCCCTCGATGTTCATCTCGACCACGTACGTGCGCTCGTGCCGGCGGATGAAATCACCGACTTGATCGCTGAACGGGACGGCGCGCAGCCGCAGGTAGTTGGTGGGGATGCCTCGCCTGGCCAGCAGACTGCGCGCCTCGCGAATCGCAGGGTCCGTCGAGCCGAAGCCGATCAGGCCGATGGCCGCCGGCACCTGGCTGTCCTCGACGGGAGGCGGCACGAAACCTCGGGCGGCCTCGTGCTTGCGCCATAGGCGCCGCAGGTTCCCTTCCCAGTGTTCCGGGCGTTCGCTGTAGTTGCCCAACTCGTCGTGGCCGGTGCCGCGATTGAAGTAGGCTGCCAACGGATGCTCGGTGCCCGGCAGCGTGCGGTACGTGACCCCATCGCCATCGACGTCGCGATAGCGGCCGAAGGAACCCAGCCGCTCCAGGTCCTCGGCCGACAGCACTTTGCCCCGGTCCATCGGCTGGGAAGGATATTCGAACGGTTCGCTCATCCACAGGTTCATCCCCAGGTCGAGGTCGCTCATGACGAGCACCGGGCTCTGGAAGCGCTCGGCCAGGTCGAAGGCGCGCCAGCCGAACTCAAAGCACTCCGCCGGGGAGCCGGGCAGCAGCAAGATGTGCTTGGTGTCGCCGTGGCCCAGGAAGCGTGCGAACAGGATATCACCCTGCGATGTGCGCGTCGGCAGGCCCGTGGCAGGGCCGATGCGCTGCACATCCCACACAACGACGGGAACCTCGGCGAAGAAGGCCAGGCCAGCAAACTCAGCCATCAAGGACAGGCCCGGGCCAGAGGTGGAGGCCATGGCGCGCACACCTGCCCAGCCCGCGCCCACCGCCATCCCGATGGCGGCCAGTTCATCCTCGGCCTGAATCACGGCGCAGGTCAGCTTCCCGCTTGCTGGATCGCGCCGCAGTCGCGGGAGAAACTCGGCCAGCGCTTCCGGAAGGCTTGAGGCAGGTGTGATCGGATACCAGGCCACGAGGCCAACACCGCCGTAGATGGACCCCAGCGCGGCCGCCGTGTTCCCGTCGACGAGGATTAGGCCCCGGGTGAGGTCGCGGCGCTCAATACGGAAAGGGTCGCGCTTGAGCAGGTTGGCGGCCGCCCAATCAGCCGCAGCCTGGGCCATCCGCATGTTCAAGTCGACGGCGCTGGTCCGGCCCTGGAAGTGCGTCTCCAGTGCGGCGCGGACCTCTGTCAGATCGACCCCCAGCATGTGCGCCGCCACGCCGACATAGGCCATGTTGGCAATGTAGTCCCGCAGGTCCTTCGGCGGCTCGAACTGACGTACCAGCTGCTGGATGGGCATCGGGTAGGCGACGATGTCCGGGCGGGCCGGGGCCGGCATTGTGTCGGCATAGAAACACACTCCCCCGGAGGGAAGCCCTGCGAGGTCCTGAGCGTAGCTGGCGGGATTGACGGTGATGAGCACCTGGCTCACCTCGGCGCGCGACAGATGGCCATCTTCGCTGGCACGAATGAGGAACCACGTGGGCAAGCCCTGGATGTTGGAGGGAAAGAGATTCTTTCCGCTCACGGGGACGCCCATCCGGAAGATGGCGCGCAGCAGCGCAACGTTCGCCGTCTGGCTGCCCGAGCCATTGACCGTGGCAATGTTGATGCTGAAGTCGTTGACCACGGGCAGTCCCTCGAGCCGCCGGCCGTCGACCCGGGGTGCTGTCATATCCATTGTGGTCATCCTGCGACTCCTTGCCTGGCCCGACGCTGGGCGTCGAAGCCCCTGCTGGAAGCGTTCGGCGCACGGTTGCGAGCCAACTTGGGCCGCTTGTCCAGCAGCGCCGTGTGCTCGATGAGCGTGCGCTGCGCCGCCTCGTAATCCCCTTGCAGAATCTGCTGCACCATCCGATCGTGGTAGGTCCAGACCTCATGCAGGAAGCCGTAGTCCGCGTACACATTCAGGCCCACGGTCTCGTATGCTTCCCAGTAGGCTTCCAGCAGCCCCTGGAGAAAGGGATTGTCGAGCCGCCGGTAGATCGTCAGGTGTAGCTCGCGGTGCTCGGCATGGGGAATCTGGATCGGGTCACCCTGCAGCCGTTGCCAGGCGCGCGTGATCAGGTCGAGGAGATAGCCCTTGTCTTCCGGCTTCAGCAGGCGAGCGGCCTCGAGAAAGAACGAGGCTTCGAGGTGGTTGCGCAGCATCTCGTACTGCTCGAAGACCCTCGGGTCCAGGCCGAGGGCATATCGCAGACTGAGCCAGATTCCCGGGAAGAAGTCGAGGGGCCGGAGGCGGATGCCGGTCTTGGGTCGGATTTCCACCAAGCCGAGCTGCCGGGAGACCTCGAGCTGCTCGCGCAGTTTGCCAGTGCTGACACCCAGTTCGCGCGCCAACTCCTGGATGGCCGGCAGCCGCTCACCCGCAGTGAGCTGCCGCTCGGCCAGGTAGTGCATCAGCTCGGAACCTCTATCCTCTGCCATTCGGCCCGCCTCTTGTGCCGAGTCATCCTATCAATCTGATGAATGCTATCTATCGCAGTATAGCACAGAACCACACTCGGGGTCAGCAGCCACAGCCCGGTCCCCTCGGCTGCGTCCAGCGCTTGCGCAGGAATTCCGCTCCCCGCCATCGATGACTTCGACGCTTGCTCGCCTGGCCCCCTCGGGCAAGGAGCTCTTCGCGCCGATCGGCCACCGCGCCTCTGATAGAATGGCCCCATGGTCTGGCGCCTTGTTCCGGTGGTGGCCCGTGTGGCCGGTCTTCTGATTCTGGCTCTGTTGATCTTCGGGTTTCCCCGCTGGCTTCTTGTCCGCCGCTATGCCCGGTCAATCTACTCCCCCGCCGAAGCACCCTCCCGGCCCGTGGCGATCGTCTTTGGCGCCGGTCTGCGTCGCGATGGCACTCCCACGACCGTCCTGGCCGATCGCGTTGCCGCCGCCGCGCATCTCTTCCACGCCGGCAAGGTTGAGCGCCTCCTGATGAGCGGCGCCTCAGGGACCTTGCGCATTGATGAGCCAATGGCTATGCGCAGCCTGGCCATTCGCCTCGGCGTCCCTGCCGACGCCATCCTCATCGACGCCGCCGGACGCCGCACTCTTGACACCTGCCTGCGGGCCCGGCAGCGCTTCGGCATCTCCGACGCAATCCTTGTCACCCAGCGCTTCCACCTGCCGCGCGCCATCGCCACGTGCGCCGCTCTCGGCGTGAACGCAATCGGCGTCCAGGCCGACCTGCATCCGTATGACGCCCGCTCCCGCGCTTTCTGGCATCTGCGCGAACTCCCCGCCACGTGGGTCGCACTGCTGGAGACCCGCCTCATCTGTCCCACCCCCAGCGAGCCGCCGGCAACCTTCGAAACGGAGACGCCTCATGGATCGTGACACGGCCCTGGGTCTCCTGCATGAGTTCGTCCAGAATCCGAACCTGATACGGCACATGCTCGCGGTTGAGGCCGCCATGCACCACTACGCCCGACGCTTCGGCGGAGATCCCCAGACCTGGGGGCTGGCCGGGCTGCTGCACGACTTCGACTGGGAAATCCACCCCTCCCTGGACCAGCACCCCCAGGCAGGCGCGGCCATCCTGCGCGCTCGGTGCGTGCCCGAGGATATCGTGCGCTGCATCCTCAGTCACGCGGATCACACCGGGATCCCGCGCCAAGCGCCGATGGAGCGCGCCCTCTACGCCTGCGATGAAGTCACCGGCCTGATCACGGCCGTGGCCCTGGTCCGCCCCTCGCGCTCTCTCCACGACCTCGAGGTGGCGTCGGTCCGCAACAAGTGGAAGGACAGCCGGTTCGCCGCCGCCGTCGATCGCCAGCAGATCGAACGCGCCGCCGCCGAATTCGGAGTCGAGCTGTGGGAGCATGTCGGCCAAGTCATCCTGGCGATGCGTACGATCGCAGTCGAACTAGGCCTAGCCGGAGGCCCGCCCGATGCCTAAACGGGACCACGCCAACGAGCACTCATGGCATCGGTTGAGCCTTTGGTATAATCCAACGGTCTGCGGACCAAACGAATGACCTCTCCCGCACAGACTCCACCCACTTCCCGGCGGCTGTGCCCGACGTGCGGCTCTCGGATCCGCGAAGAGGCGACCCGGTGCGTCGTCTGTGGCAGCGAGGTGCGCCCAGGCGTCACGCGAGATCGCGGCCCAGCACGAGCACGGGGGGAGATTACCCTGCCCTTGCCACTGGCCGTCGGCATCCTGGTGGGCGTCGTCGCTCTCGCTGCCGGGCTTGTCTTGGTCGTCAGCCGAGCCGCCAGCCCCGGCAGCGGCTCACCATCCGCGACCGCCTCGCTCACGCCCACCATCTCCAACACCCCGGCGCCCTCCTCCACACCGACTCCCGAGCCGACATGGACGCCGCTCCCCCCGATCGAGATCACCCTCGCCCCCAACCTGTACTGCGTCGATCTGGCAGCGATCTTCGACGTCTCCCTCCAATCCATCCTGGCTCTCAACCCCGGCATGCGGTGCGAACTGCTGGTGCGGGGGCAGCGCATCCTCATCCCTCAGCCCACACCAACCGGAACCCCACTGCCAACAAACACGCTCTCCCCCGAAGAGGCGACACGCGCAGCCTGCGAAACGATCACCTACACCGTGCAGGAGACTGACACTTTGAGCGGCATCGCCGCGAACTACAACGTCAACATGCAGGCCATTATGGCCTGGAACAACATGAGCGGCCCGACCGTGTGGACCGGACAGGTGTTGATCATCCCGCTCTGTGCGCGCAACCCGACGCCCGGCCCTTCGCCCACTCCCACCCCTCCGCCGCCGTACCCCGCTCCCAATCTGCTGCTCCCGCAGGACGGCGCCGCCTTCACGCTCGCCAACGACAGCGTCACATTGCAGTGGGCATCCGTCGGCCAGTTGCGGGAGAATGAGTACTATCAGGTTGTGGTGGAGGACATCACAGACGGCACCGGCACCCGACGCATCGTGACCTATGTCCGCGACACGAAGTACATCGTGCCGGTTTCAATGCGCCCCGTCGAGGCCCTCCCGCACGTGCTGCGCTGGTGGGTGACGACCGTGCGACAAACGGGCACGAATCCCGCCGGCAATCCCATCTACACTTCAGCAGGCACCACCAGCATTCGCCGCGACTTCACTTGGTCCGGCGCAGCCATTGGCCCCACCCGCACCCCCTAGACGGCCGCTGGTGGAAACAAAAGGCGCCCCCGTTGGAACCGGGGGCGCCTGTGCTTCCGGCGCAGCAAGCTACAGGACGACGACGTCCGCGGCGCGCGGCCCTTCCTTGCCCTGTTCGATGGAGAATTCCACCTGCTGACCTTCCTCGAGGTTGCGGAAGCCCTCCCCTCGAATGGCCGAATAGTGCACGAACACATCCGGCCCACCCTCGCGCTCGATGAAGCCGTATCCCTTTCCACTGTTGAACCATTTGACCTTGCCGATCCATCGTTCGTGCATGCCTGCGCCTCCTTCCACGACCGCCCGGACCAGGCCCCGGCCCTCAGCACTCGGGCCGCCTCTCTGCCGCCAGACTCGCGGCCGGACGGATGCTATCATCGCTTGACGCATCTGTCTAGCGCCCTGGCCGCCGAGCGAAGTCGCTGCGCTCTTTCGCTTTCCCCCTTTCACCCACCAGTGCTATCATCGTCCTGCGACGGGCTGGAGAGACCGCTCCGACCAGCCCACTCCACTCCACAGGAGCTCAGTCATGCGCAGTCGTGAAGGGCATTTCAGCACACGCGATGGCCTGGAGTTGTACTGCCAATCGTGGCACCCCGATGCAGCCTCCAGGGCCGTCCTGGCAATCACCCACGGCCACGGAGAGCACAGCGGGCGCTACCGCAACGTGATCGGCCATCTTGTCCCTCGCGGCTTCACCATCTACGGCTATGACCTGCGAGGCCACGGCAAGTCGCCCGGACGGCGGGGCAACATCCGTTCCTGGGGGGATTTCCGCCAGGATCAAGCATCGTTCCTGGGATTCGTCTCGCAGCGCGAGCCCGGGCAGCCCCTGTTCGTCTTCGGCCACAGCCTCGGCGGACTAATCGTGCTCGATTTCGTGCTCCGCAACCCGGCCGGGCTCAGAGGCGCTGTCATCTCAGGCCCGGTCCTGGGAGCGCCGGGCATTCCTCCATTCCTCCTCACGCTCAGCCGAGTGCTTTCGAAAGTGCTTCCGGGCATGACCCTGGACACAGGCCTCGACGCGACGGCTCTCTCGCGCGACCCCGCCGTCGTCGAGGACTACCGCACGGACCCCCTGGTCCACAGCAAAGCGAATGCCCGACTTGGAACGGAGTTGACCGACACCGCCGAATGGGTTCAGGCCCACGCCGGCGACCTGCGCCTGCCGCTCCTCATCATCCAGGGGGAAAAGGACCGGCTCTGTCGGCCGGCGGACACCCGGCGCTTCGTCAGCCGCATCTCCTTTCCTGATGTCCGGCACATCGAATACGCCGAGGGCTACCACGAGCCGCACAACGACGTTGAGCACGAACGGGTGATGGCCGACGTCGAGGAATGGCTGAGGCGCCACCTGTGAGCCGCGCGCTGCAGCTTGCCGATGTCCGCATCGCTGTGCCTCCCGGCACGCCCGCCGGGAGGCACACGCGTTTGTGTCTCCCGTCAGAGCGGAAGGCTGCGAATGGTTTCCCGCACCTTCTCCGCTGAACGGGCCAGCGCCTCGC
This sequence comes from uncultured Anaerolineaceae bacterium, assembly GCA_964575425.1. Lineage (GTDB taxonomy): Bacteria > Chloroflexota > Anaerolineae > Anaerolineales > E44-bin32 > DATEAV01. The sequence goes on along the minus strand of CAZNRD010000006.1, from coordinate 47,434 downwards.
GCTCCTCGGCGTTCAGCTCGTATTCGATGACCTTCTCCAGCCCGGACCGGCCAAGCTGGACCGGCACGCCGAAGAACAGGTCCGATAGGCCATATTCACCCTGCATATAGGCGGAGGCGGCGACGATCAGATGCCGATCCCGCAGAATGGCCTCCACCATCTGCACCAGAGCCGCGCCCGGCGCATAGTAGGCGCTGCCTGTCTTCAGCAGCCCGACGATCTCCCCACCGGCAAGGCGCGTGCGCTGGACGATGGCGGCAAGGCGATCCGCAGGCAGCAGGTCTACGAGGGGGATTCCGGCCACGTTGGAGTGTCGTGTCAGCGGCACCATCTCGTCCCCATGACCACCGAGGACGTAGCAATGCACGCTTTGCACGCTGACCCCGAGCTCGGCCGCCACAAAGGACCGCATGCGCGACGAGTCGAGAATGCCGGCCTGCCCGAGCACCCGCTCCCGCGGCAGCCCACCGACCTTCATTGCCAGGTAGGACATCGCGTCGAGGGGATTGGTGAGCACGAGGAAAATGGCGTCGGGGGAGAAAGTCAACGACTGCTCCACCGCACTGCGGACGATGGCGCAGTTGATCGAGAGGAGCTCCTCGCGGCTCATGCCGGGTTTGCGCGGCATTCCGGCACTGATTACGACGATGTCTGAGCCGGCTGTCTCGGCATAGTCCGTCCCGCCCACCACCCGCGCGTCAGACCCGACGATGGGCAGCGCCTGACTGAGATCGAGCCCCTTGCCCTGCGCCAGCCCTTCGACGATGTCCACCAGGACCAGGTCGGCGATATCCCGTTCCGCCAGCCAGTGCGCTGTCGTGGCGCCCGTCTGCCCCGCTCCGATGATCGTCACTTTCGCCATGGGATGCCTCCTTCACGAGAGAATACGGCCCGGGCATGCTCAACCTCGGGACCAGTAGGCGATGTCGGCCGCCTTCGCCGCGGTTGTGGGCGAGGCCTCGGAGAAGTCTCCATCGACGACTTGGACTCCCACTCCGGCATCGACCACGCCGACCGGCCACGCCGCCACGCGGAGCTGATCGCATCGATTCAGTAGGTCAAGGACACGCTCGCGGGGAACGGCAAGCAGCAGGCCCCCCGAAGTCTGCGCATCGAACAGGAGCCAGCGCGTCGTTTCATCGACTGCGGCGGCGATTTCCACGCGATCGCGGAAGAACAACTGATTCTCGGCGCTCCCGCCGGAGAAGCAGCCCCGTTCTCCGTAGCGGCGCGCGCCGGCCAGGAAGGGGATGGACGGCAGGTGGAACGTCAGGCGGGCCGATGAAGCCTCCGCCATCTCCACCGCATGGCCCAGGAGGCTGTAGCCTGTCACATCGGTGGCGCCGCCGACGCCGGCCTCGACCGCCGCTCTGGCCGCGTCCCGGTTGAGCCGGGTCATCCACCGCACTGCATCGGCCACATCCTCGTCCGAGGCCTCGCCGCGCTTGAGAGCGGTGGTGGTGACGCCGGTGCCGAGCGGCTTGGTGAGCCACAGCACGTCCCCGGGTCGGGCGCCGCCCTTGGTCATCAACTGGTCCTGCCGCACCATGCCCAGCGCCACCAAGCCGTACTTGGGTTCTTTGTCCTGCACCGTGTGGCCGCCACCAATCACGGCCCCTGCTTCCCGCACCTTCTCCGCCCCTCCACGGAAGATCTCCTGCAGAATCTCCGCCGGCAGGTCCGGCGGCATGTTGGCGACGTTGAGGGCCAGGAAGGGCGTGGCGCCCATGGCGTAGAGATCCGACAGGGCATTGGCCGCGGCGATGGCGCCGTAGGCGTACGGATCGTCGACGATGGGGGTGAAGAAGTCCGTCGTCGCCACGAGGGCGCGCTCCGCGTCCAGACGCCACACGGCAGCGTCGTCTGGATGGTCCAACCCCACCAGCAGGTCCGGGTAGTCCTGAGCCTTGAACGCCTCTTGCAGAGGGCGCAGCACCTGCGCCAGCGCTTCCGCGCTCAGCTTAGACGCTCAACCCGCGCAGGACGACAGGCTGGTGAGACGGATCTGGCGACCGCTGGTCGCCCGTGCCTCCTCAGAGACTGTCACTTGGCTCCTCGAGCGCTCGAGGCAAGACCCCAGCTCACAGGCAAGAAGCCGCATGCCGCTGCCACCCCCACAGACATGCATTCCCCGTCAGGCACTGCTGGCCACGGCAAGCAGTCGCTGGTCGAGCCACCCACGAGGACTCCCGCCAGCGCACCCACCGGTCTCGCGGGCAGCCTGAGCTCGGGCAGCATGCCTCACCTCATCCGCAGGATGACGGCTATTGTACTATCGCTCAGGCGGGGCTTGGCTGCGGCGCGCCTCAGGAAATTGCCGTTTGCAGGATGGAGGGCAACTCGGCCAGGGCCCGGGCCAATCGCGTTCCATGCCAGGTGAGCAGGGTGCCGTCAATACATAGCACGCGGCCGTCACGCACGGCGGGCGTCTCGGCCAACTGGTCGCGGACGGCTGCTTGCCCGGCCTCGCCGAATGCGTAGGGCTCGTCGGGCAGCAGGACGAGTTCGGGCGAGGCCCGGATCACTTCCGCAGAGGTCAGTCGCGGGTAGCGGGTATCCCGCTCTCCCGGATCCTGAGGCGGGGCAAGGCCGAGGTCGGCCTCCAGCGGGTAGCGCCGCGGACGATCGGCGAACACGTTCTCGCCGCCGCAGTGGGCCAAGACATCGTGTGCATAGGTCTCGCGGTTGAAGGTCATCCACCACGTCTGACCGCCGTCCGTTCTTCCCTGCCAGATCGGAGCAAAGACGCGGACGGGCCTGCGTTGAGCGGAAGCCCGCCGCTCCCATTCGAGGGTAACCTCGAGGGTGCGGATGCGGCTGCCGGAAGCGGGCACGTTGAACAGGCGCACAAGCGCCCAAAGCAGCGACAGCAACTCATCGATTGAGCGCGGGAAGGTCACCCACACCTTCAGGCCCGCCGCCTCCAGCCGCTCGACCGCGCTCCGGCTGTTCTCTTCCTTGTTGGCAATCACCAGTTCGGGTTTGAGGGACAGGATGGCTTCGAGATCCGGACTGCGGGTGCCACCGACGCGCGTCAGGTGGCCTTCGGCCTCCTCTGGCGGCCGACAGAAGTCGGTCACACCCACGACGTAGTGCCCGGCTCCCAGGTCGAAGAGGCTTTCGGTCACAGAAGGCACCAGGCTGACGACGCGCTGCGGCGGGCCAGAGAACGTCAGGATGGCAGTATAGCCGTTGCCTCCGCTCATGCTTGCCTCCAGCCCACTCCCAGGATGACCGTGGGCGCCTCTCGGCTCCAGACCTCGACCTCGCCGGCAGGCCCGAGGGCCAAGACGGCCTCTGCCGGCAGCGAGATGGCGTACGAATATAGCTCGCGCGAGAGGAATCCGCGCACGGCGGCCAACGCCACGGGATCCACGACATCGGTCTGAACGACGGCTCCTGGCAGCCAGGACAGGCCAGCGCTAGGTTCTCGCTCTCCAGCCGGGAAGATCCATCTCCCGAAGGTTTCAGCGGCCGGCCCGACAGCGCAGACCAGGCTGCCCTCATCGAGGACTTCTCTTGGCGAGAAGGAAGCGAGTGTCTCGAGCCAATCGCGCCAAGGGCCGCCGGCGAGCACGATTAGCCCCTTGCCAACCCAGCTCCCGATCGTCTGAGAAGCGAGGTCCTTGCGCTGAACTCGACTGCCGAGCCACTGCTCGATGGAGCGGGAGAGGGTCGTGGCAGAGGCGTGATCGGTTTTCGGGCCGAGCACCAATCTGGGTGGCTGCGAGAGGTCGGCATGAACAAGAAGATTCCCACTGAGCAGGCCGAGGGACCGGGCAAAGCCTTCCATCTCACCTGCCAGTACCAGCCAACCTCTGCCACCGGCACGGCGAAAGACGTGGTATGAGTCGGAGGAGATCATGCCGCCCATTGCTCATCGCATGCGGCGGCTGCCCCGGCTGATGGAGCCCATCTCAGGCCAGGTCGATTCGCTGAAAGTGCTCGACATAGCGCGGCGCGTCCGGCGGGCTGTCCGTGTCCAGAAGCCAGGACCGGATCCGTCCTTCGAGTCCGTCCATGTCCCGTATCTGACTCCGGTGCTCGCGCAGGGCAGCCACCTTCCGATCTAGGTATGCAGTGACATCGATGGCGGTATTTGGTGCCTGTGCTCCGGCCACATAGACCTGGCGGACCTTATGGGGCGACAGTCCTTCGCTCCGTTCCAGCTCGGGAAAGAACATCCCGGAACCCGACGCCGGAAAGACGGCATCGAGTGCCGCCTGGCCCGCCGCGCGGTGGTCGGGGTGGTTGATGTACGTGGAGCTGGGGAAGAAGTTGGTCGGGTCGCAGGTGATGAGGATATCAGGCTGGACGCGCCGGATGCCGCGCACGACGTCCTTACGCAGGGAAAGGTCGGCCACGAGGTAGCCGTCCGGGTAGTCCAGGAACAGCACCTCCTGCACGCCGAGGACGCGGGCTGCTGCCTGCTGTTCCGCCACGCGGCGCTGAGCCAGCAACCGGGGGTCCGCGCTGGAGTCGCTGGCCCCTCTTTCGCCCCTAGTGAGCAGGCAGTAGATGACCTGACGGCCCTCGGCGGTCCAGCGGGCCACTGTCCCGCCACAGTAGAACTCCGGGTCGTCGGGGTGAGCCAGGACCACCAGCACTCGCTGGGGCGTGGTCACCTGACTGAGGCTCACAGCTCGCCCTGCCTGCGGCTGCAGCCGCCCTCTTCTCGACCGCACGACTCCTTCGACTTGTGCTCCAGCGCCTTCAGTTCATCGTAAGGATGGAGTTCGTCCATGTCGAACTCGGCCCTCTCGCCATCGTCGAGGGCAACGATGACCGCTTCCTTGAGCGGGACGACATCCACCACCTTGCCCTCGCCCCGCGGGGTGACCACCCGCTTGTTCTTCTTGGGAAGGTGTTTGCGCGCCTCCACGTACTGCTCGTACTCATAGACAAGGCAGCAGCGCAGCCGGCCACACATGCCCGTGATCTCCTGCGGATTGAGCGAGATCCCCTGGGCCTTGGCCATCTTGATGGAAACCGGGCTGAACTCCGTCAGGAACCTTGAACAGCAGCGGACATCGATGCCGCAGGCGCCCATCCCGCCGAGGTACTTGGCCACATCGCGTGGGCCGATGTGTTTCATCTCGACGCGAGCCTTGCGGAAGGCTTGCTGCATCGCTTCCCGCAGACCCTTCAACTCAGCCTTGCCTTCATCCTCACAGGTGTAGATGAGTGCCAGGCGCGAGCCGTCGAAAGAGAACTCCACTCGTACGATCTTGATCTCTTTCAGCCCGAGCTCGTGGGCTTTGGCGCGGCATTCGATCGTGGCCTCGGCCTCACGACCTGCCCAGATCCGCCGCAAGACCAGGTCGTGCGGCGTGGCCCGCCGCTCGATCGCTTTCCAGGAGCCCTCCGGCGGCGGTTCGGGGTTCTCCACAAACCCCACCACCTGTCCAAGCTCCTGCCCCCGGCTAGTGGTCACGACGGCATAGTCCCCAGCCTTCAGGTCGGGCACGGAGGAAGCGTCGAAATGGTAGAGCTTCCCCAACCTGTGGAAGCGGATGCCAACCACTCGCGCTGTGACCTGTGCGCTGTCCATGCGACCTATTCCACTGCCCTCAGTCCGTTATCCGAATCGAGGTGTCGGCCGAGGACACTGCGGCGACGCTCAGCCGCGCGGCGATGGCCTGCGACACCGCCACCAGGGCCTTGGCCACGGGCGTATCGGGCCTGGAGATGACGACCGGCACGCCGCAGTCGCCGCTTTCCCTGACCGCCGCGTCGATGGGTACCGAGCCCAGGAAGGGCACGCCCGCTTCACGGGCCAGCACCTCGCCGCCTCCCTGGCCGAAGATGTCCATTCGCCCACCGCCGGGCAGCTCGAGGAAGCTCATGTTCTCCACCACCCCCAGGACTGGCACGTCGAGAGCGCGGAACATCTCCAGGCCGCGCCGCGCGTCCTGCAGCGACACCTGCTGCGGCGTGGTGACGATGACGCCCCCGCTGAGCGGGATCGACTGCGCCAGGCTGAGCTGCGCATCGCCGGTCCCGGGAGGCAGGTCGATGACAAGGTAGTCCAATTCGCCCCACTCGACGTCAAAGAGGAGCTGGCGAATGGCAGAATGAAGCATCGGGCCCCGCCAGATCAGGGGCTGCCCTGGCGGTACGAGGAATCCGATCGACACCACGCGCACGTCGTGAGCCAGCGCCGGGATCATCCGGCCGTCCTGAGGCGGGGGCATTGTCTCCACGCCCATCATGGTCGGGACGTTCGGTCCGTACATGTCAGCGTCGAGCAGGCCGACTCTGGAACCCGCCCTGGCCAGCGAGACAGCCAGATTGACGGCCACGGTCGTCTTGCCCACACCGCCCTTACCCGACGCCACTGCCACTGCGTTGCGGATGGGCAGCCGCAACATCCCCCGGCTGCGGCCGTCGGAAGGCACGCGTGCGCTCATCAGGACATCGACGCCGCGCACTCCCGGCAGCGCCTCCACCGCCTGCCGCGCTTCCTGCTGGATCCGGTCGCGCAAGGGACAGGCTGGCGTGGTGAGCTCCAGGCGAAAGGAGACTTGGCCGCCCTCGACCTTCAGGTCCTTGATCATACCCAGGCTTACCAAGTCCTTCCCCAGCTCCGGATCCTGGACGCCGCGCAGCGCCTCCAGGACGGCTTCGGCGCTGACGGCGGGTTTTTCGTCATGACTCATGGATCACCTCGAATGCCGGGCTGCAGACCTCCCGCCCTCCCCGCGCATCGACTTCCAGATGGAGCGCGATCTCGGCGCGGGCGCGCTCGAACAAAGTTGCCAGCTCCGCGTCATCACCGCGGAAGCGGCGCACAACCTGGGCCGCGCACTGCGTGCAGCCCCGCATCGCCCGGTACGAATCGGTGTGACACGTCAGGCAGCTCGCCAGACGGATCATCATCAGGCAGAAGGCCAGTTGATCGAGCGAGCCGTCGGCGGCCCTGGTGGCTCGATCCACCAGTCGCGACCACATCGCGCCTCGCAGGCTGCGCAGCGCAGGCGCCACCCGAACCGGGAAGAGCATTTCCGTGTCACGCTGGTACACCAGGGATGCCCTCCAGGGCCCGGCTGAAGCTAGGCAGGCACCTCATCAGCCTTGCCGGCGGCTTTGGCGGCTTGCTTCTCTGCCCGTGCCGCTTCTTCTCGTGCAAAGCTGGTCGGGCGGATCGAAGCGTAGTAGCTGGCGGGCTTGAGCAGCCTCTCGAGAGTGAAGATGTTATCCGCGTGTCGGTCGTATGTCGCCAGCTCATAATCGTGGTCCATCTTGATGGCATCGAAGGGACAGTATTCGGCGCACAGACCGCAATTCATGCACAGGTCCACATCGATGGCGAACTCCCGTGGAGCCGGCGCTGGTTTGCCCGTGGCCGGATCGACCGTCCGCTCAATCCAGATGCACTGCGGTGGGCAAACCCTGGCACAGATGCCGCAAGAAGTGCAGCGCACCCGCTTTTCCCCCTCCACGCCTTCGTCGTAGACCAGGAACGGGATGAAGCGGAACTCCTCCGGCAAGGGGAGTCTCTCCTCCGGGTACTGGACGGTGAAGACCCCTTTGCCCCTCGGGCTCTGCCGAACCGTCAGGGCTTCCGGATTGCGGTAGCGGCGGCCGAGCCAGCGCACGTCGTCTACGTACGACAGGATGAAATGCTTGAGGGTGACGCCCAGCCCCTTGAGGATTCCGATGCCGTACATTCGCCTCTCCACGTCGATCGCCACTTGCCGGCAGCGTGCCTAGCGGTCAACCTCACCCAGGACGATATCGACTGAGCCCAGGATGACGACGCTGTCGGCAACCTTGTGCCCCTTGCACAGTTCCCCCAGCGGCGTCAGGTTGATGAACGACGGGGCGCGCACATGGTAACGCCACGGATTCGGTTTTCCGTCCGAGACGATGTAGTAGCCGAGTTCTCCCTTCGGGCTCTCCACCCGGCCGTAGGCCTCGCCCGGGGGAACGCGCACCTGGTGCTGCGGCTTGCCGGCCATGATCTCGCCGCCGGGGATGTCGCGCACGACCTGCTGCAGGATGCGGAGGCTCTGCCGCATCTCGTCCATGCGGATTACATAGCGGTCATACACATCGCCGTGATAGCGCACCGCCACGTCGAACTCGAGGCGATCGTAGATCGAGTACGGATCCGCCCGGCGCAGGTCGAACGGGACGCCGGAGGCGCGCAGCACCGGACCTGTGACCGAGTAGGCAATGGCCTTCTCCGGGGGCAGGACCCCGACGCCGAAGCCGCGAATCTGGACGATCTCGTTCTCCGTCAGGTAGCGATCGAGGTCGTCGATGCGGCGCGGCAGGCGCTCATAGACGAGATCCCGGACTCTCTCCAGCGTCCCTTCGGGCAGATCGCGCGCCACACCGCCGAAGCGGAAGTAGTTACACATCATGCGCGAGCCGGAGACGGCCTCGAAGACATCGAGGATGAGCTCTCGCTCCTCCAGCGCATAAAGCACCGGCGTGAAATAGGCACCCAGGTCATTGAGCAGGAAGCCGATAGCCGCTAGGTGATTGCAGACGCGGGTGAGCTCCGCCATCATCACCCGGATGTACTCGGCGCGCTCCGGGGGTTTGATGTCCATCAGTTTTTCCACCGCCAGGGCATAGCCGAAGTTGTTGCTCATCGAGCAGAAGTAGTCCAGGCGGTCAGTGAAAGGCATGTTCATCAGGTAGGTGTTGCGCTCGCCAATCTTCTCGTGATTCCGATGCAGGTAGCCCATCACCGGCTCCAGGGCGACGATTGTCTCGCCCTCCAGCCGAACCACCATGCGGAACACGCCATGCGTCGATGGATGCTGGGGCCCCAGGTTGACAATCAGGTGGTCGGTCTCCAGCATTTCGTCGCGGCCGTCACCGCCGACGTGGCCGAGAGCGGCGTAGGTCGCCGACTCGCCCTCCGGGACCCAACCCTCCACCGTGAAGTCCGGCGGGAAGGAAACGTTGTGATGATAGGGAACTTTGTCCTCGATGCGCTGCGGTTTGCCGGCGGGCGAGCGGCTCTTGAAGGGCTTGGTCTCCTCTTCGAAGTAGGCCTCTCGCCAATCCTTGCGCAGAGGATGCCCGTGGAAGCCTTCCCACATCAGGATGCGCAGGAGATGCGGGTGCCCCTCGAAGCGGATGCCCAGCAGGTCCCACGCCTCTCGCTCCTGAAAGTCTGCGCCCGGGTAGATGGGCACCAGCGAGGGCACGACTGCGTTGTCGCGCGGCACCTGGACTTTGTACACCAGAGGGGGGCCCCCGCCGGTCCGTTGGGCGTGATAGACCACCTCCATCTTGCCCTCTGGCAGGTAGTCCACGCCGGTGAGGGACGAGAGCAGGTCGTAGCCGAGTTCCTGGCGCAAGGCAGAAGCGAATTCCAGCAGGCGAGCAGGCTGAACGATGTACCCGGAGAAGCCGGGTCGGGGGTCGGGCTGAACCTGATCGCCGAAACGAGCAAGCACAGTCTCGAGCTGCTGCGTGCCGACGTGGTCAGTCATGTCCTCTCCAACGCGATCCTGGGATATCAGCCCTGGGCAGCCTTCGAGTCGGGCCGAGGCCGGGGAGGATTGCGCGGGTCGATCAGGTCGGGCCCGAGGAGCGGCATAGGGATGGCTTCCGCCTGGCCTCTACGGTACCAACGCGCTTGCCGCAGTGACTCCCGCTCAATCTTGCGCTGCACGGCGATCAGCCCGTGAAGCAGAGCCTGCGGCGTGGGCGGGCAGCCGGGCACGTAGACATCCACGGGCAGGAATTGATCGATGCCGGAGACGACGTTGTAGCCTTCCTTGAATGGGCCGCCGCCCGAGGCGCAGGCTCCCATGGCCAGCACGTACTTGGGCTCGGGCATCTGGTTGTAGAGGCGGACGATCAGCGGAACCATCTTCTTGGTGACAGTCCCCGAGACGATCATCAGGTCCACCTGTCGCGGACTGGGGCGCATGATTTCCATGCCAAAGCGAGCCAGGTCGAAGCGGCTGGCAGCCGTGCAGATCATCTCAATGGCGCAGCACGCCAGCCCGAACAGCATCGGCCAGACGGAAGCGCGGCGGCCCCAGTTGTAGATTCGATCCAGAGTGGTGACAGTCAGCTGGCCCTTCAGCTCGCCAGGAATGTCGTATCCAGGGCTGGTCAGATCATCTGGCATCGACCTCAGACCTCCTGACACGGGCGCTATTCGCAAGACTGGGGCCTGGCATCCCCCGGCCCCCAGGCCCCACCCTTCCGGACGGGAATTATACCCTCTCAGAAGGGAGTGTCAAGACAAAGCGATTTACTGGATGCGTTTTGACAGAATCAACTGAGCTTCGATCAGTGGATATTCGGGGAGGTCTTGAGGACCGCACCGCTGATGCACATGCGAACGGCCCGAGGTTGGCCACCATGCCCCATGCGGACGCGACCCGGAGCGTCCCGCGCAAACCCGCGGGCTGTCCCACGCGCGCCGCGTGCCCGCCTACGCCGCCGGACTCCGAGGCAGCAGTCGGTCTCCCCGCCAACCTAGCGCCCCCTCAGGACCGAGATGACCGTGCCAAGCGTTCCCACCACCAGCAGCCCAAGGATGGCCAAGATGGGGGGGAAGCCGAACCCTTGTCCCCGGCCATCCGAGACCGAGAACGTCGGCTGCACGACGGGCGGAGCGGCGGTGAAGGTGGGCAGGCGGGTGGCCGCCGGACGGCCAAGATTGGGGAACTGGGCTGCCAGCGTGGGGTCAATCGTCGCCGTGGCGCGCTCCGTCGGCAGCGGCGGCGGCTCAACCACCGCGAGAATCCCGCCTCCCTCCAGACTGACATTGTAGGCGTAGACCCAGCCGACATTCCCCCGCACCCCGGGGTAGACGATCTGGATCCAGTCCCCGCCGGGAGACCGGCCAAGCGCAGGCGCCCGCTGGCCGGCCGCCAACACACCAATGCGATCGTAGTTCGCCCCGGGTCCGCTCCGGACGTTGACCTGGTCGGGCGCAATCACCATCGGCCCGCTGGGGGTGCTGGTGACGGTCGCAATGAACTGGCTGACCTGGGAAGCAGAAAGTCCTGGCAGACTGCCAGCCGTGCTGAGCAGCATTGTCCCCAGGAGCCCGATTGGCATCAGCCAGGACCACCGTCGCATGGAGATGCTCCGCGTTGCTCAACGAGTGAACAGGCATTATACTACGCGGGCTGCCCAAGAGAGACAATGGACCAGCGCACCTACCACGGACCGATTGCCCCGGACGATCTGGCGAGCGCACTGATCGCGGAGTTCGACCAGGGAAATCTGGAGGCGCAGGCCTTGGGCCAGGGTCGAGAGCGCCTGGTGCAGATCGCCAGCCGCCGGTTACGCGCCTCGGGAGGGCAGACGGCGATCAGCATTCAACTGCTGCCCGTGGAGGACGGCGTGTTGGTTCGCCTTGGTGAACAGCAGTGGCTGGGAGTGGCCGCCAGTCTGGGCCAGACGGCACTGGCGGCACTGCGCAATCCACTCAGCCTGCTGGGCCGCCTGGATGACCTGGCGCAAGACATCGAGTCGCTGCAGCTGGCGCAGCGCATCTGGGCGACCATTGATCGAACGGCCGCCAGCCTGGGAGCCTCACAGGAGCTGTCGGAACGCCTGCGGCGCGTGACCTGCGCCTACTGCTGGACGGCAAACCCGGTTGGCGAGAGCCGGTGCGTCGCCTGCGGCGCCCCTCTGGGCCCTCAGCAGCCCTTGGCATGCAACAAGTGCGGGTTTGTGGCGCCGGCCGGGACAGCGAAGTGCCCGCAGTGTGGAGCCGCGCTGGCGGCGTGAACCGAACCCGAGCGGCTCACGCTCCGCAAGGCGCATGGGCCGCGTACGGAACGCGAATCGGGCCATCCGTATATGGATGGCCCGTGCCGGTCACAGCGCTCTCTCAAGCGGCCGGCGCCCGCTCGCGTGCACGCGCCCTCCCTTCCTCCAGCGCCCTCAGATTCGCCTCGATCAGGTGGCGCCGGTGTTCGGCGATGTGACCCCGCAGGGCCTTCTCGATGGACTCGAAGGTCAACACCGGCAGCCGTTCTAGCAGCGCCCCCAGCAACACCAGGTTCGCCAAGCGCTTGTCCCCAAGTTCCTCCGCGACCTCGATGGCCGGGATCATGACGACATCGATGTCGTCCCTGCGCGGGCTGCGGTCGACAAGGGAGGCGTTCACGATCAGCACGCCGCCCGGCTTCACCAGCGCTTCGTAGCGCTCGAGCGAGGGCAGGTTCATCACGACCGCTGCCGTTGGGTTGCGCACAATCGGCGAACCGATTTCCTCGTCGCTGACGATGACCACGCAGTGCGCCGTTCCCCCGCGCATCTCCGGCCCGTAGGAAGGGATCCAGGTGACGTGCCCTCCCTGCTCCAGTGCCGCGTAGGCCATGAGCTGCCCCGCAAACAAGACCCCTTGTCCGCCAAAGCCCGAAATGATGACCTCGGTCTGCATGCCGCCCTCAACCCTTCGCCTCAGCAATGGCCGGATGCACCTTGTGGTCACCCAGCGGATAGGCCGGGATCAGGTGCTGCTCAATCCACTCCAGGGCTTTCTCCGGGGGGATGCCCCAGTTCGTCGGGCAGCTCGAAAGGAGCTCCACCATCGAGAACCCCAACCCCTGTCGCTGCACCTCGAATGCCTGGCGCAGCGCCTTCTTCGCCTTGCGGATGTTGGCCGGATCGTGCAGGCTGCGGCGGACGACATAGACCGCGCCATCCAGTTGAGAGAGGATCTCACACATGCGCAGAGGGAAGCCGTGGATCTCCACGTCACGACCCAGGGGCGTGGAAGTGGTCTTCATTCCCGGAAGAGTTGTTGGAGCCATCTGGCCACTGGTCATGCCGTAGATGGCGTTGTTGATGAAGATGGTGGTGAAGTTCTCTCCCCGCCCAGCGGCGTGGATGATTTCCGCCATGCCGATCGCCGCCAGGTCGCCATCTCCCTGATAGGTGAAGACGATCCTATCGGGGCTGACGCGTTTGAGTCCGGTGGCCATGGCGGGCGCCCGCCCGTGGGGTGCCTGGGCAAAGTCGATGTTGAGGTAGCTATAGGCGAAGACCGCGCAGCCCACCGGAGCGATGCCGACGGTGTCCTGCCGCACCCCCATCTCCTCGATAACCTCAGCGATCAGCCGATGGGCCACGCCATGGGTGCAGCCGGGGCAGTAGTGTGTGTGGACGTACCGCAGCGTCTCGGGACGCGAGTACACCAGCGTTTCGACCAGGTCTGCCTGTGTCATGCTGCGCTCCCGCCGCAAGGGCTATGCCAGGGCCCTGTGCAGGCCGCGAATCTGGTCAAGCACCTCATCCGGCAGCGGCATTACACCGCCCATACGGCCGTAGAAGTGCACCGGCACCTTCCCTTCCACCGCCAGGCGCACATCCTCCACCATCTGCCCCCCGTTCATCTCCACCACGAGGATCGCTCGGACCTGCTCGGCCAGCTCCCGCACGCGCGCATAGGGATAAGGAACCAGCGAGATCGGGCGCAGCAGCCCGACGGCTATGCCCTCGTCGCGCGCCTGCTTCACCGCCGACTGTGCCACCCGGCCCGCGGTGCCAAAGGCCACGACCAGGATTTCGGCGCTGTTGAGCGCGTATTCCTTGAAGCGGACCTCACTGACCTCGATCTGCCTCTGCTTCTCCATCAGATGGAGGTTGAACACCTCCTCTTGTGCGGGATCCATGTAGATCGAGGAGATGACGTTCGGCGCACGCCCCCTGGCGCCGGTCAGCGCCCAGCCAGGGCGTTCGCTCGGTTGGCGCTCCGGCCTCATCGGCGGCAGCTCCGCTGGCTCCATCATCTGCCCCAGGCTGCCATCCATCAGCACGACCACGACGCAGCGGTACTTCTCCGCTAGGTCGAAGGCCTCGACGGTGTAGTCGATCAGTTCCTGGATGGTGGCCGGCGCCAGGACAATCGGCCGGTAGTCGCCATGGCCCCCGCCCTTGACGATCTGGTTGTAGTCTCCCTGCGACGGGGCGATGTTCCCCAGCCCCGGCCCGCCACGCATGATATCGACCAGGACCACCGGAACCTCGGATGCGGCAATATACGAGAGACCCTCCTGCATCAGGCTGATGCCGGGGCTGGACGAAGAGCTCATTGTCCGCACGCCGGCACATGCTGCCCCGTACACCATGTTGATCGCGGCCACCTCGCTCTCGGCCTGGATGAACACCCGGCCCAGTTCCGGCATCCGCAGCGACATGTGCTCCAGCGCCTCCGTTTGCGGCGTGATCGGGTAGCCGAAATAGGCCTGGCATCCGGCGCGGATGGCCGCCTCGGCAAATGCCCGGTTGCCTTCCAACAGCTCAAGCGCCACCGCTCCCCTCCTACGTTGCCTCCGCTGGAGCCTTGGCCGCCGGCACCCAGCGGTAGACGGCGATCGCCGCGTCCGGGCACATCACCGCGCAAATCCCGCAGCCCGTGCACTCCCCGTTCGGATCCTCCAACGAGGCCGGATGATACCCTTTGGGCGTGAGGCGGTCCAGGCGAAGCTCGATCACATGCTTCGGACACACCGTCAGACACAGCCCGCAGCCCTTGCACAGGACGACGTCAACCGTAATGCGCCCTTTCGCCATGCGCCAGCCTCCTCGCGGCTTCAGCATAATGCTACGACCTGGCGGCTTCCAGTGCAAACTGTCACGGCGGGCCACCAACGAACTTCCTGCATCCGAATACTCAGGAATGACCATGCAAACCGCCTGGCCCCACCCGAATAACCCGACCACACCGCCGCCGATACCCCGGCCTCAGACCTGTCGCCTCGCCTTGAGGCCAACCCAGCGTTGGGCTAGACTTCGATCCGGACCGCGATCAGAGGGAGTCGAGATGAGTAGCAACCTGGAGTTCCTGGCTTTCCTGGACGAATGGATGTCCGGGCTGAAGCCAGCTCCGCTTTCGGGCCTTGCCGCGCCGGCCGAGCGCCTGGCTCTGGTCTCGGTCGACATGGTCAATGGCTTCTGCCATCAGGGCCCGCTTGCTAGTCCCCGGGTGAAAAGGCCCTCATCCCACCCATTGTGGCCCTGATGCAGCGCGCCTGGCAGTCAGGCGTCCGCCACATCCTGCTCACCCAGGACACCCACGACCCCAACGCTGTTGAATTCGCAGCGTTCCCGCCACACTGCGTGCGCGGCTCACCCGAGGCCGAAACCATCCCCGAACTCAAAGCCCTGCCCTTCTTCCAGCACATGGTCATCGTTGAGAAGAACTCAATCGACTCCTCCCAGAACACGGAGCTGCCGGCCTGGGTCGACGACCACCGACAGGTGGACCGTTACATCGTCGTCGGCGACTGCACGGACCTGTGCATCTACCAGATGGCAATGCACCTGCGCCTCGACGCCAACGCCCGGCAGCTAGAGCGTCAAGTGATTGTGCCCGCCAACTGCGTCGACACGTACGATCTCCCCCTCGCGACGGCGCGCGAGATCGGCGCCGTGCCGCACGACGCAGCGCTGTTGGACAAGATCTTCCTGTACAGCATGATGCTCAATGGCATCGAGATTGTCTCCGCTATAGAGTGAACCGACCCACAGTCTGCGACACGAGGCCCCATGTCCATCTTCGACAGGAAGCGCCTGACCAACGAGGTCTTCAAGCTCGACATCGAAAGGATGCGCCGCGGCTGGTACTCGGACAAGTATTTTGAGAACATTCACCGCATGCTCGGCGCCCTCTCGCAGCGCGGCTACGAGTATGCCGGGCAGCATCCCCACCTCCCGCCCGGTGTAAGCCCGGAAGGCGTGCGCACAGGCGACATCGAGGTGGAGATGCAGTGGTTCACCCGCCGCCCGGGCACCACCGTCGTGGTGGGCGTCGACAAGGCCCTGGCCATGCTGCGCCACTGCACCGGCTACTGGCAGGACGGCCGCTTCGTCGAGACCTGGGACAGGCTCGAAGCGTGGGCCGTCCAGGATGGCTCCCTGGTGCGCTACAACGGCGACCCGACGCGCGTGCAGCCTGTGATGCGCGTGCGCGGCCGCTACCGCGACTTCGCCCTGCTCGAAACCCCCACCCTCGGCATCCTGACGCGCGCTTCGCGCGTGGCCACCAATGTCTACGAAACGCTGATCGCGGCGCGGGGCAAGCCCGTCCTCTTCTTCCCCGCCCGCTTCGACCTGCACGAGGTCCAGGCAGCTGACGGCTATGCCTACAACATGGCGGTGCAGCGTTTCAACCTCGACTACGCCGAAAGGCTCGGGCCTTTTGTCTCCACCGACGCGCAGGGGGACTGGTGGGGAGGCGCCAGCGGCGGGACCATCGCCCATGCCGCCCTGGCCTGCTTCTTCGGCGACACGGCCGAGGCCATGGTAACCTTCGCCAGCACGCTCCCGCCGGAAATCCCGCGCATCGCCCTCGTTGACTTCAACAACGACTCGGTGGGCGATTCGCTCACCACACTGGAGGCGATGTTCCGCCGCTACCGCCAATGCCTCGATGCCGGCAACCAGCAGGAGGCGCGCAAGTACATCCTTTACGGCGTGCGCCTCGACACCGCCAATTCCATCCGCGACATCAACGTGCCGCCCCTGGGCGATCCCAATCTGGACCTGGGCGTCAACCCGCGCCTGGTCTTCACCGTCCGTCAGGCTCTCGACAGCGGCTGGCGCGCCTGGAACCTGCCGCCGGAATGGCAGCCCCGCGCCGAGGAGTACTGCCGCCGCGTGAAGATCGTCGTCTCAGGCGGGTTCAATCCGGAAAAGATCCGACGCTTCGAGCAGCTCGGCGTCCCGGCCGACCTGTACGGCGTAGGCTCGTCTCTCTTCGCCAACTGGGGCCCGACGGTGACCGACTTCACCGCCGATGTGGTGCGCGTTCGTGTCGGCGGCGAGTGGGTGCATATGGCGAAGGTCGGCCGCGAACCCTGCGACAATCCCGAGCTCGAGCGGGTGTGGTGAGACGGGGCATGCCTACTGCAGCGGCGGGTTGAAGTAGTTGTAGACGGCCATCGACAGGTCTGCCACCAGACGCGAGGCCGGGTCCCAGATCATGTCGGGCTTGCTCCACAGAAAGATGCACACGACGTAGTCGCCGGCCGGCGAGAAGACGATGGCGGCGTCGCCGATGAAGTCCAGCGGCGTCGCCCAGCCGTGCTTGTGCGCCACGCGCGTACCGTCTGGCACACCGGCCTCGATGAGCACCCCGATCTTGTTCTGCGCCATCAGGTCGAGCATACGGCGGCATTCCTGAGGCGTGATCTGCTCGGGGAAGACGGCCAGCAACGTTCCGCCGCCGCCGGCGCACTGGTAGATGTCTGCCAGCAGGCGTCCGATTTCGGCGGGTGATGTCTGGTTGAGCAGATCGGGATCGGTGTTGACATCGGAGCGCGTATTGCCCGGCGTCCACTGAAACGAGGTCAGCGGCTGAAATGGAGGGCGGAAGTAGCCGATCATGAAGGTGTTCTGGAAGCCTAGCTGCCGCATCGTCTCGGTGACAACCAGCGGACCGCGCTGCGCAGCAAGTCGATCCATCAACCAGTCGGCCGGGTCGTTGCCGGATTTTCGAATCATCTCCGCCACCCAGCGCTCGGCCTCGGCGTCGAAAGGCTCGTCGAACTGACGGTAGAACGTGACCAGGATCGGGATCTTGATGAGTGAGTCAGCGCTGAAAGAGATGTCCGGGTCGAGGGGGATGTCGTGACCGTTCAGGTAGGCCATACGCAGTTCGTCGCCGGTGCGCAGGTCCATCATGTAGACGGCGGTCAGGCCGGTGAAGCCGGCGACGTTGATGTTCTGCTTGAGCAGCGTTTCCAGCGTTTCGAGCGTGGGGCGAGGGGTGCCCGTGGCAAGGACCGGAAGACGGATGCGTCGGTTGCTGGAAGCGTTCAGGGCTGCCTCCACCAGTTCGACGGCGCGGGCGAGATCGAGCACTTTGCCCGGTGAGCCGGCCGTAAACTTCGGGCTGCCCGGGACGGGCTGAGCTGGGACGGGCGGTTGATCGTAGCGGGCGGCGACGTCGGCCAACACCGCCTGTAGCTGGTTGCGCGACAGCTCGGCGCGCAGCGGGATGCTCTCCTCCGGCCCGGCGGGCCGATTCCACAGGAAATCCCAGAATCCGGACCAGAAGCCTGACCCGCTGCGCGCGAGTTCGGCGGCCGCCATCATGCCCTCGGTGTCGAGGCGGAAACCAATCGCTGCCGGATTCAGAAGGATGATCTGGTCCTCATAGTGCGTTTCGACCGGCAGGCTGTACACCTGAAGCAACCGCTCCAACGCCTCCTCTTTGGTCAGCCCACCCACGGGAACCCCGGCAATCGCCAGCCGCTGCGGGAGCTTGGCACGCGAACGACTGTAGGCAAGCAGCTCCAGGAAGAGCAGAATCAGGGCAAGGAGCAGCAGCCCGATCGAAATCCAGCGCAGCCAGTCGATGCCGCCGCGTGCTCGCATCCGTCCTCCGAAGGGGCGAGTATATCACACGGGCCGTTGGGCTTTCAGATCATCCGCAGCAACAGCCAGGGCAGCACGTTGGCGAAGCCATGGGCGCCCCAGGCCGACCACAGCGTTCGGCGCGCCTCCGTCAGCCACCCCGCCACCAGCCCAAATCCAAAGATACTGATGAGATGCAGGCCCCCTTGGGCCCAATGCACCGGCGTCAGCGTGAACAGGACAGCCTGCACCACTATGCCGGCGAACGGACCCAGGCGCCGGACCAACGCCCGACCCAGATAGCCGCGAAAGAACGTCTCCTCGACCAGCGGGATCCAGACCAATCCCGCCAAGAGTGTGCCTGGCCATCCCAGCACATCGGCGCTGGAGGCGGCGGAGAGGTTCAGCGCCAGGCTCAGCCCGCGCCAGATACCTCCGGCCACCATGCCCCATCCGTAGTCGAGCACCGCTCGTCGGCGCGCGTATCCCAGCGCTTTGGGGGACGCCCTCAGGACGACCAGTGTGATCCACGGCAGCGCCGCCAGGACCCATGGCCAGGCGACGGCAAGAACCCGCCATTCTGGCAGCCAACCCGCGACCGTCGCCACGTCCAAGACAACCACGAATGCGAGGCCGGGAAAGACGGCCCGCATCGTCAGCGGTTCCGTTCGGCATTCCGGAGAGTCTTTGCCAGGCATCTCTTCCGCCCTGCCGCTCAGCCCAGGCCTCTCAGCTGGGCGTCCAACCGCTCAGCCTTGCGTGTCAGCTCAGCAAGCCGAGCCTGTTCTTTTCGCACCACGTCTTCAGGCGCGCGCTCCGAGAATGGCCCGCCGAGGAGCGTTTCGAGCCTCTGCATCTGTGAGCGGACGGACTCGAGCTCGGCCTGCAGGCGCCTCCGCTCCGCAGTGAAATCGATCAGCCCTGCCAGGGGCAGGTAGACATCGACTCCAGCCGCCACCAAAGGCATGGCCTCCTGCGGCGTCTGGTCAAGCCTCTGGCAGATCACGAGCGCCTGCGGGTCCAGCCTCGCCAGGGCAACGAGCACATGCCGTTGTGACTCGAGCAGGCGTGCCTGATCGCCGGCCCGGAGGATCGCGGCGATGCGCCGCGCCGGCTCGACCCCCTTCTCAGACCGGGCGTTGCGGATGGCTCGGACCAGCTCCATCACCAGGCTGAACTGCCGCACCGCCTCCGTTTCGCCAGCCTCCGCTTTGGGAGGCCCCGGCCAGCGGGCGACGATAAGCGCCTCCTCCCAACCTCCCGGCGGTTCGTACACGCCGGCGTGGCCCTGACACGCCTGCTTGAAGCGGCCCCAGAGTTCCTCGGTGACATACGGGGTGAACGGGTGGAGCAGGCGCAGGCATGTGTCGAAGACCGCGGCCATATTGCGCGCCGTGAGCCTTGCGCGCTCTGCCCCGGAAGCCATCTGCAGCTTGGCCACCTCCAGATACCAATCTGCGAACTCCCCCCAGAAGAACTCATACACCTGCCGCCCCGCCTCGCCAAACTGGAAGGCCTGAAACAGCCGCTCTGTCTCCCGCCGGATCTCGGCTTCTCGCGCCCGGATCCAGCGATCGGCGATGGTCGGCTCGGGGAGCGGGCCCGACGGTGCCAGCGCACGGTCGATCCCACTGAGCACAAGCCGGCCCGCGTTCCACAACTTGTTGGCGAAGTTGCGGTTGGCCTCGACACGCTGCAGGCTTAGATTCATGTCGTTGCCGGGCGCGGAGCCGGTGAGCAGGGTGAAGCGGAGGGCATCGGTGCCGAACTGGTCCATCACCTCCAGCGGGTCAATCACGTTGCCGAGCGTCTTGCTCATCTTGCGGCCGTGCTCGTCGCGCACCAGTCCGTGCAGGTACACCGTCTCAAAGGGCACCTGCCCCGTGAACTCGAGGCCCATCATGATCATGCGCGCCACCCAGAAGAAGAGGATGTCGTAACCGGTCTCCATGACGGTCGTCGGGTAGTAGGTGCGCAGGTCCGGCGTGTCGTCGGGCCAGCCCAGCGTGGAGAACGGCCAGAGCCCGGACGAGAACCAGGTGTCGAGCACATCGGGGTCACGCTCGATTCGGGCAGAGGCGCAGTGGTCGCAGCGATCGGGGTCCTGGCGCGAGACGGTGACCTGGCCGCAGTCCTGGCAATACCACGCCGGGATGCGGTGGCCCCACCAGAGCTGGCGCGAGATGCACCAGTCGCGGATGTTCTCCAGCCAGTTGCTGTACACCTTGGCAAAGCGGTCGGGGATGATGCGGATGCGGCCGCTGCGCACGGCTTCCAGCGCCGGTTCGGCGAGGGGCTTCATACGCACGAACCACTGCGTCGAGACCATCGGCTCAATCACTTCCCCGCCGCGCTGACTGCGCGGCACCTGCATCAGGTACGGCTCGGTCTTCAGGCTCAGGCCGGCAGCCTCCATGTCGGCCCAGAGGCGCGTGCGGCAGTCGTAGCGATCGAGGCCGGCGTAGGGTCCGGCGTTGTCGTTCATCGTGGCGTCGGGATTGAGCACGTTGATGACAGGCAGGCCGTGGTCCAGGCCGATCTGGTAGTCCGTCGGATCGTGTCCGGGGGTGATCTTGAGAGCCCCGGTGCCGAACAGGCGGTCGACGCGAGGGTCGGCGATCACCGGGATGGGACGGTTGAGCATGGGCACCAGGCATGTGCGGCCAACGAAACGCCGATAGCGCCCGTCCTCCGGGTGGACGGCCACGGCGGTGTCACCCAGGATGGTCTCGGGGCGCGTCGTCGCCACCGGGATGAACTCGGAGGAATCCTGGAGCGGGTAGCGGAAGGTGTATAGCGTCCCCTGTTCCTCGGTGTATTCCACCTCAAGGTCGCTCACAGCGGTGCGGAGGCCGGGCGACCAGTTGATGAGGTACGTCCCGCGATAGATCAGGCCCTTGTCGTACAGGCGGACGAAGGCCTCGCGCACAGCGCGCGATAGGCCCTCATCGAGCGTGAAACGCTCGCGCTCCCAATCGCAGGAGGCGCCGAGCCGGCGTAGTTGATGGGTGATGATCCCACCATACTTCTTCTTCCAGTCCCAGACGCGCGCCTCGAATGCCTCGCGGCCGAGCGCCTCGCGCGTCAGGCCCTCGCGGGCCAGGTCCTTCTCCACCTGGAGTTGGGTAGCGATGCCGGCATGGTCGGTGCCCGGGATCCAGAGCGTGGGCTCACCCTTCATGCGGTGATAGCGGATGAGCAGGTCTTCGACCGCTACGAACATGGCATGGCCCAGGTGGAGTTCGCCGGTGACGTTCGGCGGCGGGATGGCGATGACGAACGGCTTGCGGCCCAGGACCGGGCGCGGCCGGAAATGGCCGCTCGCCTCCCACCAGGCGTAGAGCCGCTGTTCGACGGCACGGAAGTCGTAGGTCTTGGGAAGGTCGTGTTCTGGCATTGGATGCCTCGATTCCGGTGCTCGGCTCGGCGGATTCCCTCTCAGCGTATCGTCAATCGTTGTCCGTCTCGCGGCTCGCCTGCGGCCCATGCCTCCGGCGAGCCGCTCGCCGCCGCTGTCGTGTCCCGGGGCCGGCCAGCGCCCTGCCACTCCCCTGTTTTCCCCTGAGAAGCAAGCGCCCTCCGTCGACGAGGACGGAGGGCGGCTCCGCGGTACCACCTCGCTTCGCCGGACTGGCCGGCGCTCTCTCCGCCCCGACAACGATCGGGGCCCTGCGCTAACGGGCAGACCCGCACCGGTCTACTCCCCGGCCTGGCCGGGTTTCTTCGGCGCTGCTCCGGGCGACGTTCGGCGGCGGCAGCTGGAGGGGGTTCTCAGCCCTCGGCCCTCCGTCTCTGACCAGCCCCTTCCGCCTACTCCTCCCGGCATCTGTAGAGAAGATTGGTGACAGTATAGCAGACCGGTCCAGTATCGGTCAAGCGAAAGCGGCGCGGAGCGAGAGACGCCACCACTTCGAACCAGGCGGCACGGCACGGCCCGGCCGCTGGCGGATGCACAAAGCGGTCGAGGTGCATCTGCCTGGCTACGGCGCTGCCACGCACGGGCAATCATCCCGGAGAAGGTCGACACCCCCGAACCTGGGATCAAGCTGCCCGGCCGATGATGGGCTCAACTCGTGGGGAATTCGCCCCCGATCCTTCCTGGGTCACCACCACGGTCTGGACTCCCCAAGGGCGCAAAGGTATTCGGCCGTCGGGCAGCGCAGGGCCCTTTGCTTGCAGCGCCATGTCTACCGCCTCGGTTCTTTCCTCATCCCCAACACGGACCGTGGCAAGGGTCTCCCGCGGCGAGGGATTCCACAGCCGGAGGACCGCGCGGCCGCGGTGGACATAATGGGCCGTCACCAGAACCGTCTCCGGCTCCACTTTCAGGAAGGACCGGGTCTCCAGTGGCCCACTCGTCGATCGAGGCAGACACCAACTCTGACAGGGCAGATGAAAATCCATAGCTGCCCTCTGGGCATCCTGCCGTGAGGCGTATGGGAAGACGGCGTGATGGTAGCGATGGCGGCCTCGCAGCGCCGTGTAGCGGGAACGGCCTCGGCGGATAGAATCGTCACTGGCGTAGATCCACTCCCGTGGCCCCCAGGCGAGCACGTTGCGGAGCAGGCCACCCTGGCGGTCCACGTGGTACCCTGGCGTTCCCCGGTTCAGCAGAGCGACCCCAGCCCCCTCACCGTCTTCCAGTCCGACCCAGCGCAGGCCGACGATCCGATCCCCAGAGGTCTCCGTCACCAGAAACAGCGAGTCGCACCACGTCCGCCTGAGAGATGAACGGAATGCCAGGCACAGTTTCTTCTCATCTTGGATGGCCATCGCCCGTCCGGGCCGGTCATCCTCCATCTGAGGGCCCAGGTGTGTTCCATCCCCAAAATCCAGCGTCACGCATCCATCGATGCGAGCCAGTCGCCGGTACAGGGTAAATGTCTGAGAGAACGGCACGCCGGCGACCTTGCCTTCCACCTGGTATCGACGGTAGACCGGGCCGTCCTCCACCAGCTCCACCCGCCGAATGGCCTGACGAGAGCTGTGCCACGCCCCATCCCGCCAGACTGTCAGCTCGCCTCCGGCTGTTACCCCAGGCCGCCCATTGACCTCGACACTCAGGCTGCCGTCGGGGTGGACCTCCGCCTTGTGCCATTGGTTGCGAGAAAGCCCTGTCTCAGGGACCGACGGTCGGGCGCTCCAACGGAGGCAGCGGTATCCAAGGCTGGGCAACTCGAGGACGAAGCCCACCGTCAAGGTGCCATCCCCGGCCGCGACCACCTGGCAGGGGATCTCCTCCTCCCCGTCTGTGAGGACCACGGCCGTCGGCGACAGTCCGGGCTTCTCAATCCGCACCTCGACATAGTCCCGTCGGGGCCAGGGCGAGGGGTTGAACACCAGGACATCACCGCTCGCGCGCTCGGTCAACCAGGCAGCCACAACCTCACGCACCTCCTCCGCCTTCTGCCGGGACCGCGCGGCGTATTCGATCGCCACGTCGGCCATGGAGCAGCCGTGTCGTCGAGAGTGCCAGGGACCGCAGACGTGCAAGTCGTGGTGCTGCGACAGGCACAGGCTCTTCCAGCCCTCCTCCAGGCTGCTTTCTTCACTTCTTCGGCCCAGGCGAAAAGCGACCGCGTCCAGCCGCTCGGCTACCAGCAGGGCATCCTCAGCGTCGACTCGGGCGCGGACCATCATTTCCCCCTGCAGACCCCATGGCAGGGTGCTGGGAATGTCGTCCAGGCTGTACTGCACCAATGGGCCCTGCTCCCCTGCCCGGCGGAAGTATTCCGTTGGGGTCACAAACCGGACGTTCTCCATGGCGGCTATGGCCGACGCCTGGGGCAGCGGTGCGTCGGGCAGATTTGGATCCTTCAGGTCAGTGACCAGGGGATCAGGAATCCCTCTTTCGCGGGCCGAGCACTCAAAGGCTGCCAGACTGGCCAGTTCCCAATCCGCCCGATCTCCTGCGGCCATGGCCATGGAGGGCAAGCCCGGGTGCTCCGCCCGCAGACGGTCGTACTGCTGGAATGCATAGCGGGGGATGGCGGGGATCACACTCCCATCGGGCCCTTGCCAGCGCACCACCGGGGCGTCGTGAGCCGGGTCGGTGCCGAAGGCCGCCCACTGGCTGCGGAAGACGACCCCCCGAAAGCCGAATTCGCGCAGGACTTGGGGAAGCTGGGGAAAATACGCCGGCTCCTGGGAGTAGAAGCATGTCACCTGGCTTCCCAGCACCCGACGCACGGTCTCCAGGCCATAGAAGAGCTGACGTACGAACGATTCCCCGCTGGTGGATTGGGCCAGAGGCTGGGCATACGTGCCGTTCACGATCTCCAGCCGGCCCAGCCTCACTGCCTCTCTCAGCTGCCGGATCGCCTGCGGAGCCTTGCGGGCCATGTCCTCATAGGTGTGGCCATCCAGGTCGAGCACCACCCGCAAGCGGTCATGCTGCAAGGCCCGTTCGACGGCCGGCTGCACACACAGAGGCCAGTTGAAGACGTACCAGAGACCTCCCTCAGGCAGAACCAACCAATCCCAGAAGACCACCCCGCCGTGGTAGCCATCCACCAAGTACAGGGCCCCAGCCGGTGCCGGCTGGGGCGGCGGCGCGACAACCTGCCGGCGGGCTTCTCGTGCCTGGCGGCGTCTCAGGTATGCCACGGCAAGGCGGACAATCAGGCGGAAGTACACCGGCGGGACGAAGTCGGAGGCCAAGAGCCAGAGGGCGAGGCGAAACATGTCCTTACCGGGGCTGCTCCAGCTGCTGCAGGAATGCGGCGCCCTCAGCGGGGGTGAGCGGCGGTTCGTCGATCACGAAGCAGAATCCCCTGCAGTCCATTTCGCGAAGGATGGTCAATGCCCCCTGCGGCGACACGGTCACCTGGCAGAGTTTTCCGGCGTCGCGGATGCGCTTGAGGAGCGGGAGCCAGTGCTCGGGTCCAGGCTTGCCGTAGCCGGGCACCCACTGGGTGCCGCGCAGTCGGGGCAGTGAGAGGAGTCTGTCTACGTGGCGGAGCTGCCCCACCCCATCCAGGTGGTAGAACGCCCAGTCCATGACTGCGCAGCAGGCCTCGAGGTCGGGGAGAGCAAAGCGCTCGAACATCTCGGGGGAGATGTTGAATGACATGTCGCTCTGCAGCATGTATCCCCGCGTCGGCCACCAGCAGGGGCTCCAGCAGGTGAGGCCGCGCCCGGCCGGCGCCACCAACTCGAAAAGGCGGTCGTAGCACGCCAGCCAGACCTCTGTCGTCTCGCGCACCAGGCGATCCACCTCTTGCGGCGCTTTGACCACATCCTCCATCAACTGCAGCGCACCACGCAGGTGGGTCAACACGTCCAGGTTTCCGCCAAGGTCGGTGAACCCCACCACCAGTTGACCGCCCCAGCATGCAACAGCAGCCCGGGTGACTTCCTCCACACGCTGCCACCACGCGTTCTCCCAGTCCATGACCACGCGCAGGTCAGCGATGGAATCGACCGGCAGCGGGTAGAACCAGGTGGTGTCTGCTGCGGGCCGGACCTGCGCCCCGGCGAAGGCCGCGACAATGCCCGGACCGAAGTTGGGCCAGAAGCGCGGGAAGGAGTCGCCCAGATAGTGGGTGGCTTGCAGGCGGGGGATAAAAACGCTCAGCAGCTCCTCGGCAGGCATGGCCAACGGGTAGTTCCCCAGGAAGGTGCTGGAATAGTGGGGCTCGCGCTGGTGCTCCGGCTCCACGCACTCCAGCACCACCAGCGGACGTTCCAACTCCCCCGCCCACCAGGCCGACCAGGCGCGCTCAACCTGTTGCCAGCCCTGCTCAGGGAAGCGCAGTCGCAGCATCTTCGTTCACAGCCACCGCTCACAGAACGCGGTCACCCTGCGGACATACTCTTCGGGAGAGGCCTCGCAGGGCTTGGTGTGTCCGACGCCGGGGAGGCGCCAGACCTCCTTCGGTTCACCTGCTGCGCTCACCAAGTCGTCAAAGTCGCAGCAGTATGGATCCAGCTCACCGTGGATGAGCAGGATGGGGCGCGGGGCAATCCTGCCTACCCAACGGACTGTTTCGTACTGTGAGAGATTCACGCCCAGGCGGACCGAAGTGATGACGATTGTCAGCCAGGCCAGGAAGGCGGCCAGCCAGCGGGGGAGATGTAGTTCCATGCCCCGGCCCGTAATCGCTGTCCGCAGCCGGGCTGGGCCCCCATCGCTGACTACGGCATGGATGTCGGGGCTCAGCGGCGCAGCCAGCATGGCGGCCATTCCGCCGTAGGAAAAGCCCAACAGCCCGATCCGACGCATCCCGCGACCTTTGAGATACTCCACTCCCGCAAGCACATCCCACCGCTCCAGGTAGCCGAACGTCGCCAGCCTTCCTGGGCTGCGGCCGTGGGCGCGGAAGTCCATCAACAACACCCCTAGCCCGGCCCGGTGAAACGCAGGGGCGCGGTGGGCGTCGAAGTCCATGCTTCCGCCGTGGCCGTGCAGGATCACCACCGCCCGATCGGAGCCGCGGGCTGGGATCCACCAACCGCGCAGATTCAGCCCGTCCGCTGTCGTCAACCAGACATCCTCTGAATGGAGGCCGTATTCCGCCGGGTTGTGGACCGCGGCAAGATGGTGGCGGCGGGTCAAATGGAAGGAGAGGCTCAACCCCACGGCCAGCACCAGGCCGATCGGAACGAGCAGCAAGAGGACCGGGCTCACTACCTGGACTCCCGGACTGCAATCAGACTCACTGTGCTCATCGCAAAAAGCAGGGCATAACTGGCGAAGATGCCGAAGTATCCCAATCCTGGCGCGTAATGGTTGAGAGCATCGGCAACCGGGCCACCGATGCCCTTGCCGATCATCCCGGCTCCGGCACCCGCCAGATTGGAGACGCCGAGATAGCGGCCCGCCTCATCACGTGGCACCAGGCTTGTTCCCAATGCCCAGTTGGCGGTCATGAACAGACCCGTTCCCATCCCGATGATCGCGCCCGCTGCGTAGATAAGGCCCATCGCGGGAAACCAGATTGCCCCCAGCGCGAGGAACCCGCCGAGAGCTGCCACCAGCCCGCTGTACGCGACGACTCTTCTCTTCCCAAAGCGATCAGAGATCCAGCCTCCAAGCAGCGCCGACAACAAGATGAATAGCCCGATGATGGTCATCAGGCTGCCATTCATGGCAGCGGCCTCTTCCGCCGTCACTCCGAACGCGTACATCAGGAAAAAAGGCAAAAAACCCTGAAACGATGTGACCGCCGCCAAGAACAGCAGCCGGTTGACCACCCACCAGGTGAAGGAAGAGTGGAGGCGCGCATCCTCACCCAAGGTGGCGCGTGTTCCAGACCAAACGCCGGCGACCACCGCCACCAGCATCGCCACGAACCCTCCAACGCCAATGGCAACCATCACAGCGGTTTCCCTTCCAGCGAACGGATAGGCCGCCAATCCCGCCAGTCCGCCGATTGCGCCGCCTCCAATCAGGCCGGCCAGCCCGCCCAGGGCAATCCCTGCCAGCATGCCCAGCACGCGCAGCATGGGAACCCGGATCGAGGCGCTCGGTTTCTCCTTGAGCGGCTGCTCCCGGACGAGGATCACCGTCAGCACCATGGCGGCCAGCAGCACCGCACCGGTGACAGAGACCGCCCAGCCCAACTGCCCTTTGCCGACCAACTGGGCAATCGTGAAACCGACTAGGATGATGGGGACCAGCTCAAACACGGCTTTAAGCGCGGACGATCGCCCGCGCTGCTGCTCCGGCACAAGATCTGGAATCAGTCCCTGCAGTGGGCCGTGGGAGATGTTGGAAGAGAACTGGATCAGGAGCGTCGCCGCCAGCAGCATCCAGAAGTTGCCCGAAAGGGCAATGGCTGCCAGAAAGATCAGGTCAAACACAGTCCCTACGAAGAGAAAAGGCCGGCGCCTTCCGAAGCGGCAGGTGGAACGGTCGCTCAGCAGCCCAGCGGCAGGCTGCACCAGCATGGCAATGACCAATCCGGCCGTGCTGATGAAGCCCAGAGCAGTATTCCGCTCGCCCTCGGCGACAAAGAGCGCCAGCAGGTACGGCGTGAACACCGACCCCACGGCAGTGTTGCGGATGTTCAGGCCCAGCCAGAACAGGTTGATCGCGACATGATCGTACCAGCGCACAGCCTTCATGGGAATTCCTCCAGATTTGCGCCACCCATCCCAATTTCGCGACGACTCCCGGACATCTCGATGGGTGTAGAGGTCCTGCTGCCGGAGAGCCCGCGGGGCACGCTTGATAACCCGGGGGCTGGTGCCCACACACGGCTGAATCGTCCCACCCGTGCTCTCTGCATCCGCACCGTGCAAGACGCGACCAGGCCCGCATCCAGGATTGCTCGAACGACCGCCAACCAGCGACCCGACTCATCCTCCCGGGTCCGCCCGCAGACATCGCATTGCCTCCTCCACTTCGGCCACCGTGGTGAGGTTGCAGTCGCCCCAGATGGAATGCTTCAGGCAGGAAGCGGCAACGGCATAATCGAGCACTCGCTGCCGATCCTCCCCAAAGCGGATCAGGCCGTAGATCAGCCCGGCGGTGAAGGCATCCCCGGCCCCCATCCGGTCTACCACAGGGAGGATTTCACAGCCGGGGCTAGCGAAGAGGGCGTCCTGGGTCCACAGCACCGCCGACCAGGCGTGGTGGCTGGCGGAGCGCGCGCCGCGCAGGGTGATGGCGATGAGACGAAGGCCCGGGAAGCGGTGGGCCAGTTCCTCGCTCGCAGCGCGGCAGCCTTCCACGTCATGCCCCGCATCCACGCCGAAGATGGCGGCGATGCTGGTCGGGTTACCGATGAGGACGTGAGCAAAGGGGAGGCTCTCGGCCATCACCTCACTCGCGAGCCTTCCCCACCCCCACAGCTGCCCTCGAAAGTTCAGGTCGCAGGAAACGGTCAGCCCCATCTCCTGGGCCGTTCGCGCCGCCTGCACGCAGACTTCGGCAGCGGAGGCAGAGACGGCCGGGGTGATGCCGGTCCAGTGAAACCAGGCCGCATCGGCAAAGATCTGCTGCCAGGGCAGCATGCCAGGCTCCAGCGCGGCGAAGGCCGAGCGGTCGCGGTCGTAGAGGATCGTGCTGGGGCGTTGGGCGGCGCCTAGTTCGTAGAAGTACAGACCCAGCCGGTCACCACCCCACGCCACATGGTCCAATCCGACGCCGAACTGCTGCACGAAGCGGAAGCAAGCGCGGCCGAGGTCGTTCTCCGGCAGGCGCGTGACGTGTTCCACCGCCACACCCCAGCCCGCCAGCGACATGGCCACGTTGGCCTCGCTGCCGCCGTAGGTAACCTCCAGCGAGGAGACCTGGGAGAGCCGCAAATGGCCTGGTGGGGAAAGTCGCATCATCACCTCACCGAAGGTCACCACTTCCTTGCTGCCGGGTCGATCAGCGTTCTTCATCGTCTGTCCATCCAAGCTCATGGGAGATTCGCCGGGCCGCAGCCTCGACCTGGGGGGCCAATTCGCGGATCCTTTCCTCGCCAAGGTAGATCACGGCGCTGGAAATGCTCACCGCCGCCACCCCCACGCCCGCGGCGTCCCGGATCGGGGCGGCGATGCAGCAGATTCCTTCTTCGTTCTCCTCCAGATCAAGGGCATACCCCTGGCGAGCCACCCGGGTGATCTCCTCCACGAATCGGGCAGGATCGCTGATGGTCCGCTCTGTCCGCTGCAGGCCGGGTACGAACGAGAGCAGCCATTCCTCCTGCGGCCGGGTGGAGACCAGGGCTTTGCCCAGGGCAGTGGACTGGGCCGGGACGCGGGCGCCGATGCGGGAAGCCATCTGCAGCTCCCGTTTCCCCGACACTTTGTCGATGTAGGTCACCTCGGCCCCATCGAGGACGCCCAGATGGACGGTCTCCCGGGTCAGTTCGGCCAGTTCTTCCAAGAAGGGACGGGCCAGGGAGGGCAGGTGCAATTCGCCGTGCGCGCGAAAGCCCAATTCCAGCAGCCTGGGCCCCAGCCTGTAGCCGGCGCGGGGCAAATAGCGCAGATAGCCAGCCTTCGTCAAGGTGGTGAGCAGGCGGTGGGCCGTGCTTCGAGCCAGACCGACGCGCGCGCTCAGTCCCTCCAGGTCGTGGACTCCCTCCGCCGCGGCCTCCAACAGCGCCAACGCTCGCAAGACGGACCGCGCCATTCCCGCGGAAGGGCGGGTATCGCGCTTGGCAATTCGTGACTCGGACATCTCACTCGCAGCTCAGAGAAGCACTTGCCATCGCAGACATGAGAACACGGATTCATCTTGAGAGGCAGGGCCCGACTTGATCGTCGTGGGCCTCAACCGATCTCGGGTGATGACACGGCGCAGTCACAAGGCGAGCCGAGGTCGTGCAAGAGACGCGTGGCCTTCGGCTGCAAGGGCGCGACCTCATCCCAACCCATCTCACTGTCCTTCCTCGCGCTTGCTGACAAAGTCGGACCGGTAGGTATCCAGAACCGCTTCCACGTTCCCCCAGCGGGGTTCCCACCCCAACACACGACGGGCCCTGGAGATGTCGAACACATAGTCGGCGACGGCGATGGGCAGGTGCTCCGGTTCCAAGGGGGCCTTGCCGAAAGGATGGAGAATGGCCACCGCCAGCCGGGCCAGCCAGACCGGGACAGCCTGGATGGTGGAGGTGGAGTTGGTCCGGGCGATCACGGCTTCCACCATCGCCCGAATGGGCGGGACATCAGCGCTGCCGATGTGGAAGGTCTCCCCCACGGCTGCCGGCAGATCCGCGGCCAGAAGACAGGCAGAGACGACGTCCGCCGCGTGGACGAATTGAAAACGATTCTGGCCTCGTCCGAGGAGCGTCACCGGCTTCCCATCCCGGATGGCAGCCATCAGCCCCACCAGGAACGGCTCTTCCAGCCCCGGGCCGATGATGGTCGGCGAGCGCAGGATGACCACCTCCAGCCCCTGGGCCGCCGCCTCCCGGCAGTGGGCCTCGGCGGCGATCTTGTTGCGCCCGTACTCCCCCAGCGGGGCCAGCGGACCGTCCTCCGGGCAGGGGACGACGGCGGGCACGCCGAAGACTTCGACGCTGGAGAAAAACACCACCCGGCGCGCTCCGGCGGCGCGGGCGGCCTCCAGCACGTTCTTTGTCCCGCCCACATTGACCGCCCGCATGGTCTCCGGGTCGGCCCGGCGCTGCGGGATAAGCGCGGCCAGGTGGTGGACAACCTCCGCGCTCCCACAGGCCCGCCGCACCGCGTCGGCGTCCCGGACGTCAGCGACCACCCACTCCAAATCGGGGTCGGGGTCGTCGGGACGGTGCAGGTCCAGCGCGCGCACCCGGTCGCCCCGCGCCCGGAGGCCACGAACCAGGTACCGGCCCAGAAAACCGGCGCCTCCGGTCACCAGATGGAGTGTCATTCCTGCCTCCTCTCGAACCTGGACTGCTCAGGATGAGGACGGCCCATTTGTGTTATCACCCCGCCGAGGCGAACTTCACACCGCTGGCTATGGCAACCACCAAGAGGATGATGAAGAAGGTGAAGAATGCAGCGCACACATACGTCATGACGAGGGTGAAGCGGGCAGGATGAAACTCAATCGGCAGGTACTTGCGGCAGATGTGGATGGCCATCACTGCGATGATGGGTATGAGCATCGTATCAACCGCGGCCGTGATCTGCAGCATAAAGACCGGCGCGCGGACGACGAGGGCCAGGAGAGCCGAAGTCAGTAGATAGATGACCAGGAAGATGTTGTACCACCTCTTGGGCGGCTCCTTCTTGCCCTGGTAGAAGCCAACTGCGCTGGCAGCCACACGGCAGATGCCGTCTATGTTGGCCAGCAGCGTGCTGAAGAGCGTGCCCAGTATTCCCAGCAGGAAAATGGCTTCGCCGGCTCTGCCCCAGTGCTGCCCGGCGATTTGTGAGAGCACGATACCAAGGGCATCTCCCTCCGGCACGGTACCCAGCGGCCTGAGTATGACAGCGCCTGCGATGAGGAAACCGGTGGTAAGGATAGCCGTGATCACCGTGCTGACAATCAGGTCCATGCGGTTGAGCTGGATCCAGGCCTTGATGCGCGGCACGTCAGCGGCCGCGGGTTCTCCTTTCTTGCCTGCCATACCACGGTTGCTGGCCTGCGCCCACATGGAGAACCACACCGTACCCACGGCGCCGGCGCCCGCCCAGCCCAGCAGGGGGATGAGCTCGGGCGGTGAGCCCGCTGGCACTCTGGGGACCAACCCGCCCAGGATTTCGCCGACCGGCGGCAGCGCCTGCGCGATCGCATAGAAAACGAAGAAGACCATCACAGCCACCAGCACGCGTGAAACCCGGGTCAGCGCGCCATAACTCCCCCAGAAGAGGATGATGCCGACGACCGCCAGGGCCATCAGCGACCAGATAGCGAACGGGAGGGCAGGAACAAGCGCGTACAGTGCAGCCCCCACTGCCAGCGCGCAGCCAGCCATCCCGGCAATGCTGAAAACAAACAATACCCACAACAGCCAGAGGATCCAGCCGCGCGGCAGGAGCCTCAGTCTTCCTGCCTTGACCTCCACCCGTGAGAAGGCCGTGACCACGTTCTCACCAGTGGCTATGGTATAGGCGCCCACCATCTCCGTCATGAAATACTTGATGAAAAGCGAGAGCAGCGGAGCCCACAGCAGGGCCATGCCGTAGAGCGCACCCGCGCGCGTGGCGAAGACCAGTTCCGACACGCCCACAGCGCTGGCTGCCCAGACGATGCCCGGCCCGAGCGTAACCAGCCGTCTCCAGCCTCGCGGTGCTTCCCCCACCACGCCTGCTTCTCCAAGGTCATTGCCCATTGGTTGCTCCTCGTGACGACCCTTGCAGGCTGACTTGCGAATCCGACAACAACCGCGCGGATTGACGATCGGCCTTTCCTGGGCGACCACGGCGCCAGGCGTCAGCCTGCGCTGACGCGGATAACGGTCAGCGCATCACCACCTTGCTTTCGTGTAGATCGGTTCCCGGCGCGGCTGAGTGGCCAGTGTGGTGATATACCACTCGTACACCTGGTGGTACTGGGCAAGCTTATCGGCATCCAGTTTCACCCCCAGGCCGGCCCCTGTCGGCACCTGAATGGCGCCATCCTCATAGGGCATCGGTCCGTCCTGGATGATGTCATCCCTCAGGTAGTGGTAGTGGATGTCGGGAGCGTGATGGATGCTGGGCAACGCAGCGGCCAGGTGGAGCACTGCTGCCAGAGAAACGCCGAACTCGGTGCCGGAGTGCATGCCCATGTCCAGCCCGAAGGTCTCACAGAGTTGGGCGAGGGCGCGCGTGGCGCGCAAGCCGCCGTACCAGTGCGGGTCGGCCAGGACCACATCCACCGCGTCCAGCAGCGTCGACGGGGCGATATCCTCGAAGCCGAAGCAAGCCATGTTGGAGGCCAGCGGCATCCAGGGGGCCAACCGCTTGAGTTTTGCCATCCCGGAGAGCCCCCACACCGGGTCTTCGAGGTACTCCAGGCCGCTGTCGGCCAGCTCGCGGGCGATCCGCACCGCCGTTGTCAACGCCCAGGAACTGTTGGGATCCAGCCGGATAGGGACATCGGGGAACCGCCCCCGGAGATGGCGTACCGTCTCCGCCTCCAGGTGGGGCGGATAGACGCCTCCTTTGAATTTGATGGCCCGGCAGCCCTTCCCCTCGACCAGTTCGGCGCACTTCGCCACAATCCGGGAGTCCGCCTCCTCCCAGGGGAGCAGCTCCTCTCCCCCGGGCGGCGTCTCGTAGAAGATATAGGCCGAGACCGGCACCCGGTCGCGCATCCGCCCGCCGAGCAGGTCGCAGATGGGGCGCCCAACGATTTGTCCCTGGATATCCAGGCACGCAAACTCAATGGCGGCGTAGGCGTTGATGAGGTTGGGGCCAAACATGCGCACGTAGAAGGGGTTGCTCACCTTCCAGCGCAGCCGTTCAAGGTTGAAGGGGTCCTCCGCTTGGATCAGCGGCTTGCACGAGCGGAGCACTTCTTCCATCTGACGGCCACTGGGCGTCAGCGTCGTCTCGCCCAGGCCGACCAGTCCCTCATCGGTGACCACCTGGATGATCACCCGACCGAATCCCTGGTGAACGCCCCAGGCGTGAGCCAAAGGGGTCTCCAGCGGCATGGCGACCGGGGTGACGATCAGGTCGGTGATCCTCATCCTCCCCTCCGTCAGAAGCGCCCGTACTTCATGAAGACCGTGAGCGGATGCTCGCCGGCGCGCAACTCCTCCCAGATCTTCCGCTCCGTGTCCATCACTTGCTCCGCCGCCAGCAGGACTTCAGTGGCCAGGTCCTGGGGGATGATGACCACACCGTTGGCATCACCTACCGCCCAGTCGCCGGGCCGGATCAGGACATCGCTGATGCGGATGGGGACGTTGATTTCCACATAGCGCCAACGCCCGCGGATGTCGGCGGGCGTCTTGTAGCGGGCAAAGACGGGAAAGCCGAGCTCCGCGATCGCCTCCACGTCCCGCAAGCCTCCGTCTATGACCGCGCCCCCGCAGCCCTTGGCCTGCGTCGCCGTGCTGATCATCTCGCCCCAGTGGGCGCTTCCAGGGTCATTGGAGGTGTCGTAGACGACCACCTGGCCAGGCTGCAATGCTGCGTAGGCCTCGACTGCGACCTGAAGGTACTCATCCTTATGGACAATGGTGGGGGTGCCTTTGACTGTGAGTGCCGGACCCGCCACGCGCATCCCTGGCATCACGGCCTGGATTTGGGGTGGGAGTATCTGGTGGAAGAGTCCCTTCTGGTCCAGGATGTCCGCAATAGCCGGGGTGCGCACCCGCTTGTATCGCTCCGCCATTTGATGCACTGCAGTCTCGTCGGCTGCCATCGTGGCTGTCCTCCCGTGGCATTCGTGCGCGGTTTCCTTGTGGACTCGCGAAGAGATGCGTTGATGTTTCCTATCACCCCGCAGCATCCACCTCCCATGGCTGCCCCGGTTCCAGCAGATGCACGCGCAATCCTTCTGCCCCGAGGGCTGCCGCCCAATCTGTGAGGGCCGCTTGCACACTCTCGAGGTCGTCCCTCTGCACGCGTATTCGTGCTGGCCTGTCCAGCCACTTGCCGACGCAGTGGAGATGCAGGGGGACGATCCAGCGGGGGCGCACGGCGCGAGCGAGGGCAGCTGCCTGCGCCAGGGCCATGCCGTCGTCGCCGAAGAAGGGGTAGTGGGCACAGGCGGCTTGCAGCATGGCCACGTCCAGGGCGAAGGGCTTCAGACTCTGAATCAGTTCAGGCGTGCAGCGGGTGTCGCCGCTGAAGTAGGCCGCCTGGCTGCCGGCGACGACAAATCCGACCGCATCGCTGGCCAGGGGGTGGTCGGCGCGGACGGCGTGGACGGTGAGTGGGCCCAGGGCGGTGTTCTGACCGGCCCGCAGGGGAATGGCCTCCCGCACCCCGACGCGTGCCGCCATCCTGGCAGCCTTCTGGGATCCGATAACCGGGCAGCCCAGTCGTCGGGCCAGGGCCAGCGCGGTCTTGTCGAGGTGGTCCAGATGGTCATGCGAGACGATCAGGGCATCTATGCGCGGGAGATCATCCGGGCAGAGGGCGGGGGGGACGGTGCGGGGAGCCAGGCGGCGCTCCAGCCAGGTGTGCGGACCGAACCAGGGGTCGGTCAGCAGGGCCATCCCGTCGAGCTCCACGCGTACCGTCATGTGGCCGATCAGTGTCAGGCGCATCTGGTTTCCCGGTCCCGTATCGCGGGAGTGGCTCCCACACATGCCAATTATCCGCAGTACAAGCGGATCTGTCAACTGGCGCCCCAAGCGACTGTTGAATCACCCCGCCTGCCTCAGGCATCGCGCGCAAACCCTCGCACATCCCCAGCCCTTCCGCCCCTTCAACGCCTGGGGCCTGCCACGCCGCCTGCAGGCGCAGAGGGACCTCTATCGCGGAGTGGTATCCGTTCGCCAAGCCAAGCGCGACACAATCCAGGTGGAACCAGCACCCAGCTGCCGCCTCACACCAGTACAACCTCAGTTGCCTCCTCCAATCCACCATCCCTCTTGCGTTGCGAACTTGGCAAGAGGGATGAAGCTTACAAACCGCCTTTGGCTATGCGCAGTAGGGAAACCGACCGGGACGCGTCTGTTCCTTGCCATCTCTCCACCCAGCAGGATACGGTATAATGCGCCGCATGACCGACATCACCCCACCGCTCCCCAT
Organism: uncultured Anaerolineaceae bacterium; assembly: GCA_964575425.1. GTDB lineage: Bacteria > Chloroflexota > Anaerolineae > Anaerolineales > E44-bin32 > DATEAV01. Next base: position 11,074 of record CAZNRD010000006.1, on the reverse strand, counting down.
GCCAGAAGCGCCTCGGCGCTTCCGCATCGACTTGGCCCTCCCAGCGCTGTTTCGCCCAAGGCGTGTCTTCCCCGCCATCGCGGAGCACCCATCGGATACCTGGCTCACACCAATCCTCCTGATGACGCTGACCGCCCTGCTTGCCGTCCTCGTCGCTGGTCCCCTGCGGCGAGAAGCGGTGCTCAACACACCTCCCGTGCTGCCGCCGGATTTCCAGTACTACACCCCGGAGCAGCAGGCGCAGATCCTCCAGGCGCAGCAGGCGACAGCCGGGACGACGTTCACCCACCTCTTCCCGGCCCTCGGCGCCCTGGCCCGCGTCTGGGCCGGATGGCTGATCACCGGGGCCCTGCTGCACCTGACGACGACGCTCCTCGGCGGACGCGCCACCATGCGCTCGATGATGAACCGTGTCGCATGGGCTGGCCTCCCCTTCGCACTGCGCGACGTCGTGCGCAGCCTGTACATGTGGGGCAGCCACCGCTTGATCGCCTCCCCCGGGCTGTCCGGCCTGGTTGCCAGCGGCGATGCACCGTTTGCCACCGCCTCAGCCGCGCTCCTCGCTCTGATCGACGTCTACTTCGTGTGGCATGTCCTGCTCCTGGTGATCGCCGTGCGCTCGGGCACCGATCCGGGGCCGCGCAAGGCTTGGGCCAGTGTCCTGCTGACGGAGGTTGTGCTGCTGATGATGCAGGTTGTCCCGTCGGTCGTCATCGGCCGCCTCTCGTCCCTCACGATCATCCGACCTTTCTTGTTCTGATGGACGAGGTTCTCCTTCGAGCCGAGGGTCTCTGCAAGACCTACATCATGGGACGCGAGCGCGTCCACGCCCTGACGGACGTGCACCTGAGCGTCCGGCGCAACTCGTTCACTGGCGTGATCGGCCCATCCGGCTCGGGCAAGAGCACCCTGCTCCACCTCCTGGGAGGCCTCGATCGGGCCACGGCCGGACGCATTCTGGTCGACGGTATGGACCTCGAAACCATGGATGAGAACGCGCTGGCCGCCTACCGGCGCCGATCGGTGGGTTTCATCTTCCAGACCTTCAACCTGATGGCCAGCATGACGGCTCTGGAGAACGTCGCTTTCCCGCTGCGCTTCGCCGGTGTGCCTCGACGTCAGAGGTTGGCCAGGGCCCACCATCGGCTCGACCAAGTCGGTGTCGCCGACAGGGCCTTTCACCGTCCGGATGAGCTTTCCGGAGGCGAGCAGCAGCGCGTCGCCGCCGCTCGCGCTCTCGCCCTTGATCCACTTCTCATCCTGGCCGACGAGCCGACCGGCAACCTCGACAGCCGCACGGGGCTGCAGATCATGAACCTGCTGGCCGAACTGCACAGCCAGGGCCGCACGGTTATCGTCGTCAGCCACGACCCGCGCATCACCCGCTTCACCACCGACATCATCCGCCTGCTCGATGGCCGGGTCGTCCCTGAACCAGAGTACGAGGCCGCCCTGCAGCTTGCGGCCTCGCACCCTCACTCCTGACGGAGACGGACCGCCATGCCTTCGACTTCCATTCCGCACCCACCTACGCGACCCCGGATAGCAAGCATCGTCAGCCTGGCGCTCCTGCTGCTCCTGGCCCTCTCGTCGCAGTCCTCTCTGGCCGCGCCCTCGCGTCAGACCCCAGATACTCCGTCCCCGCCTCCCGCTCCCACGAACACCCCTTCGGCGTACGACCGGCCCTTCATCGTGCTGCTCGCCTACAGAGCCGGGAGCTACAGCGTCACCCCTGGCCAGGAGTTCGACCTTGCCTTCCGCCTGGGAAATCCCGGGGGCCAGACGGCCTTCAACGTCGTGGCGACCTTCGCCACGGGCGACTTCGTTCCCCGCGGCAACGGCGGCGTGGTTGCCGCCGGCATCATCGGCGCCGGCGCCTCGACCTGGTATTCCCAGCCGCTCACGGCCAGCCCCTCCCTGATGGCCGGCAAGCTGGGAACGATTCAACTTTCGGTCAGCTACACCAACTCTGCCGGAGACCCTTACAGCGAGGTCTTCACCCTCAGCCTGCCCATCGGATCTGCCCCGCGACCCGCCGGCCCCGTCCCCACCCGCACCCCTACCCCGGGTCCACGCCCACAGCTGCTGATCCGCGCCTACCATACCGACATCGACCTCCTCACCCCCGGGGCCCGCTTCCGCCTCGACCTGGAGGTGCATAACCTCGGGGGCACAACCGCGCGGCGCATCACCATGATCCTCGGCGGCGGCTCGAGCAGCGGCGGCGCGGCCGGAACTCCCGGCGCAGGTGGCGACGGCGGCCTTTCCGGGGCCTCCGGCGACTTCAGCCGCTTCGCACCCGTCGGCTCGTCGAACGTCCAGTTTCTGGGCGACCTGCCAGCCCAACAGTCGCTGCTGGTCTCCCAGGACCTCATCGTCAACGGCACCACCGAGCCCGGCGCCTACACCATCCGCGTCACCTTTGCCTACGGTGACGAACGCGGCAGCAATCTCACCGACGACCAGGTGATCACGCTCCTGGTCCTTTCGCCGCCGCTGCTCGACATCAGCTTCTACCGCCCACTCGACCCCGCCTTCGCCGGCCAGCCGGTCGTCCTCCCCGTGCAAATCGTCAACCTGGGCCGCAAGAGTGTCATCCTGGGCCGGATGGAAGTCACCGCCCAGGGCGCCGAAATGACCAACAACTCCATGCTTGTCGGCTACCTCGATCCAGGCGGCTACTTCACCCTCGATGCTACCGCCTTGCCCACCGAGCCAGGCCCCCTTCAGGTCCGGGTGACCGTCAACTACCTGGACGACTTCAACCAGCCGCAATCGGTCGAGCAGAGCTTGCTCGTCGAGGTGATGGAACCTCCGACGCCTCCGGAAGGCGAAGGGGAAGTGATCCCCGGCGGCGGAGAGCCCCTCCCGCCGGAAACCTTCTGGCAGATACTGGTGCGGGCTTTCCTCGGCTTCCTCGGCCTCGACAGCGGGCAGAGGCAGCCGACCCAGCCTATCGAGGCGCCCGGCCCCTCCGAAGAAGTGCCGGCTCCGCTTCCCCCGATGCCCTATCCCGGCACGAAGGGGTAGGCATGCGGCTGGTGGACCTGCTCGCCCTGATCTTCGAGAACCTCGGCCGCCGCAAGGCGCGTGTTGCCCTGACGGCCATCGGCGTGGTCATCGGCTCGGCGGCGCTGGTCGTCCTGGTGTCGCTCGGGGTGGGCCTGCAGCGCAACGCCACTGAGCAGCTCGGTGGCATCGGGGACCTGACCCGCATCGAGGTGTGGCCGACCTATGGCGAGGGCACCTACGGCGGAGGGGGAGGCCCGATGGTCGTCGAGGTGGTGCCGTTGGGCGCGGGAGCTCCCACGGGGCAGCATCTGCTGACCCCGGATACCCTGGAAGACCTGGCCGCCTTGCCCGGCGTGGCCGGCGTCTACCCGCGTGACTACGCCCAGGGGCAGGTGACCGTCGCCCTGGGCCGCCTGGAGTTTTGGCCGCAGATCATCGGCGTTGCGCCGGACTACCTCGCGGCCCAGGACCTGCAGATGCGAGCGGGGTCGCCGGAGCTGGCACGGGGCACGGCTGTTGTCGGGGCCATGGTCTCCCAATCCTTCTACGACCCGCGCCAGCGCCCAGGCCAGGAGCCACCGCCGCCACCCGACCTCTACGACCAGTCCCTGCGCCTTACGCTGGTCCGCTGGAACCAGGACGGCACGGAGACTCGGCGCCCGGTAACGGTCCGCGTCGGCGGCGTGATCGCCGAGACCGGCGGCGAAGCGGACTGGGCGATGTTTCTCACGTTGGAGGAAGTGACCGCCTTCAACCAGTGGTTCACCGGCCGGCGCGTGGACCGCAATCGCGACGGCTACCCGATGGCCGTTGTGCGCGCTCAGGACCCCGAGCACGTGGTCGAGCTCAAGGACCAGATCGTGGCGATGGGCTTCCAGGCGTTCACCGCGCTCGAATACGTCCAGGGGATCACCGGTTTCTTCACCGTTCTCCAGGTCGTATTTGGCGGCGTGGGTATCGTGGCCCTGCTGGTGGCGGCCATCGGGATCGCCAACACCATGACTATGGCGATTCTGGAGCGCACCCGCGAGATCGGACTGATGAAGGCGGTCGGTGCCACGAACCGCGATGTCCTGGCGATCTTCCTCGGCGAGGCGGGGGGAATCGGCCTGGTCGGAGGGTTGGGGGGCGTGGCACTGGGATGGAGTGCGGGCCAGGTGACCAATGTGGTGGCCATCGCCTACCTGGCCGGTCAGGCGGCCCGCACGGGCGGCCTGCCGCCCAGCGTCGCCGTCTACACGCCCCCATGGCTGCTCGTCATCGCCCTCGTGTTCTCGACGGCCATCGGTCTGATCTCCGGCCTCTACCCCGCACTGCGCGCCGCCACGCTCGTTCCGGTCACAGCCCTCAAGTACGAGTAATCTACCCACCCCGCACGCGCCTCGGCAGCGCGCCATCCCTCCCTGAATGTGTCGCGGCCACGGGACGGGGTTTTCGCCCGGCCTGCGGGAGGCACTTCCCCATCCCATCCCATGCTTCGCCAGCAGCGCCCGAGAGAGCGCTGCGTGCGCCGAGGCGACGACGCCGCCGCAGCCGTCAGCCCCGCGCCGCGGAGGGCGGTAGGGGCCCGGTTGCCTTTAGCGGCCCCCTCCACTCGCCGGGGAAGAGCTCGAGGGCCTTGTGTGCGGCTTTGAGGATGGACGGGTCTCGATCAAAGAGGCGCCCCCGCAGCGCCGCCTGAGCCTCGGCGGTGTGCCACTCCACCAGGCGCAGCAGAGCCACCATGCGCGAACGGCCGTTGTCCGCCTCGACCGGACCCTGATCTGTGTTGACAAAGCCCGTTCGCGGGTTCTCCAGGATTTCGATCAACACCGGCACCACAGCCTGATGGGTGATCTGCGCCAGCCGCTGGACCGAGCGATGCGCGATGTCGAGGTCCGCCAGCCGCAGGGCCCGGAAGCGGTGCAGCTGAATGACCGTGAGGACCATGACCTCGCGCACCATCGGATCGGGGTCGGCAATGGAGCGCTCGACTTCGGCGATAGCCTCGAGGTCCTGCGCCATGCCGGGGCGGTTGGCGAACTCCACGGCGGCGCGGTAGCGGGGGGCGCTGTCGACGCCGCGCAGATCGTATTCCGTGCGGGCGCGTTCGATGAGGCGAGCCGCCGGGGTCTTGGCCTCGGGCTTGATGTTGGCCTGTTCAGCCAGGGCCGCCAGCTCGTCCTGTGAGGCATCCAGCAGGTAGAGGGCGTGCTGGGCTGCCGCCTTGAAATCCGGATCGTCCAGAGCGACCAGCTCTTCGATGTAGGCGCGCAGCGATGCGCCCCCACGCTGCGACAGCACCGCTCGGGCACGCTCCCGCCACAGGTTGACCTCATCGGCAATCTGCTGCTGGCGCGCCCGGAGCGTTTCCTGCTCGGCCCTCAGGCGTTCGCGCTCCTCCCCCCGGACCTCCAGCAGTGCCTGACTGATCTGCTGAAGCCGATCGCTGAGGACCACAAATTCACGTTGGATGCCGTCAGCCTTGCGGTTCAGCGTCTCCTGGAGTTGACGTAGGCCCAGACCGATCACGGCGATTGCTTCTCCTTGGACCACGGCCGCCGACGGATGATGTGGCCAATGATCACACCGCGGAATAACCGGCTCGGGCGGCCCGCCCCAAGGATGACGTCTGGCACCGCATCCGGAGGGCCAGCGTCACGGCGCTCAGGGAACGCCAGCGGGAGTATAGTGAGGCTTGGGCTGCGCGTCAACTACCACGCCGGCTGGTGGCAAGCAGGGCGCGATTCGGTATAATGCTCTCTATGACCGATTCGGCCTCGCGGCTGCTCTCGCTCGACCGGCAGCGGGACGACGCGCCAGACTACACCCTTCGCCCCTCGCGCCTGTCGGAGATGATCGGCCAGGAGCACGTCAAGCAGAACCTGGCGATCCTGATCGAGGCCGCTCAGGCGCGGCGGGAAGCACTCGAGCACGTCTTGCTGTATGGCCCGCCCGGGCTGGGCAAGACTACCCTGGCGCACATCCTGGCCAACGAAATGGGCGTGGCGGTCCGAGTCACGTCGGGCCCAGCGATCGAACGCGCCGGCGACCTGGCCGCCCTGCTGACCAACCTTCAGCCCCACGACATCCTCTTCATCGATGAGATCCACCGCCTGGGAAGAGCCGTTGAGGAAGTGCTGTATCCGGCGATGGAGGATTTCGCGCTCGATATCATCCTGGGTAAGGGGCCGAGCGCGCGCTCGATCCGGCTGCGGCTTCCACGCTTCACGGTTGTCGGTGCCACGACCCGGCTGGCTCTCATGACGGCGCCGCTGCGGGCTCGGTTCGGCGCGGTCCACCGCCTCGATTTCTACGACCGGCCGTCGATGGAGGCCATCGTCCTCCGCGCCGCCGACAAGCTGCACGTCCCGATCGACGACGGCGGCATCCTCGAGATCGCCTGCCGGGCGCGCGGCACCCCGCGCGTCGCCCTGCGCCTGCTGCGGCGCGTGCGCGACTACGCCGAGGTCAAGGCCAACGGCCGGGTGACGCAGCACATCGCCCGCCAGGCGCTGGACCTGCTCGACGTCGACGAGCTCGGCCTAGACGAGATCGATCGGCGAGTGCTGCGCACCGTCATCGAGAAATTCGGCGGCGGGCCGGTTGGCCTGCAGACCATCGCTGCCTCCATCAGCGAGGAGCCCGATACCATCATGGACGTCGTCGAGCCCTATCTTCTCCAGCTGGGCTTCATCGACCGCACCGCTCAGGGCCGCATTGCAACACCCAGGGCCTACGAACACCTGGGCCTGCCGCTCCCCTCCGCTCCCCAGCCGCGCTTGCCAGAGCTCTGAGACGCCATGTCCGACCTGACGCAGCTAAGTCGTTGGCTCATCATCTTCGGCCTGGGTCTGGCAGCCCTTGGCGGGCTGATCTGGTTGATCGCCCGCACCGGCCTGCCTCTGGGAAGATTGCCCGGGGACATCCGGTTCGAGAGCGGCGGGCTGACCTGCATCGTCCCTCTGGCGACTTCCCTGCTGCTGAGCGTGATTCTGACCATCGCCCTCAACGTGGTCCTGCGCTGGCTGGGCAAGTAGCCCGTGCGAACATTCGACTTCGACTACGACCTGCCGCCCGAATTCATCGCCCAGACGCCGACTGAACCGCGCGACGCCTCGCGCTTGCTCGTCCTTGACCGCGCCTCAGGATCGATCCGCCATTGTCGCTTCCGCGACCTGCCCGATCTGCTCGAGCCTCGCGATTTGCTGGTCCTCAACCAGACGCGAGTGATCCCGGCCCGGCTGCGCGCCCGAAAGGTGCCCACGGGCGGCCGCGTCGAAATTCTCCTGCTCAAACGCCTCGGACCGAGGCGTTGGGAGGCCCTGGTCGGCGGCAAGAGAATCGTCCCGGGCAAGCGGTTGGCCGTCGAGATGGGACCGATGGCCGCAGTCGTGGAGGATTTGGGGCATGGCCGCAAAGTGATTGAGTTCGACGAACCGATCACCCCGACCCTCGACCGGATCGGCGAGATGCCCCTTCCGCCATACATCCACGAGCCCCTGGCGCGGCCGGACCGCTACCAGACAGTCTATGCCCGCGACCCCGGGTCAACGGCCGCCCCTACCGCTGGCCTCCACTTCACACCCGAGCTCCTTCGGAGGTTGGCAGGCCGAGGCATTCTCCTCGCCTGGGTGACGCTGCACATCGGCCTGGACACTTTCGGCCCGGTGACGGAAGACGACCCCGCAACTCACGCCATGCACAGCGAATGGTGCCGGCTTCCGCCCGAGACAGCCGAGGCAGCCAACGCGGCGAAGGCACGCGGCTCTCGCCTCATCGCCGTGGGGACGACGACGGCGCGCACCCTCGAAAGCGCGGCCCAGCCAGACGGCGAGGTACGCGCCTTCGAAGGCACGACCTCGCTCTTCATCCTTCCCGGGTACCGCTTCCGCGCCATCTCAGCCCTGATCACCAACTTCCACCTGCCTCGCTCCACTCTCCTGATGATGGTGTCCGCGTTCGCCGGGAGGGAGCGCATCCTGGAGACCTATCGCCTTGCCATACGAGAGGGCTACCGCTTCTACTCATTCGGCGACGCGATGCTCATCGTGTAGCCCCGTGGGACTGTTGTGCAGCGCCAAGCACGTCGGAGACCGCGCGGCCTCCTGCACCCCCACCCCCTCGCCGCCGCGATTGACACCCCGCTGCTTGTGTGTCATACTGCAGCCGTTGCAGGACACCCCTCGCCATCTCTAACAGGGAGGAGGTGATGCCCAGATGAGTACCAGTGGCAAGCGTAGCGCGGCGGCATCCCTCCTCCAGACAGGATAAGGATGCCGCCGCGCAGCGAAGAGCCGTCCATCGGGGCGGCTCTTTGCGTTCGGAGGTAGAAGGTGGGCCTTCCCGTCGGCAAAGTCCCGCCCGCCATCTTGCAGGCACTGCTCGAGCAACACAGCCTTCGGGATCGGCGGCTGGTGCTCGGCCCTGGCATCGGCCTGGACTGCGCGGTCATCGAGTTTGGCGATCGCCTGCTCGTGGCGAAGTCCGATCCCATCACATTCGCCGCCGAAGAGATCGGGTGGTATGCTGTCCACGTCAACGCCAATGACATCGCCACCACTGGGGCCCAGCCGCGCTGGTTCCTGGCAGCGATGCTCCTTCCCGAGAGATCTGAGCAGCGACTTGTAAGTTCGATCTTCGAGCAGATCGATGCCGCGTGTCGTGAGGTGGGTGCGGGTCTTGTCGGTGGGCACAGCGAAATCACCTCGGGCATCGACCGGCCGATCCTCGTTGGCACAATGCTTGGCGAGGTTGAGCGAGAGCGGTTGATCACGCCGCGGGGTGCGCTCCCCGGCGATCGGCTTCTGCTCTCCAAGGGAGTGCCCATTGAGGGGGGCAGCATCCTGGCGCGCGAATTCGCCCACCTTCTGCGCGACGTGCCGCAAGGTGTCATCTCCCGCGCCCGGGAGTACCTGCACGATCCCGGAATCAGTGTCGTCAGGGAGGCGCTGGCGGCCTCAACCGCCGGCGGCGTGAGCGCCATGCACGATCCCACCGAAGGGGGCCTGGCCTGCGGCCTGTGGGAGATGGCCGACGCTGCCGGCATCGCCATTGAGGTCCATCTGGACGCAGTACCGATCCTCCCCGAAGCAGCGTTGCTGTGCGAGCGGCTCGGCCTCGATCCCCTGGCGACGATTGCCTCTGGCGCTCTCCTCATCGCCGTCCGCCCCGAGTCGGTGGCCGCCGTGCTCGCAGCGGTGCGCTCCACAGGCACCCGAGTAAGTGAGATTGGGCGCTTCTTCGAAGGCCGCGGTGTATGGGCACGCGGGTCCCATGGCGGACGGCCAATGGCTATGCGCAAGGAAAGGAGGCGCCGCGTTCTGCCCAGACCCGAGCGCGACGCCCTCACCCGCCTGTTCGACGCTCCCGCCTGATCCTGCTCCGCCTAGCCACGCCTTCACTCGCCGAAACAGATACCGATACCCCGCGCCGCGTCCACCGCTTCTCCCTCGATTTCCACCCGCTTCGGCTGCGACAGAGCCTCGGCAAGGGGAAGATCGATCACCCGGTCGCCCCGGAGCGCCACCATGCGCCCATAACCTCCTCGCAGCGCCAGGCGCACGGCCGCCGCGCCAAACCGGGTCGCCAGCCAGCGGTCGAAGGCCGTCGGCGAGCCGCCCCGCTGCAGATGCCCAAGTACGGTCACCCGCGTCTCGACTCCACCGGCGCGGCTCAGGTGCTCCGCAACAACCGCCCCAATCCCTCCCAATCGGGGGAAATAGACGTCATCCCCGGGTATGGCGTAGACGGGCTCACCGCCAACCGGCCGTGCTCCCTCACAGACGGCCAGCACGCTGAACCGCCGACCCCGCCCTGCCCTCTCCTGCACCTTGGCCAGCACCGCTTCGAAGCGGAAAGGAATCTCCGGGATCAGGACCACATCCGCGCCCCCGGCAACGCCTGCTTGGAGGGCGAGGAAGCCGGCCTCACGCCCCATCAGCTCGACAACCATCGCCCGATGATGGGCCTCAGCCGTGGTGTGCAGGCGGTCGATGGCCTCGCATGCCACGTTGACGGCTGTGTCAAAGCCGAAGGTGACGTCTGTGCCTCCCACGTCGTTGTCGATCGTCTTCGGCACACCCACAATCGGGCACCCCTTCTCCGTCAGCTCGCGGCAAATCCTCAACGTCCCGTCCCCGCCGACCACGATCAGGCCATCCAGCCCCAGCCGCTCGAAGGACTCAATCACGCGAGGCGATGCATCCTCGACACACTCAGCTCCATCACGGATGACCCGGCGGGCGAACGGATTGCCGCGATTGGCTGTGCCAAGGATCGTGCCCCCGCGCGGCAGGATGCCGCGCACCGATTCCGGATCCAGGTGCACAGTCTGGCCAGGATCCACCAAGCCGTCGAACCCGTTGAGGATACCCAGCACCTCGCACTCGCCGAGAGTGTCCGCCGTCTTGACCACGGCGCGGATCACAGCGTTCAACCCCGGTGCATCTCCGCCACCTGTCAGCACTCCCACCCGCTTCATTGACGCCTCCCCAGAGAGGCCTCCGCGCGGCGCGCTCTCCCGTTGCTGCCCGTTGACACGCTGCCAGATGCCACCCCCCGCAAAGCATACACCAACGACTCGACGACGCAATCCACTCATCCGCATCCCCCCTGCAGCCTGTACGCCCATATCTGCCCTTCCTCGCCCGCCCACAGCGGGCGCCACATGCAGGGGTATGTCAAACGCCACGTCGCGTTTGCTGGCGATTGTTGCGCGTATCCGTCACTTGTCGGCTACGCACAAGCAACTTTGCGTGCGTTTCACCCGATTGATAGCGTCCTTCCGGCATCTGCCGCCACTGACTCATGCATTCGGCAGGCACTGGAGGAACGGGTCTCCAGAAAGCAATCGGCCCGGCTGCTGTCGCAGCCGGGCCCGGTCTTCTTCGCCGACCTGTGTGCCCCCAGGGGGTTTCGAACCCCCGTTTTGGCCTTGAGAGGGCCACGTCCTGGGCCACTAGACGATGGGGGCCAACGGAGGGCATTCTACCATGGCCACTTCCTCGCCGTCAAACGATTGTACGAGAGACTGTTGAATAAGAATCCTGCGAATCCCCTTTGGGGCTGCGGGGTTTGAGCA